>NZ_CM173234.1:649297-973946 GCF_057748015.1 Microbacterium sp. STRO-1N
GGGTTCTGCTCGCGCTTTGAGACTCGGGCGTAGCCGACTTCGTGTGCCATGCCGAAAACGGTACAGCCAGGGTTGCGGCGCGTTTAGGTTTCGGCAGGGGGTATCGGCGGGCCACGTGCCGGCGTGTCGCGCAGATGATCGCAGTCGGTGACGAGACGGTCGAAAACGATCGTTATCGGCGGGGTGCTGTGCCGCTGATCCGGTTCCGACATTCTTTGTGATGTCGAACAAAGGCGACAAGAAGATCGGATGCCCGGTACCCCACTGTTCCCACGTCGTCGGGCCAGACAAGCTCTATCCAACCTGCCGCGTGTCAGCTGTCGATGATCTCGACCGACAACGAATGTCGCTGCATGGAGGTTCCCATTTATCGAGCCGCGGACTCGAACGCCGTCCCGGTTGACCCCGAGCGCGTGTGCGATGTCGGTTGCAGCGATCCCTAGGTGAAGCGCACCGCCAAACAAGTATCGCGTAGATCGGAATGCCACGCGTCGTGCCGGACCCCGGGCGAGCCGCTCCTGCTTCACTGCGGAGCAGAGTAGGTCGATCACGATCTCGCGACCACGGTCCGAGCTAACGGCCGCGAGGCTGTCCAGATCAGTGTGCACCCTCGGACTCCTCTCATATCGCGTCACTGCATAACTGGTAGCGTGCCGTCCGCGGCGCTGGTGCGCGAATGAATACGGGGAGCGCCTGACCCTTAAGTCAGACGCTCCCCGAACCTCTGCCGGTGTTGTTACTCGGTTACCTCAGCGAGCGACTCGTTTCGGCGGCGGCGGACGTAGAGGAGCAGTCCGCCGGCGATCAGGAGCAGGAGACCTGCACCGACCACGCCGAGCGCAACCGTTCCACCCGTGACGGCGAGCGGCGGCGGAACATCTTCGGGCCACTCGGGCACAGCGCACGCTTCCGCATCGGCGGTGAGGTCGTTGTGCGAGAGTCCTGCCGTGTTCGCGAAACCACCATTGCCGTCCGATCCGGGCTCGGGGCAGGTGATTGCCGAATTGTCAGCGGTGTCCGTGTTCAGGAACGCGTTGACGGTGACTCGGTAGACGTGCTCCCCGCCGGCTGCGAGGGGCACATCTGTTGCGATGACGTTCGCCGCATCTCCGACTGCACCGCGCCCACTCCACGATGCTGCGGGCGTGACGCCCTCAGGGGCGGTGGTGACCGCTGCGGAGCGGATCTCGATGCCGTTGCCGTACCGCAGCCGGTCAGTGACCGTGTATGCGCCGGTGGCGGCTCCGTCGTTGTTGACCGTGATGGTGTAGTTCACTGTCCACTGTCCGCTGCTTCCCTGGACCGGCTCTCCGTCCATCGCCTTGGTGATGCTGATCGACGGCAGGGACGCGCAGTCGGTGTCGGTGATGGTGTCGCCGTTCTCGTCGGTCAGGGTGGCTGCGTTGTTCAGGCCCTGTTCGAGGAGGTTGTCGCCGGCCGGAGCTGTGCAGGCCGGGGAGCCGGTGCCGTCCACGGCGCCTGGGTCGAACGACAGCGGCACGTTGACGATCACGGTGACGTGGTAGACGTGCGGGGCGTACCCGTCGTCGTCGAGGCCGATGATCGGCACGTCCGTGGCGATGCGCTGGTCGGCGTCTCCGTCGAATCCGGCGTTGATCTCGACACCAGCAGGACCGGTGACGGATGCGGAGTCCACGGTGACCTGCTGGGCGAAGAGGAACTCGTCGTCCAGGTCGTACGTGGTGGCCTCGGTGCCGGTGTTGCCGACGGTGAGGTCGTAGACGACCTCCCACTGGCCGTCGCCGACTGGGTTCGCGGAGACCAGCGCCTTGTCGAGCGTGGGCTCGCCGGGGATCACGCACGCGTCGTCGGTGTCTTCGATGCCGTTCCAATCCACCTGTGCGGTGTTGTTGAGCGTTCCCGGCAGGGCCTCGCCATCCGGCGTGGTGCACACGTCACCGTCGGGAAGGTCGATCCCCGACAGGTCCGCTGCGTACCGGATGACGACCGTGTAGGTGTGGACCACGGGCGCATCGGCCGCCCCGGCGATGGGCTGGTCGGTCACGATGCGCGTGTCCGTCAGGCCATCGAAGCCATCGTTGATCCCCACGGAGTCCGCGACGTCCGACGAAACGCTTTGGACGCCGACGATCTCGACGCCGTCGCCGGGGTTAAGCTCGTCATCCAGGTCGTACGTGCCTTCCCCGGGACCACTGTTGGTGACCGTGACCTCGTAGCTGGCGTCGTACTGGCCCGGCTGCCCGTCAACCGGAGTCACCGCGCCCGAGAGCGACTTGGTGATCTCGATTAGCGGCGGTGACGCGCACGCGTCGTCGGTCTGATCTTCACCGTTGTGGGTGAGTCCGGCGGCGTTCGCGAACCCGCCCGATTCGCTCGAGCCGGGTGCCGGGCACTCGAGGCTCCCGGGGGTGACAGCCGCCGTGTCCATGGACGCGATGACCGTGACCCGGTAGGTGTGCGTTACGCCGGCGTCGAGTGTAACGTCACTGGCGATGACGTTCTCGGCGGCGTCCGCTGCTGCGCCCTGTCCGGTCCAGCCGTCGTTCAGGTCGACACCGTCGGGGCTGTCGGTGATCTCGGCGGACTGCACCTCGAGACCGTCGCCGTACTGGAGCTGGTCGGTGACCGTGTAGTCGCCGGCTGCTTGTCCGGTGTTGGTGGCGGTGACGTCGTACTCGATGGTCCAGGTGCCGTCACCGTTCTCGATGGGGTTTCCCGCGACGATCTCCTTGTTGAGTTCGATGAGCGGCAGCGTCGGGCAAACCTCGTCCTCGGTCACGATGCCGTTGCTGGTCAGCGTGGTGGAGTTGGCGAGACCGCCGGCTTCGCCGGTGCCCGGTGCCGGGCACTCCAGGGATCCCGGGTCGATGGTGGCCTCGTCCATCTGGACGATGACCTCGACCTGGTATGTGTGCGATGCGCCTGCGGCCAAGGTGATGCCCTCGGCGATGACGTTCTCCGGAGCCGAGTCTTCAGCACCTAGACCCGTCCAGTCACCGTTCACCTCGATGTCGTCCAGCGAACGTACTTCGTGGTCGAAGATCTCGATGTCTCCACCGAAGTGCAGACGGTCAGATACGTCGTAGTCGGCGTCGGCTGCACCGACGTTTGTGGCGACGATGTCATACACGACCGTCCAGGTTCCGTCGCCGTTGGGCGTCGGGCCTTCGGAAACCGTCTTGTCGACGCTCACGACGCCGACGGTGATGCACGCCGAGGCGTCATCGGTGAGGTCGTTGTGCTCGATCTCCGCCGTGTTTGACAGGCCGCTGCCGCCCGCTCCCGGCTCCGCGGAGCAGGGAGTGATGATCGGCGCGCCTTCGGTGCCCTCGGCGAGTCCGATGACCACGTCGATGCGGTAGGTGTGCGTGTCGCCGGCAGGAAGCTCGACGTCACTGGCGATGACGTTCTCCGCAGCGCCCTCGTCGCCTAGACCGGTCCAGGTCGGCAGCGTCGGGACGGGAGCTTCAACGACCTCGCCGGAGATGACCGAGAGGTCACCATCGGCGGTCATGCGGTCGGTGACGTCGTAGACGCCCTCAGCGTTACCACTGTTAGTGGCCACCACGTCATACGTGACCGTCCAGGTTCCGTCGCCGTTGGCCGTTGGGCCGTCGGACACGGACTTGGCGATATCGATGGATGGCACCGGAGCACACGCCTGGTCAGGCTCGATCTCACCACTGGGCAGTGTCAGCTCTGATGTGTTGTTGAACGCCGTGTCGGTGTCTTCGCCGTCCACGGCGCACTCCGTCGCTGGAGGAGTCCCGCCCGGCGTGAACTGCAGGGGCACATCAGCGACCACCGTCAGCTCATAGACGTGTGCCGCATAGCCGGGGTCGTCCGATCCGAGAAGTGGAACGTCGGTGGCGACGGCGAGGTTGCCCTGACCATCCCAAGCCGGAGTGGCCAGGGTGACACCGTCGGGCGAACTGGTCACGGACGCCGAAGCGATGTCGACCTCGTCGGTGAAGTGCAGTTCGTCCGCGAGCGAGTACGACGTCGATGAAGTCGACTCGTTCGTCACGGTCAGCGCGTAAACGATCTCCCACTGGCCTCCGCCGATCGGAGCAGCCGAGACGATCTCCTTCGTGTGGGTCGGCTCCCCCTCAACCTCGATACCCGCAGGGTCACAGTTGATCGTCGGGGGAACTTCCGAGTCTCCGGGAATCGCGGCTGTGCCGCATGCGGTGTTCACGACCGTGTCCAGGCTGCCCGCCTCGAGGACGATGGAGAACTCGTGCACCTCTTCGGCGCCGGGAGCCAGCTCATCCACGGTGAAGGAGCCCTCAGGGAACAGATCGTCGGTGATGACGAGATCGGTCAGAGTGCCCTGACCGGTGTTCGTGACGACGATGCGGTACGGCACGGTGTCGCCGACGCTGTAGGTCGGGTACTCCGTGGCCGTGTTCGCGTCGACCCACTCGCCAGCGGCGTTCTGCACGTACTTCTTCAGCGATGCCGAGTAGAAGTTCGCAACGGTGATCGGGGCCGAGGTCCGCATGACCAGGCCGGTGTGCTCCGCGATCGCCTGAGCACGGTTCACCAGCACGTCGCCGCCCTCGACACCGTCGGTCTCGATGCCGACGACGAAGGACTGCGTTGCTCCGGGAAGCAGTTCCGGTCCGAGGACGCGGATCGCGGTCGGGGTCGCCGGGCGGGTGGTCGTCCAGCCGACCGTGTTCCCGGTCGGGTCGCCGGCAGATCCGTTGGACGCGTCCGCCGGATCGTCGCTCAGGGTCGCCGGGTCAGCATCGGTGTAGTACACCGTGGAACCGGCCATCGCGGTGACATCGGTGAGCGTGTAGGAGCCGGAGAACGAGGTTCCGCGGCCGTCACCGTTGTACGGGAGGATGTCGATGGTGTCCGTGAACGCCTGGGTGACCGGGTCCTGCGAACGCAGGGTCACCGTCCACGAGCCCTCGCCAACACCGTCGCCAGCCAGGTTCGGGATGTACGCCTCATCGGCGGTCTTCCCGATCGTGGTGTAACCGTCGTTCGGAATCTGCACCTCAGCGGTGGACTGCTCGGACGAGACTCCTCCGATTGCAGCCTGCGCAGTGTTGGTCAGGGCGCTTCCAGGCTCAACATCGTCGCCAACGCGGGCCTGATACGTCAGGGCCTGCTGCGTCTCAACTGGAACTCCGTTGAGACTCCAGGTGAGCGTCTGCCCACCGTCAGCGCGAGTGGTGATGACCGGCTCCGGCGTCGCGGATCCTGCGACGTAGGTCAGGCCGACCGGGAGCTGGTCAGTAAGTGTGACACCGTCGGCGACGCCGTCCGCGTCGGAACCAGAGACCTGGTAATCGAGCGAGTAGACGACCGATTCGCCCGGCTGGGCGACGTTGCGGTCGGCCGACTTCTCAATGAAGGGCTGCAGACTTGCGACTCGAAGGATGTCACGACGGACACCGGTGGTGAAGGGGTAGCGCGCATCCGGTGTGTTCGTCACACCCGATGCCGGGTTGGTCTGTGCGATCCAGTCGCCGCCGGCCTGGCGCCACCCACCGAACTCCCAGATGTCCTGGCCGGGTGCGACGCCCTCCTTGATGATCTGGCGGACGCGCATGGCACTGTTGCCCGAGGGGTTCAGAGCCGCGTGGGGGAACTGTAAGCGGACGGCCCTCACGAGCGACTTGTCAGCCGGTTCCACCGTCGTCCACCCTGTTGCCCCGATGTCTGCGCCACCTTCATTACAGGTGAAGGCGTTCGGGTCATAGGCGGCGGAGTTCGGGTCGAGGGTCGCGGCGGTGCCGACGTAGTACTCGTAGACGATGTCGGTGGTGTCCATCGAAGTGGTCACGACAGAGTCGTAGGTCACGTACCGGTTGTCGAGGGGCATGCAAAGCCCAAACTGGTCAACTGGGATGTCCCGGCCGGCGAAAATCGGTCCGAGACCGGTGACAGCGTTCGCCTGCACACGCTCACCTGTGGGAACACGATAGGTGTCATCCCAGTTGGTACCCCCCGAGTTGGTGTAGATGCGGTCCCAGACGGTGGCGAAGGCTCCGAAGTCCGTGGTGATCTTCTGTGACTGGTTGTTCGCCGGGTCATCCGTATAGGTAGCTCCGGAGCCGGCGGTGTACGTTGGGGTGTTCGCCTCGACGTTGATCGTGTGCGCGGCCGAGGAAGCTACGCGGAAGACAATCTCGCCGGTGGCGATGACATCGACGGACGGGTTGATGCCTGCGCCCGTCGAGTCCTTCTGCGCCGCCGTCACGGCGGAGTAGTCGATCCCGGTGAGCGTGAGATCGAAAGTGTTCGGACCGGTCTGCACGAGCGTGCACGAAGAAACGAACCGGCTGAGCTGGTCGGCGGGGTGATCGCCGCTCGTCCAGGGGTGACCGCCGGCGACGCCTGCGGTGAAGGGTTGGCACGCTCCAGGGCCGACGGCCATCGTGGCATTCACGGTGTTGCTCGTCGTGATCGTGTAGGTCACACTGTCGGGACCAGCTTCGCTGTTGGCGCCCAGCAGAAGAGACCACTGGAACCGGTAGTCGGTAGTGTTCGTCGTATAGTTGCGGTCCCAGTCGTTGGTGGGGGTTCCCAACGTCAGGTCCATCGAGAACGGGTTCTCGGTCTGGATCGGGGGGACGGTGGCCGTGTCCCCCGGGACTGAGCCATCGATGCTCAGCTCATCCCCTGTCTCGCCGTTTGCCTCGACCGTGGCGAGGAATACTGCGCTTGTGCCCTGGTCTCGCGTGCCGAGGTTACAGGTGAGGACCGTGCCGTCTTCCGATATCGACGACACGGGGTCGACGCCTTCTGTCAGACACAGCGTCGGGATATCCGTGAAGATACCACCGGTGACCGTGAGGGTCGCGGTGACGTTGTCCACCGGCTCGTTGGAGGGCGCTGGGGCGTCATCGTTGACATTCACGCGCCACTCGGCGTTGACGGTGTCGCCGGCTGAGACCACGGCCGGGGCGTCCACCCACTGGCCTTCGATCTCGTAGACAGGCGCCGCCATCGCAGGCGTCGCGACGAACAAGCTGGCAAGGATCGCCGTGATGGTGGTCACCACCACCGCCCTCTTCCGACGCCGAGTACTGCTGTTCCGGCGCATGAGCGCACTTGTATCAACCATGTTTCCCCCTCCAGAACACTGAGACCCCGCAATACTCACAGGAATCGGTCAGGTAGTGGGAGGATGACGCTAACTAAAGGAAAATTTGCAGATTTTGGTCCTGCAATCTGCAGAAAATGACCCGAGGACTCGGTTTTGACTACGATTCACCCGAGCGAGCATTACCTAAACGACACATATATCGAGACTAGGAAGTTCATTCACAATGACAATGGGTGTGCTGGCGGCCGAGCGATGCGACGATTTCGGATGGCACCCCCGGGGCGCAACCGACCCGGGCTTAGTGGCCGAGACGATGCAGCATCCGAAGTTCGGCATTGGCCGCGCATGGTCGAATTCGGCGGGCTACTCGCTCACCGAAGCTCCCGGCCGCATCTATCTCGTGTACACCGTCGAGGGCAGAATCGACTTCCAGGTCGACGGTTCATCGGTGGAGGCCGAGGCAGGATCACTGATCCTGCTCGACGGCGAGGCCCCGACCACCGCCAGCACGCTCACCGAGACGGCCCGTTTCGTCTGGTACGTCGAACCGACCTTCCTCAGGCCAGGAGGTTCCCGGTTCCGATTCCACGAACCGATCTCGATGCGCAACGCATCACTCAGGGCCTTGATCTCCATGACGAACTCCGTCCTCAACGAGGATCTTCCGACAACAGAGTCCGGGCGACGGCATATGGCCCTCTCACTTGAGCATCTCATCGCCGGCGCGCTCGATGAAGCCGACAGCGATGAGCTCGGCCGAGACTCCCACCACCACGACGGACTCTTCATGGTCGCCCAGCTCGCAATCGAGTCGGGATTCCGTGACGCCGCATTCAGCGTCGCCCGCCTTGCGAAAGAGCTATCCGTGAGCGTCCGCGCCGTCCACGGCACGTTCAACCGATTCGGCACCACCCCACGACGAGAGATCGAGCGACGCCGCATAAGCGAGATCGACCGTCTACTCGGGACGCATACGCTCTCAGCGTCGGAGATCGCCGAACGAACCGGATTCTCCTCCGCCAGACAGATGAACCGCGCCCTCAGCCGAACGACTCAAGAAGTGCAGATGCGCTGAGCAACTCCTCTCTGGGCGCGAGCGAGACGACTGTCGACCTGTCGGGCACTACCGCGAGAATCCGACAGGTTTCGTGAGAATCGAGGCACAGCCATACATAGCACGCATCCTGTCTGCTGCCGGCATCACGATCTCAGACCACACCGGTCTAAGCCGAGCTCATCGCCGTCGGAGTCGCCGTGACCACGCAATGCCCGTACTGCATCGAGGACCACGCCAAGCGTGCCCTCGATGCCGGCGCGTCTAAAGCCGACGTCGCCGAAGCTGTGATGGTCGCTGCCGCGCTGCGCGCGGCGGCGGAGTCACCCACGGATGGAAGGCGATGAAGGCCATCGCAGACGCATAGCCCGCCCTACCCGCGGCGAAGCTCGAGCACTACGCAGTCCCGACGCCGGAGGAGATTTGACGCGCACCGAAAGCCCCTGCCGTAAGGCAGTTTCGGTGTGCGTTAGCGGCAGTCGGTTCGCAGCCAGAGACTCGATCCCGCCGCAAACGATCGTTTCCGGCAGGCCAGGCGCGCACCTCTCTGACATCGGTGGTTGCGGGCTGCGCCATTCGGAACTGTGGCCTCTGGGGCGCGGTTCACCCTAGGCTTAGAGGTACCGGCGAGCCAGGGGGAAAAACTTAATGTCGCAATTCGATCTCAGCAAGGTTGCCGTCGACGCGTACCTGTACGCGTACCCGCTCGTGACGATGGAGTACACGCGGCGCCAGATGACGAACGTCCCAGACGCGAATACTGCGTTGTTGCGGGCACCAGCGAACCAGTTCGCACACGCCCGGGAATACCCCGCAGCAGAATCCAAGGACGTCGTGCGTTTCAACTTCGACACGCTCTACTCGTTCGCGTGGCTCGATCTCCGAGACGGACCTGTGATTCTCCACACGCCCGATGCGCCTGACCGGTACTACCTCACGCCCATGCTCGACATGTGGACGGACATCTTCGCCGTTCCTGGCAGCCGAAACACCCTCGGTAAAGCCCGCGACTTCCTCATCGCGCCACCCGCGTGGAGCGGCGAAGTCCCCAGCGGACTCGACCTGATAGTCGCACCGACGCCGCACGTCTGGGTCATGGGTCGCACACAGAGCAACGGCCCCGACGATTTCGCGGAAGTCCACCGCATCCAGGACCAGTACCGCATCACCCGTATGGACGCGTACGGCCAAGAATCAGGCACGCCTTCTGCTGCACCCGTTGACCCGAGCGTGGATGATGTGACACCGCCACTGGACCAGGTGAACGCGCTCAGCAGCGTCGAGTTCTTCACACTCTTTGCCGAGTTGCTGAAAGAGAACCCGCCGCACGCTAACGACTACCCGATCCTGCATCGGATGCGCGCCATCGGAATCGTGCCAGGCGAGGACTTCAACCCTGCGGTGCTGGACGATGCTGCTACTGCCGCCGTCTCGGCAGCTCGAGACACGGCCCTGCAGGATCTCGTGAAAGCAATGACCGAAGCCAGCATCGGCATCGTACGAAACGGGTGGAACTGGGAGCAGTCGTTCGGAACGTACGGCACCTCGTATCGCGTGCGCGCTCTTGTCGCAATGGCCGGGCTCGGAGCAAACCTCCCCGAGGACGCGATCTACCCCAACGCCTTCGTCGACGCCGACGGTCAACCGTTCACCGGGGAGCACAACTACGTGCTCCACTTCGACGCCGGCCAACAGCCGGGCGTGGATGCCTTCTGGTCCCTCACGATGTACGACGGCGAAGGCTTCCAGGTCCCGAACCGACTCAACCGCTTCGTGATTCGCGACCGAGACCCACTGATCGTCAACACTGACGGTTCACTCGACATCTACATTCAACACGCATCTCCAGGGGCCGAGCGCGAAGCGAACTGGCTACCCGCACCACAGGGAGCGTTCGCCCCGATGCTCCGGCTCTACTCGCCCACCACCGAAACCCTTGCCGGAGACTTCACCCCGCCGAAGATCATCAAGAGATAGGCCAGCCGAACTACCGTACGGCGCCGAGTCAACGCCGGTTCACGAGCCGACCGAAAACCCCCGCCGTATCGGGATTCCGGTGAACGTTAACGGACCCCGTTCCGGGACTCCAGACCGGATCACGCCGAAAACGATCGTTATTGGCGGAAACGCTGAAGCCGCTTTGGACACCTCGACGCCCGAAGCGTCGGTCGTCGTGCCTAACAGCAACCCGGGAGTCGGTTGCCGAAGAGGGGCAGGGTGAACGCCGCGCGACCCGCCACGTACGTGCCCGCGAGAAGAAGGATCAGCAGACCCGGCCTTGTGGGACGAACGGAGATTGTGCGGTGAGATGTAAAGCTGCCGCGCGATGGTCCCCATCGCTTGCCCTCGGTGGTGTGGCGACTGTAGCGGCGCTGTAGCGGACGCCGGTCTAGATCCTCGCGTGGCATCTCGCTGATGTAGCGGGGTAGCGGCTGTAGCGGTGAATTGCTGCGACCACGCGAATGTCTGCGGCCTGTGGTCCGATCGACGGGGGAGGTCGTCATGGGATCAGTGGAATCGTACGAGACGGCGCGAGGACGGCGATGTCGGGTGAGGTATCGGCGTCCTGACCGGACGCAGACGACGAAGCGTGGCTTCAGCACGAAGCGCGAGGCGGACAACTACCTCGCAACGGTCGAGGTGTCGAAGATGCGCGGGGAGTGGCTCGATCCGTCCCGCTCGAAGGTGAGTGTCGCAGACGTCGCCGCGGAGTGGATCGCAGGCCAGGTGCAGATAAAGCCAAGCACGCTCTCGGGGTATAGGTACACGCTCGATCGCCATATCCTGCCAACGTGGGGAAGCCGGCGGCTCGTCGAGATCGGACACGGCGAAGTACAGGCGTGGATCACGACTCTGGCGGAGGGCCTAGCTCCGTCGACTGTGCGCCAGATCTACTTCGTTCTCGCGGCCCTCATGAAGTACTCCGTGAGGGATGGTCGGATTAATCGCGACCCGACCGATGGTGTGCAGATGCCGCGAAAGCGCGCGACCGACCGTGGGTACCTTTCCCATGACCAGGTGGCGTCTCTCGCGCGGGAGTGTGATGGACACGCGGATCTCATCGCCTTCCTCGCCTACACCGGCCTCCGGTGGGGAGAGATGGCTGCGCTAAAGGTCTCGTCGATCGACTTTTCCCGTAGGTGCGTCGATGTGAAGGGAGCTCTGACCGACGTGCGTGGAACACTAGTTCGCGGAACACCGAAGACGCATGAACGCCGCTCTGTGCCCTTCCCTGCGTTCCTAGAGCCTCCGCTGCGGGCAAGAGCGGCAGGGAAACGACTCCAGGAGTCTCTGTTCGTCTCTAGTCGTGGCCTGGAGATGCGCAACGGCAACTTCCGCAAGCGGGTGTTTCTCCCGGCGCTCAAGCGTCTCCAGGAGCGTGACGCGGGCTTCCCGACAGTGACAGT
Source organism: Microbacterium sp. STRO-1N (assembly GCF_057748015.1). The sequence continues at coordinate 660,810 of NZ_CM173234.1, forward strand.
GCATGATCTGCGCCACACGGCCGCGTCGCTCGCGATCTCCGCGGGTGCGAATGTCAAAGCTGTGCAGCGGATGCTGGGTCACGCATCGGCCGCGATGACCTTGGATGTGTATGCAGACCTGTTCGATGACGATCTTGACCACGTGGCTGGTCGTCTCGATGAGGCAGCCAGTGAAGGTGTGGCCAAAATGTGGTCAAGTTCGGCGTCGGGGTAAAGCAAAACCCCCGCCATGTAGAAGCTAGGCGAGGGTTTCTAGGATCACTGTAATGATGACCCGTGTGGCTCCGACGGGCGTCGATCCCGTGACCTCACGATTTTCAGTTGGATGCGGCGGGGCAGTGGATGCTCGTTGGTCGCCGTTTGCCCCGTGATTCCGCGGAAGGCGTCATGGTTGGTCGCGGCTGGTGGAGGGTGGTTTCAGCGGAGCTACCGGCACAGAACCGGCACACCGAGGAACGCTACGCCGAGTCACACATATTCGTAGGCTGGCGCGAAGGTGTCCACTCGCCACTCGGCACTCGATATCCGCCTACGAGCACGTACCTGCCCGGGTACTCCGTCTACCTCTCTGATATTGCGTGCCACGTTGCCAAGGATTGCGCGGGATCTCTTTAGTTCACGGGACGGCGTCGGTGCAACTGGATTCGCTGTCACGTAGGTTCGTGCTGCCAGTGAGTTGATGCGCTCTAGGTCGGTACTCTGAGGGATTGACTTGTCCCCCATACGGTAAGGCGTCAACACCGCCAGCGCATCGTCGCTCACGAGCCGAGCCCATGTGGGTGAGTAATGGGCGTTTGACGATCCGTGATGGGGAATCTTGAACAGGGTTGCAGTCAACGTCGGATGGTGTGTTTCGTCCACATGTTTCCAGCCGCAGGCGTCAGGGCCGATGATCAGATCCGCGCCAAGCAGAACCGCGATCGCGCCGATCTCGATCCACAGAGCAACGGAGTGCTCGTTTGGATCGCCGCCAGCCAATTTCTTGCGCTGCCCGGCCTGCGCCGACCCTTCCGCGATGCGGGTGTTTGCGCGGAGGATCGCTGTATCCGATGGTGAGAGCGCAGTCACTGTTACCGCGGGGACGTTCCCGGTCGCTGGTAGCCGGAGCAAGACGCGTTGCTCATGAGCGATTCGTACCGCAGGCTTCCGGCGCCTCCGTATCTCGCCAAGCACGGCGCGGAACTCGCGTCTTACGGATTGGTTCAATTGCTTCTCAAACTCTTCGTCTGCCACCACTGAGGCGAAGAATTGCGAGCTGGCGTTGGCTCCAGACGGAACGAACCAGGCGTTCCGCGCGGACTCAAACAGTGCACCCAAGCCAGCTGTGTGGTCGTCATGCGCGTGGGTAGCGACGACCAATTCGACGGACTCCGCAGGATCGACACCGATTTGCGAAAAATAGTCGATGAGAACATTGCTAGCTGTGCGTTGGTTCACGCATGAGTCTATTGTTATCCACGTGCTGTTTCCGAGGTGGACAGCGATTCCTTCCCCGCGACCAGGTCCAAAAACTGATACCTCGATCTCGTCTGGCGCAGGAAGTTGCAATGTCGAGGGAGGGGCCATTTAGTCCTCGACGTAAGCTGAGAACTCGTCAAAGAGCGCCTGTGCCCGGCTCGAATGTTCTTGCACATCCGCGGCCGTCCATTTTCCTATTCTCTGCAAGCGGACGGAACTAGTCTCATTAGGTAACCCATGAGGGGCGCGTACACGTCTCACCGTCACATAGACAACGTCGCCTACGCACAGCTCCTCGTTCTCGGTGACGACTAAGTCGAGCTCGAAATCGGCCAGCACCTTCGCTCCGGGCGTCTTGGGGCCCGGTGTAAGTTCGGCTGTGAACAGCCCGTCGTCAATGTCGACGACGCGGCCAGTCCACGTTGAGAGCCCGGAAACCCGCACATCACGCGGCCCGCTTGGCCGCCCTGCGGTGCGCTGCTCCGCGGCCGTGCTAAACGACTGCGGGTTCCGAGGCAACCCGTATGTCAGGTTGGCTGGTTGATTCCGGTCGCCAGCGTGGTGGCTCCGCGAGACCAAGGGACCGCTCGGGTGCAAGGACGCATCCGGTTTGGTCTCGTCCACAAGCGCATTGCTCGGTGTCAGTAGCGTGGAGGTGGTCATGGGGTTACCCCCGTCGCGATGGCTGCGATCCCCGCGTAAGCGTCTTGCGCCCGATTCATCGCATTGTCCCATTCGTCGAGTAGGACGTCGATCGCTCTTTGGCGTTTTTCTGGCACGTTGGTGGCGGGGCCGTCACCGAACGCTCCGGTTCGAGTGGAGGGCTGATGCTCTGCATGCTCGAGCTCGAAATGATCATTGACGGAGACGAAGAACGCGGGAGTGTAACGCACCGATGGTTCAACGGTGACCTGCACGTGCCCCTTCCAGCCGTCATTCCGCGCTCCCCACATGGAGATCGACCGCATCCCAGGGAGTGTTAGGAAGTGCTCCCAGTCTTCCTTCGGGGTGAGGGCATCCCCAAGCGCATGAAGGTGTTCGGGATCTCCTACCAATGCATGGGTCTCTTGATTTACGCCGAGAACGCTAATTGAGTGATGCTCAAGGATGCGCAAGGTTCCTACCGCAAGATCACGCAGTCGAGCGTACTCCTCGACCTGATCCGTCCTGAGTTGGAAGGTGTCCTGTGTCACGTCGAGCTTCGCCCACCCGAGCCGCAACGAGGTCCACTCGGGAGTGATCGCTTCGATTTCGGTTGCTTCGAACTCGATCTGCCCGAGTAGTTCGGCATCTCGGAACAACGTTGGAACGAACATCGTCGGGTTGAAGGATCCCCGGATAACGATGCTTAGCGATTCCTCCGCGACCTGAGGTTCAGGAGTGCTAGGTGCGATCGCGGTCATGACCCTACTATCGCATGGAACTTTCTGAAGGCTCTACGCATGTGGATAACTTGTGACAGCCGGTTTTGCTTGCGTCGCTGAGGAGCGCCCGGACCGCAGCGGAGCGAGGACCGGACGCACCGCAGGCGGCGCAGCCCGGCCGGAGGCCGGCCTTGAACGAGTAAAGAAAGTTCTCACAGCTGCTGCCGACCGCCCTGGGATGTCGCTCTGAACTGAGGTTGCTGGTCGAGTCCGGGACCCTGCGGCTCTCGGGCGAAATGCCAAGCACGAGTACGTTCGCATCCGCGCCCGCTGGTGCGGAGACCCCGCCTGGATCGGGCTTGACTACGGCGTTTTTACCGGATTCGCAATTTGACGTTTGTCACATGTGGTCTGGGGTTTTTACCGAGAAGGTGTCGATGCTGTTCGAGTTCCGGTCGATTCCCCGGGGGCGTAGCTGATGGGAAGTGCTCCGAAATGTGTCAGGGGGCCGTCCGACTCTTGAGTTGTTCCCGTAGACGCGGAAACCCAACTCAAGCAGGAGGCTTCAATGGCAATCCAGACATCCATTCCGGTCAGCTTCGAGGCGTACTTCCCGCGCGGAGCGTTCATGGTCGGTGAGGTCGAGCCGGTCGTGAAGTGGTCCGATGACGGTCAGCGCCAAGGGCAAGACCTCGATAAGCGCACCGGGCAGCCGCTGTGGCAGGTGCGGATCATCGACGCGGATCCCGACGCGAAGAAGGGGCAGGGCGAGGTCACGGTCAAGATCGCGAGCATCGCCGAGCCGACGGCTCCTCCGGAGTCGCAGGGACTGCCTTTTCGCCCAGTGATCTTCGACGGGCTCTCGGTGACTCCGTACGTCAAGGAGACCGGCGGTCGTCCGCGAGTTGCGTACTCGCTGCGTGCAACGGAGATGAAGCCGGCTCCGAAGGCACGAGGCGGCGAGTGATGTCTTCCGCGCAACTTACGCGTCAGTACTGGGCGGGGGAGCGGCCGCGAATCTGGCGTTTCGCCAGGTGGTTTCTAATCGCAAGCGTTCTCCTGCTGCCGTTCGCGGTGTTCGCACAGGGCCCAAGACACGCGATCGTGTGGCTCGTGGCGACGCTCGTCGGCATCGTCGTCGTCCGACGAATCTTGGCCGCTCGTGACATGCACGGTCTGCTGACGAGGCGTTGGCAAGAGTCGGTGTCGAACCAACTTCAGGCGGCGTGGCCGTCGCTGGCGCACACACTTCATCTGGGGATCCGTGATCTCAGCGGGCAGACGATCATCGCTGGCGTCGGCCGTCCCAGATGGGAAGGCTCGACCTGTATCGTTCCGGTGGCCCTGCCGCAGGGCCTGATGCGTGAAGACCTCGCGACGTCATGCGATCGGATCGCGCAGGCTTTCGCGGCGGTTAGAGCCTCGGTTCGCGGCCAGCACATCGGTGCGCTCGAGCTACGCCTGGAATTCGCGGACGCGCTTGCGCAGTCGTTCACGATGCCTCTAGGCGGCACGTGGGACGGAGAGTCCGTCGCTCTCGGCGTGGCTGAGGACGGGCAGCAATGGCGGCTACGGGTCGGCCCTCACACTCTCGTCGCGGGCGTTTCGGGGAGCGGGAAAGCGTCCCTGGTGTGGGGATTGCTGCTCGGCCTGGTCCGACCGATTCATGACGGCACCGTCCAGGTGTGGGGCATCGACCGCAAGGGCGGAATGGAGCTTGCGCTGGGACGGGCGCTACTCACCCGGTTCGCGGATGATGCCATGAAGTCGGTCGTGCTGCTCGAGGAAGCGGTGGCGGAGATGCAGGCTCGAGCTCGGGTTCTCGCTGGGCACACGCGTCAGCACATCGCGAGCGTTGAAAGCCCCACGGTGATCGTCCTAATCGACGAGCTCGCCGCTCTCACTGCCTACGAAACGGACCGCGAGCTTCTTCGGCGCGCTAACTCTGCGCTTGCCACGTTGGCCTCACAGGGCCGTGCGGTGGGGTTCGTTGTGTTCGCCTGTCTGCAGGATCCGCGGAAGGAGACTCTCCCGGCACGGGGTCTGTTCACACAGACAGTCGGCCTGCGCCTTCGCGACCGCATGGAAACGACGATGGTCCTTGGTGAAGGCGCCGTTCAAGCAGGCGCACAATGCCATGACATCCCGTCCACGACGCCTGGGGTTGCGTACGTCGTCCCGGATGACGGCAGCCTTCCGCAGCGTGTTCGCGCCGCCCACGTTCCCGACGAGCAAATCCGCGAAGCGGCGTTGACCTACTTCGCCCCAAACCAGCGTCCGATCGTCGTGCCGGTTGACCCGCCGACACCGAGCCGGAGCAGCCGATCGCGCCAGCCTCGCCGTCACTCGAATCAGAAGGAAGAGTCATGAAGAATCACTTCGCCGTCACCGTTGGCATCGCATTCGCTTGTGCGCTCGTGACCACGGGCTGCGCCACCGATAGATCCGTTTCGTTCGAAGGGGTGAGTGCCTCCGCCACACCGAGTGCATGGTCGGCACCCTGCAACCTGGATGTCTATTTGAGCCCGTCGGGCGAGTCATGGGTCGCGAGTTACGAGCAACCGACACTGAGCACGCAGACCGATCGTGAGAAGTACGGGAATCTGATCGCGAACGCTGCTTGCAGCGACTCCACCATCCTGCGCTGGCAGGAGGCTCGGCAGCGGTCGGGACAGCCGGACGCGATCTGCCGAGTGGTCTGGGAAACCGATCCCGTGGGGCTGGTCCGTGATGTGGGCTGTGCAGTTCCCGTGCTGACGGTGACACCGTGAGCGTGGCTGAGTCGGTTGCGCGCCGCCTCCGGGGTTCGGATCTGGACCAGTGGATCCTCGGCGCTGCTCGCACAGGGCACTGTTCCAATCCTGTCAAGCTCTCTGGGGCCTCGACAACGATCAACAGCTCGTCGGGAGAAGTTCTCGCGCAGTTCACGTCTGCGAGTCAGCCAGACGGACTCACGTACGTGCGGTGCGGCAACCGGCGTTCACGTCGATGTGAATCGTGCAGCCACGAGTACAAGGGCGACACCTGGCACATGATCATGGCTGGCGCTGCAGGCGGGATGAAGGGGGTGCCCGCGACCGTCGCCGAGCATCCTATGGTGTTCCTCACCCTCACTGCCCCTTCGTTCGGTGCCGTGCACACGACCGCGAGAACGCGCAGAACGGGGGAGTGCGAGCATGGGCGTCCGCGGGCTTGCCGTTGTTCACATGAAGCTGACGACCCGACGCTCGGCGATCCGGTCTGCGCGGATTGCTATGACTACACGAGCCACGTCGTCTGGCAGTTCCATGCTCCTGAACTTTGGCGACGGTTCACGATCCTGTTGCGCCGTCGCCTCGCATCAGAGCTTGGCCTGTCGCAGAAGGCCGCCGCGGATGTCGTGCGCGTTCAATTCGCGAAGGTCGCCGAGTTCCAGCGACGGGGCGCTGTGCACTTCCACGCCATCGTCCGACTCGATGGTGTGTCAGAGGATGACTCCTTCCCTGTGCCGCCGGCATTCATCACCGAGCGACACTTGACAGCGGCGATCCGGACTGCGGCCCGCGAGGTCGTCATATCGGTCGAGCCGGTTGCGCGAGAACAAGACGCCAGAGTCCTGCGGTGGGGCGAGCAAATGGATGTGCAGACGATCGTCCGTCGTGACGGGCTGGACGGCTCTCTGTCGGACCGGGCCGTTGCCGCGTACATCGCAAAGTACGCGACGAAGGCCACCGAAGATCTCGCGAACGAAGGAAAGCCGCGGTCTCATCTTGTCCGGATCCGTGCGACGGCAGATGCGATCGCGGCCGACTCCGATGACTACGCGTTGCTGTCCAAGTGGTCGCACATGCTCGGGTTCCGCGGTCACTTCTCCACGAAGTCTCGCCGCTACTCCGTGACCTTGGGCGCGTTGCGCGGTGCACGACGCCGGTGGCGCCTCGAGCGTCTCCTGGAAAAGACGAACGGTGATCTGGCGGAAGCGGCTGACGTGCTTGTGATCGGGTCGTGGAGCTTCGCCGGGATGGGATGGCTCACGCCCGGCGACAAGGCCCTCGTGGATGAAGCGGCGCGCGTGACGCGCGAGTGGAGACAGGAAAGACGAGCCAGGTTCAAGGAAGAAAGGAAAGCGTGATGAGCACTGAGACGGAAGTGCGTCGCGAAACGGTGGACGACGTGGCGGATGCCGACATCTATTTGACGCGTCGAGAGGTCGCGGCCCGGTGCCGGGTGCCGCTATCTACATTCGATTCGTTGCGGAGGCAGGCGCGTGTGCCGTTCCCCGATGCCCGAATGGGCAAGCACATGCTGTGGAAGACATCGACGATCGAGGGATTTCTGAGCGCAGGGGGAACAGGTGTCTCCCGCTAGGGGCCGGTTGGACCCGAAGTCGCGGCGAGAGCTGCCGGACGGCATCCGGTATCGCGCAGATCGGAACAAGTATCAGGTCCGGGTGTGGGCCGTCGGCCTTGGCGGGCAGCTCCGAGAGCGCAGTTTCTTGGTCGAAACGCTCGCCGAGGCAAAGAGAGTCCGTGCCGAGGCTCAGATGAATACGCGACCGGACGGCGCGATGACACTTGGGCTCTGGCATGCACGCTATTGGCCGACGATCGATTCCGGTGTTCGGCCCGCCACGGCTCGAGCGTACGACGTCGCCTGGCGCAAGCGCGTTCAACCTTGGCTGGGCCATCGCAAGCTCGAATCCATCACGGTCGGTGACATCGAGCAGGCCGTCAACGGGTGGTCCGGGTCGGCCTCAACGCGAAACGATGCTCTGTCGATGCTGAGTCGTTTGCTCGACGGGGCTGCTCGAGCGCATGTCATCGTCGCCAACCCGGCTCGCCTCGTGCGCCGACCGCGGGATGAACGCGCTCAGAGCGTCCGGTCGCGAGCCCTCACTCTGTCAGAGGTACGCGTGATGCTGGATGCCGTGGAAGCAGGACCGTATCGCGCGTACCTCGCCGCACTCGTCTACACCGGAATGCGAGCGGGAGAGGCCAGCGCGCTGCGCGTCGAGGACGTCGATGTCGTAGCTCGAGTGATCCACGTGCGACGCAACTTTGCTACAGGGCGGTCGGGATCAATGGTCGAGCAGAGCCCGAAGAGTCACAAGGAGCGGACCGTACCTTTGCCGCAGGCGTTCTACCCCTATGTGAAGGATGCGATCGCGGGTAAGCGCCGTACCGAGTTGGTGTTCTCTGGGCCGCGTGGTGGCGCACTTAATCCATCGAACGTGCGTCGAGCCGTTGACTGGGCCGCAGTTCGTCGCAAGCTCGATCGTCCCGATCTGCGCATTCACGACCTGCGACACACGTTGGCGACATTGTTGTTCGACGCCGGCGCTGCCGCGAACGATGTCCAGGCAATCCTCGGCCACTCCTCGCTGCAGGTGACCGAACGCTACAGCCGGGCACGTACCGATGTGGCACTGCGCGGCAATGCGGCGCTCGACTCGCTGAAATGGATGGAGGAATCATGACTGTCGTGTGGCAGAGATTCAAAGAGGGCACCTTCGCTTCGCTGCGCGCTGATCGATTGCCGCACACGGTGTGGGGATCGAACCTGAGGGCGTTCCTTCCGAGAGGCCGGTGGCAGGAACTTAGCCGTCTTACCTCCGAGCTGAGCGACGGCAGGTGTGAGATCTGCAGCCGGGAACCGAAGCCCGAAGCCGCGCTTGATTGCAACGAGATCTGGGAGTTCGTGGACGCGGATGGTGCACACATTCAGCGCCTCGTAGGCGTGATTGCGATGTGCGAGTGGTGCCACCTCACTCAGCACTCGGGACGCGCAAACAACATGGGGCGCTTCGAAGACGTGATGGCGGTGCTGATGGGACTCAACGGCTGGACACACCGTCGCGCGATGCAGGACTTCGACGCCTCGGTGGCCGAGTTCGCGGAACGATCTCAGCACGCCTGGGATCTCGACATCACTGTTCTTGAGGGCTGGTTCGAGTTCCCCGGGTACACGTCGGTGCTCGTTCCTGCGGATGCAAGGGATCGGCTTGGCAATACGTACACCAAGGCGAGGGCAGAGATCCGTCCGGTTTTTGTCGGTGACGTCCCCGACGAGGTGTGGGACTGGGGCTCGAAGATACCGCTCAAGCGGAAGGCAGACCGATGAACGCTGATCGAGGGGAAGACCGTTTCAGCGCAGCCGCGGGTTGGAAGCTACTGCGAGTGAATAACTCAGATACGACTCTGTGGCTCTGCGCCGTGACGCCGGAGGTGCTCACATACGTCTACGTCCCCGATTCCGGGCGCTTTCACGACAATCAGGGAGTGTACGTCGACTACATCTGGGACCATGAACTCACGTACGTTCCTGTGACGACGAGCGAGGCCCGTTGTTTGATCGAGTCTGGTGTCGGCCGGCTGCCGGTCGATCTCCCGCGCGAGGTACGTGAACGTTTCATGGCGGCCGATCAGATTGACGTCGATGACGTGTTCGAGCACGTGCGGGAGGCGGGAGAGTTCGCTTAGCCTTCGAATCGCGACGGCTCGGAGGTGGGAGGTTCAACATGGCGAGTAGAGCAGGCGCCGCAGACACATCTCGCGCCGCCCTCCGTGAGATCGTGCGACGCCTCAATGCGGCGCTGGGTCAAACTCTTGTCGCAGCGCTGGCTGGGTCCCAAGACGCGACGGCTTCGCACGGGTGGGCGAAGTGGGACGGGCCGTACCCGTCCGAGGGTCAGGTGGAGCGGCTCATGTTCGCCTATGAGCAGTGGCAGAAGGTCGCGGATGCCGAAGGGATGCAAGTGGCGCGTGCCTGGTTCGTCGGTGCCAATCCGTGGCTACAGAACGATTCGCCGATCAACGCGATCAGGATGGGCCGGCTACGCGACGTCAGTTCTGCAGCTCGGGCGTTGATCGACGATTCCTTTGGCGGCTAGGTTGCCGCGACCATCGCACGCTGGCGCAACCCTGGCGACGACGTAGACGGCCTGAACAGTTTCTGGACCAGTCCACGAAACGGCACCGCGCAGTCGAACGGCTCGCATTCGCCCACGAGTAGTGACGGGGCGTGGGCCAGGCCTTGCAAGGTTTAGGGCACTTTACTCAAAACCAAAGTGCCCTAAACCACGAGAAATTCCGGGTTCCGCAGGTAAGGGCGTCACCACGCGCTACTCCCATACGGTGATAACGACGTCTGCCGAGGCATCATCGGATCGCGGGACCTGGACGGTCGCGAAGCGGTCGGTGGACAAACGGAGGCAAGTCGCCGGCGCGCTAAGCAGATGCGGCTCGATCCTGCCGATCTGCGAGTAGCCGGTCGCCGCAGCGCAATTCTCGTACTGGGCGATCCCGTCTGTTAGCGTCAACGTCGAGATCCCGTAACCCACGCGTAGCGTCTCACCGTTGTAGCCCAGGGTGTCTATCGATGACGAATAGCGCGCCGCCCCGAAATTACCCTCTGTGGAGTTGAGGTCGATCACTTCGCCATCCTTGGCGAGAGTTACTGTCGTGCTCTTTCGTATCGCGGGGACATCCTCAGCGGAGACCGTGTAGGGGAGTGCTGCGCGCAGCTCGACGTTTTCGGCGCGCAGTGACTCGATCGTGTCCTGTCGCGACTCGAGGCGTGCGTTCGCCGTGTCGAGTTCCTGGCCGAGTGCGTCGATCGTTGCGTCGCGGTCTGCGATGGTGCCGTCTCGGTCCGCGAGCTGGATGAGCGCGGGTATGGCGACGACGGCGGCGCTCACCACAGCGACGCCTAGATTGATCAACGCTGTTCTCAGATCCAGCCGGCTCGTGAGCCGTGTGGTCCGGTTATATGTGCTCATGTCTGCCAGTGTTGCCGGGACGACAGACACTCGTTACCGGCACAAAACCGGCACAACGTCTCCGAGGAGCCCGTTTCGTCTCGCTTCGCTCGCTCAACGAACGGTGTTTGGTTCGGTTGACGAACAGAGGCAGACAGGTACGGGAACGGGGCGGAAACCGGCTCTCATCAGGGCAAAGCAAAACCCCCGCCATGTAGAAGCTAGGCGAGGGTTTCTGGGACCGTTGTAACGACGGTCCGTGTGGCTCCGACGGGCGTCGATCCCGTGACCTCACGATTTTCAGTCGTGCGCTCTACCAACTGAGCTACAGAGCCTCGCGGCACGAACGAACCTGCCGCGTCTTAGACGACAGGCCCTCTTCGAAAAAAGGGCCTGTCGCTCAGAGCGACCCTGACGGGACTTGAACCCGCGACCTCCGCCGTGACAGGGCGGCACGCTAACCAACTGCGCTACAGGGCCATGCTTTTAAATTGTATCGGAACCGTAGGAGTGACCCCAACGGGATTCGAACCCGTGCTACCGCCGTGAAAGGGCGGCGTCCTAGGCCGCTAAACGATGGGGCCGAAGTCTGTCCCGGAGGACTTCCTTGCCGACGCTCAAGCATAAAGGATGCTTTGACGAAAACGCGAATCGAGGGCGAGTCCTCTATCCGATCGGGCGTGTCGGGAGGACGATGGATGCTGTGAGTCGCGTCGTTTCGGGCGAACCCGCGCCGTGGGCAAACATGCGCGACCACTGTTGCAGATGTGACACTTGTTGTTAGTGTGACATCTGTGAAACCGGCGGAAGGAGCCGTGTGAACGACAAGGTTGCGGATGACGCTGCCCGTGCGGCATCCGAAGACTGCGACTGCGCACCCAACGCAGCCGAACGAACTGCTCTCTGGCAGCGCGGCTCGATGACCCGCCGCGCGGCGATCGGTGTCGGCGCGCTCAGTGTCGTCGCCCTCAGCGCTTTCGGCATCACCAATGGAGTGAACGCCGCGCACGCCGCCGAGTACCCGAGTTGGGACGACGTCCAGCGAGCGATGCAGAGCGAGGCGGCCAAGGCTGCCGAGGTCAAGCGCATCGAAGGCCTCATCGCCGCCCTCACGCAGAAGGTCGCCGAGACCCAGGCCGCCGCCGAAGCGGCATCCAACGAGTTCTACGAGGCGCAGCAGGCGTTCTTCGACGCCGCGACCGAGGCGGACGAGCTCCAGGCGCAGGCCGATGAGCAGTCCGCTGCTGCCGACGCCGCCGCCACGAAGGCCGGGCAGGTCGCTGCACAGCTCTACCGCAACGGCGGCGACGACACCGCCCTCCAGCTCTTCTTCGCCGGCTCAGCAGCCGACGCCGACCAGCTGCTGTCCAAGCTCGGCACGATGGACAAGCTGCTCGAGTACAACCAGACCGTCTACGACGACGCCGTCGCCGCGCGCAACTCCGCGCAGCAGCTCAGTGACCAGGCCCTCGTGGCCCGCGAAGAGCGCGATCGTCTGCAGAAGATCGCCGAAGAGAAGATGGTCGCCGCGCAGAACGCCGCCGACGCGGCACAGGCCGCGCTCGACGAGCAGTCCGCGAACCTCGACACGCTCCAGACTCAGCTCCTCGCACTCAAGGAAGCCACCGCAGCGACGGTCGCCTCCTATCAGGAGGGTGTCGAGGTGCGCCGCAAGGCCGAGGAAGCGCGCAAGGCCGAGGAAGAGCGCAAGCGTCGCGAGGCCGAAGAAGCTGCCCGACGCGAAGCCGAAGCCGGTGGTGGCGGTGGCGGTGGCGGCGGCGGAGGTGGTGGCGGCGGCGGCGGGAGCGGCTGGGTCCGCCCGCACGGCGGTTACCGCTCGTCCGGATACGGCCGACGCCCCGTGAAGTGCTCGAACGGCAACTGCTCGTCGAGCTTCCACCGCGGCGTCGACCTCGCCAACGGCTGCGGCGCGCCGATCTACGCGGCGGCGTCCGGTGTCGTCGATGCAGCCTTCTACAACGGCGGTTACGGCAACTACATCCGCATCCAGCACGCCGGCGGCAGCGCCACCGGCTACGCGCACATCCGCTCCGGCGGCACAGTGGTGCGCAGCGGCCAGCACGTCTCGGCCGGACAGGTCATCGCCTACGCCGGCAACACCGGCAACTCGCTGGGTTGCCACCTGCACTTCGAGGTCTACATCGGCGGTGCGCCGATCAACCCGATCGGATTCATGGCGGATCGCGGCGTCGGCGTCTGACCCCACCGACGACAAACCCCCGGTTCGCGTCAGCGAACCGGGGGTTTCGTCTGTCGGGCGACGGTCAGTGACCCTGCTCGCCGAACCGGACGATCGCCTCGTCGAGGATGCGCTGCGCCTCCGCGGCATCCCCCCAGGCGTCGACCTTGACCCACTTGTTGGGCTCGAGGTCCTTGTAGTGCTCGAAGAAGTGCTCGATCTCCTTCTTCGTGTACTCGGCCAGGTCGCCGATGTCCTGGATGTGCGCCCAGCGAGGGTCCTTGCTCAGCACGGCGACGAGCTTGTCGTCGCCACCGGCCTCATCGCTCATCTTCAGTACGGCGACGGGGCGCACCTCGACGACGACGCCGGGGTAGATGGCGTGGTCGAGCAGGACCAGGACGTCCAGCGGGTCGCCGTCCTCTCCGAGCGTGTTGTCGAAGTAGCCGTAGTCGGCCGGGTAGCCGAACGTCGTGTACAGGACGCGGTCGAGGTGCACTCGTCCGGTCTCGTGGTCGACTTCGTACTTCACGCGGCTGCCGCGCGGGATCTCGATGACGGCGTCGTGTGCGCCCATGCGTGTGCTCCTCAGAAAAGACGGTTGGATGCCGCGGACAAGCCTACTTCGCTCGAACCGTCTCGCGTGAGAACGCTTGTGCGAGGGCTACCGTTGGAATCGTGCCCTCGCTGAACCCCGCCGTCGCAGAGATCCGTCTCGCCGTCCGCACCGCGCTCGCCGACCTGCCAGACGGCGCGACCGTCCTCGTGGCGCTGTCCGGTGGTGCCGACTCGCTCGCCCTCACGGCGGCGACCGTGTTCGAGGCGCGCGCTCGGGGCATGAAGGTCCTCAGCCTCACGGTCGATCACCAGTTGCAGGCGGGTTCCGATCGCGTCGCGGCGACCGCCGCCGCGACGGCGGAGCGCCTCGGCGTGGACGACGCACTGCAGATCGAGGTCGACGTGTCGGGCCGCGGCGAGGGCCTCGAGGCTGCTGCACGCGACGCCCGATACGCAGCCCTCCGTCGCGTCGCCGATGCCGAGCGCGCCGCCGCCGTCCTTCTCGGGCACACCCTCGACGACCAGGCCGAGACGGTGCTGCTGGGCCTCGCTCGCGGCTCCGGCGCCACGAGCCTGCAGGGAATGGCGCCGGTCCGCGAGGACGAGGACGGCCTCCGCTGGATCCGTCCCGTGCTGACGGTACGGCGCGAGACGACCAGGGCGTTCTGCGCGGCATCCGAACTGGAGGTGTGGGACGACCCGCACAACTCCGACGCGCGCTTCGCCAGGGTGCGGGTGCGCGAGAACGTGCTTCCGGTGCTGGAGGCCGAGCTCGGGCCCGGCATCGCGCAGGCGCTCGCCCGCACGGCCGAGCAGCTCCGAGAGGATGCCGAGGCCTTCGACGAGATGATCCACGAGACCATCGAGGACATCGTCGAGCACGCCGAGGCCGGCATCTCCGTCAGCGTCGCGGCCCTCGCCGCCAACCCGGCCGCTCTGCGCAACCGGATCATCCGTCTCGTCGTCGACAGCGAGTTCGGTGCGAGCCTGACCCGCACGCAGACTCTCGAGGTCGCGCGCCTCGCCACCGACTGGTCCGGTCAGGGACCGATCGACCTGCCGGGGTGCTCGGCCGCGCGCCGTGGGGGACGGATCGTCTTCACGGCGCGCTGACCGGTTCCGTTACTTCTTGCCGCCGAGCAGACCGCCGAGGATGCCGCCCAGGTCGATCCCGCCGCCCGTGCCGCCCTTCGATCCGCCGCCGAGAATGCCCCCGAGCAGATCGCCGATCCCCCCGCCGCCACCGGAGGAGGAGCCGCCGCCGCCCACGAGACCGCCGATGAGATCGCCGATGCCGCCGCCGGATTCCTCGCCAGCCGCGCTCTTGTCGGCCTTGCCCTTGCTGGCATTGGCGATCAGGTTCATCACGATCGGCGCCAGCATCGGCAGAAGCTTGCCGAAGTCGATGCCGGCGGTCTCCTTCGATTCGGTGAGCTTCGTCGTGACCTCGGCCTGCTTGTCGCCGAGAACGTGCTTGACGATCTTCTCGCCGTCGGCCTGATCGATGTCGTCGACCTTCGACGGCGTCGCGCCCTCGTGCTTCTGCAGCGCCTTCTGGATCGCCGCCGAGCCCTCGGAGCTCTCTGCGTTCTTCGCCAGGCCGGTCAGCAGCACCGCGCCGCCTTCCTCCACAGCCTTCTTCGCCTCTTCGGGGGACACCCCCAGCTTTGCGGCGATGTCGTCGATCGGAACCTGCTTGAGGATGTCATCGAGGGCCATGCGAAATCCTTCCGTCGGGGCGTTCGCCCTGGTCACGGCTCACATTAGTGCCGAAGCGCCCGCGTCCGTCACATAAAATCGATCCATGCGCGCCGCTGATATCCAGGACGACCTTGCACAGATCCTCGTCACAGAGGAGGAGATCCAGGCCAAGCTCGTCGAGCTGGCGGCCAGGGTCGCGGAGGATTACGCCGGCAAGGACCTGCTGCTCGTCGGCGTCCTCAAGGGTGCGGTGATGGTGATGGCCGACTTCGCACGGGCGCTGCCGTTCCACGCGCCGATGGACTGGATGGCCGTGTCGAGCTACGGCTCGAGCACGAAGTCCAGCGGTGTCGTCCAGATCCGCAAGGACCTCGACACCGACCTGCACGACAAGCACGTCCTGATCGTCGAGGACATCATCGACTCCGGCCTGACCCTCAGCTGGCTGCTGGAGAACTTCGCGTCCCGCGACCCCGCCTCCATCGAGGTGCTCGCGCTGCTGCGCAAGCCGGACGCGGCCAAGGTCGAGATCGACTGCAAGTACGTCGGCTTCGACATCCCCACCGACTTCGTGGTCGGATACGGCCTCGACTATGACGAGCGCTACCGCAACCTGCGCGACGTCGCCGTGCTCGCCCCGCACGTCTACTCCTAGACACGCGGTCCGGCCGGATGTCACACTTCGGCCGCGGCATCCGACTCCCTCTGTGAGGGCCGATGAGACGCCGACGAGATCCGTCGTCGTCCTCACGGCCTCCGGAAGGACGGACGATGACCAGGATCGACATGGGCCGCACGAACAAGCTCGGATACGCCGCCGTGCTGGGGCTCGAGGCGTATGCCCGCAAGAGCGTCGACGCGCGACTCTACGAACTGATCAAGCTGCGCGCATCCCTGCTGAACGGCTGCGGATACTGCGTCGACATGCACGCGACGGACGGCGCGAACCGCGGCATCCCGCAGCGCACCCTGCACGCCGTCGGCGCCTGGCAGCATGCGAAAGGGCTGTTCGAGGAACGGGAGCTCGCCGCGCTCGCGCTGACCGATGCGGTCACGAAACTGGGCCCTGACACGGTCACCGACGAGATCTGGGATGCCGCCGCCGCGCACTTCGACGAGGGAGAACTGGGCGCGATCCTCCTCGCGATCAGCACGATCAACGTGTGGAACCGCATCGCGATCGCCACCGAGATGAGTCCCCCGATCGACGACAAGCATCCGATCGTGTGACGTCGGCCGCCGCTAGCCTGGAGGCATGACGTCCGCCACACCGGCCACCACGGCATGGGCGGCCGAGCAGGGCCGGCTCATCGGCATCGCCTACCGGATGCTGGGAGACATGGGTCACGCCGAGGACGTCGTCTCCGAGGTCGCGATCGAAGCGCTGCGCGAGGAGCGCACCGGCGACGCCCGCGTGCACTCCTGGGCGGCGTGGCTGACGACCGTGTGCGTGCGGCGTGCGATCGATCGCGTCCGCGCACTGGCGGCTGTGCGCGAGGAGTACACCGGCCACTGGCTGCCGGAACCGGTCGCCACCGCGCGCCTCCCGGAGGATGCCGTGGCCGACCGTGAGCTGCTCTCGCTCGGGCTGCTCCACCTCGCCGAACAATTGGCGCCCGACGCGCGTGCGGCCGTCGTGCTGCATCGCGCATACGGGATGTCGGCGGTGGAGATCGGCGAGATCCTGCAGAAATCGCCCGCCGCAGTGCGGCAACTGATCTCCCGCGCCGAACGCCGGCTGCGGCTGTCCGCTCCCGATGCGCAGCCTCGCACGGTGGACCCCGAGGCCATGAACGCGCTCGTCGCCGCGCTGGAGGCGGGCGAGATCGACGTGCTGCTCGCGGTGCTCGCCGACGACGCGATCCTCTGGAGCGACGGTGGGGGCCGGGTCCGCGCCGCTCTGAACCCGATCTTCGGGGCGGATCGCGTGCACCGCTTCTTCGCGGGCGTGCGGGACAAGGCGGTCGCCGTCGACCCGGTGCACCCCTTCTCGATCGACCGGCTCGATGTCAACGGGGAGCCGGCGCTGGCCTTGAATCACTCCGGACGCACGGACCTCGTCGTCCTCGAGTTCGACGAGGACGGTCGCATCACCGGCATCCGTCAGGTGTCCAACCCCGACAAACTGCGCCGGGTCCTGTGATCCGCACCAGGCGAGAGCGTGTCCGCCGTGGGCGAATCACAGCGGCCGCCAAGCGGGCGGGCGGTACGCTGAACCCATCATGGATGTGAAGAAGATCACCCGGAATCCCCTGATCTACGTCGCGCTGGTCGGCGTGCTCCTGTTCAGCGGATTCCTGCTGATCTCGAACCTCGGAGCGCCGAAGCAGATCACCGTGCAGCAGGGTCTCGAGCTGCTCGCCGGAGACACGGTCACCGAGGTCACGAACACCGACGGCGATCAGCGCGTCGACATGACCCTCTCGAAGGAGTTCGAGGGCGCCAAGGACGTGCAGTTCTACTACGTGGACGCCCGAGGCGACCAGATCGTCGAGGCCATCGACGCGGCCGACCCGAAGGACGGCTTCACCGACGTCGTGCCCCGCGCCACCTGGTTCGACAGCTTCCTCTCGCTGCTCATCCCGCTCGTCCTGCTCGGCCTGCTGTTCTGGTGGCTGCTGAGCTCGATGCAGGGCGGCGGCGGCAAGGTCATGCAGTTCGGCAAGTCCAAGGCCAAGCTCGTCAACAAGGAGACCCCGACGGTCACCTTCGCAGACGTCGCCGGCGCCGACGAGGCCATCGAAGAGCTCCAGGAGATCAAGGAGTTCCTGCAGGACCCGGCGAAGTTCCAGGCCATCGGCGCCCGCATCCCGAAGGGCGTGCTGCTGTACGGCCCTCCTGGTACCGGCAAGACCCTGCTCGCCCGCGCCGTCGCCGGCGAGGCAGGCGCCCCGTTCTACTCGATCTCGGGATCCGACTTCGTCGAGATGTTCGTCGGCGTCGGCGCTTCGCGCGTGCGCGACCTGTTCAATCAGGCCAAGGAGAACGCTCCCGCGATCATCTTCATCGACGAGATCGATGCCGTCGGCCGTCACCGCGGCGCCGGCATGGGCGGCGGCAACGACGAGCGCGAGCAGACGCTGAACCAGATGCTCGTCGAGATGGACGGCTTCGACCCGAACGCCAACGTCATCGTGATCGCGGCCACCAACCGTCCGGACATCCTCGACCCCGCGCTGCTGCGCCCGGGTCGCTTCGATCGGCAGATCGGCGTCGACGCTCCCGACCTCAAGGGCCGTCTGCACATCCTCGAGGTGCACGCGAAGGGCAAGCCGCTGGCCAAGTCCGTCGACCTCGAGGTCGTCGCGCGCAAGACTCCGGGGTTCACGGGCGCCGACCTCGCGAACGTTCTCAACGAGGCGGCGCTGCTCACGGCTCGCTCCAACGCGCAGCTCGTCGACAACCGTGCGCTGGACGAGGCCATCGACCGTGTGATCGCCGGCCCGCAGCGTCGTACGCGCGTCATGAAGGACCGCGAGCGCCTGATCACCGCCTACCACGAGGGCGGTCACGCCCTGGCGGCTGCGGCGATGAACTACACGGATCCGGTCACCAAGATCACGATCCTCCCGCGCGGCAAGGCGCTGGGCTACACGATGGTGCTGCCGCTGGATGACAAGTATTCGGTCACGCGCAACGAACTGCAGGACCAGCTCACCTACGCGATGGGCGGACGCGTCGCGGAAGAGCTCGTCTTCCACGACCCGACCACCGGGGCGTCGAACGACATCGAGAAGGCGACCAGCATCGCCCGAAAGATGGTCATCGAGTACGGCATGACCACCGATCTCGGACCGGTCAAGCTCGGCTCCGAGGGCGGCGAGCCGTTCGCCGGACGCGACATGGGCCGCGGCCGCGAGTACTCCGAGACCGTCGCGCAACGCGTCGACGTCGAGGTGCGCGCGCTCATCGAACAGGCGCACAACGAGGCCTACCAGGTGATCAGCGACAACCGTGACGTCCTCGACCGCCTCGCGCTCGCCCTGCTCGAGGAGGAGACGCTCGATCACAACAGGATCGCCGAGCTCTTCCACGACGTGCGCAAGCTCCCCGAGCGCCCGCTGTGGCTGTCCAGCGAGGACCGCCCCGTGTCGACCAGGCCCCCGATCGAAGTGCCCAAGCGGCTCGTGCCCGCGGATGCTGCGGCATCCGAAGCGGCACCGGCGGATGCTGCGGCCGCCCGTGGCACCGCCGATTCCGCTCCTTCCCCCGGACACACGCGTCCGGCGACCGCCTGATCGTGACCGTCGACAGGGAGCGGGTCGCAGCTCTCACCCGCGAGCTGCTCGAGGCGATCGGCGAGGACCCGGAGCGCCCCGGGCTCAAGCAGACGCCGCAGCGCGTCGCCGACCTGTACGCCGAGTTCTTCTCCGGCGTCGGTGAGGATGCCGCGACGCCGCTCGCCCACACCATCAGCGTCTCGCGGGGCCCGGCTCCCGAGACGCTGCCCAGCGGCGCGGTCGTGCTGCGCGACATCCGCTTCCGCTCGGTGTGCGAGCACCACCTGCTGCCGTTCGCCGGACGGGCGCATCTCGCGTACCTCCCCGGCGAGCAGGTCGTCGGACTCGGCGCCCTCGTGAAGGTCGTCGAGATCCTCGCGACCCGGCCGCAGGTGCAGGAGCGCCTCGGCGAGCAGATCGCCGACACGATCGACGCGCACCTCGACACCCGTGGTGTGCTCGTCGTGCTGGATGCCGTGCATGGCTGCGTCACGATGCGCGGGGGACGCCAGCCCGAGGCATCCACCCTCACCATCGCCGCCCGCGGCGCGTACGCCGACCCCACGGCCCGTGCCGAGATCATCGCGCTGATCGCGGCATCCGCAGGCCTCGGAGTCGAACTGCCGTGACCGTCATCTGGGGCATCGTCAACGTCACGCCTGATTCCTTCAGCGACGGCGGGCGCTTCCTCGACTCCGCGCGCGCGATCGAGCAGGGTCTTCGCCTGTGGCGCGACGGCGCCGGCGTGCTGGACATCGGCGGAGAGTCGACCCGACCGGGTGCCGAACGCGTCGATCCGTCCGTCGAGCAGGAGCGCGTGCTGCCGGTCATCGCGGCGCTCGCCGCCGAAGGTGCCACGGTCAGCATCGACACCCTCAACGCCTCAACGGCGGTCGCGGCTGTCGAGGCGGGTGCACGGATCGTCAACGACGTCTCCGGCGGCCTGGCGGATGAGCGGATGCTCCCTGCCGTCGCCGGGACCGAAGTCGACTACGCGCTGGGTCACTGGCGCGGGCCGTCCGCCGACATGTACGCGAATGCGACCTATCTCCGAGCGGCGCGCGAGGTCGCCGGCGAGCTGCACGAAGGCGTCGGCCGTGCAGCGGCCGCCGGCATCGCCCCGTCGCGCCTCATCCTCGACCCCGGCATCGGGTTCGCGAAGGCGGGGGACACGAACTGGGACGTGCTGCGCGGGCTGGACGAGATCACGGCCCTCGGCCACCGCGTCCTGATCGGCACATCGCGCAAGAGGTTCCTGGCCGAGGTGCTTCAGGTCGCCGCCGACGACGAGATCTCGCTCGAGCGCCGCGATCTCGCGACCGCTGTCACGAGCGCTCTCGCGGCTCGTGCCGGTGCCTGGGCCGTGCGCGTCCACGACGTCGCCGCCACCCGCGACGCCCTCGCCGTCGCCCGCGCCTGGGAGGGCTGAGCATGCACCCCATCGATGAGATCTTCCTGGCCGGGCTCACGGCGTTCGGCCGACATGGCGTGTACGAGCACGAGCGAGAGAGCGGCCAGGAGTTCACGGTCGATCTGCGGCTGAGCCTCGACCTCGCGGATGCCGCCGCATCCGACGACGTCGCCGACACCGTGCACTACGGAGAGCTCGCCGACAAGGTCGTCGAGATCATCGAGGGGGAGCCGGTCAACCTCATCGAGACACTCGCCGAGCGGATCGCCGACGTCGCCCTCGCCGACGAGCGCGTGCTGTTCGCCATGGTCACGGTGCACAAGCCGCACGCCCCCATCGCGCATACGTTCTCGGATGTGTCCGTGACGGTCCGCCGCGGGCGTCAGGAGGCGCGCTGATGGTCCGGATGCCGCCCCTGCCGCCGCTCGACCCTCGGCCGGGCCGCGATGCGACGGTCGCCGTCGTCGCGCTCGGGGCGAATCTCGGCGATCGACGCGAGACCGTGGAGCACGCAGCCGCGCGCATCGCGCGACTGCCGCTGGTCGACGACGTGCGGCTGTCACCGCTGCACGAGACGGTCGCCGTCCGCCCCGAAGGGCCTGACCCCGATGCGCCGACCTACGTCAACGCCGTCGCGCTGGTGACGACGCGGCTGGCCCCGCAGGTTCTGCTCGGCATGCTGCACGCCATCGAGGAGGAGCACGGGCGCGAGCGCCGCAAGCGCTGGGGAGACCGGACGCTCGACCTGGATCTGATCACGTACGGCGACGTCACCTCCGACGAACAGCACCTGCTGCTGCCGCATCCGCGCGCCGCCGAGCGCCTCTTCGTGCTCGAACCCTGGCTCGATCTCGATCCGGAGGCCGTGATCCCCGGTCGCGGACGCGTGGCCGACCTGGTGGAGGCGCTGCGAGCGGATGCCGCGGGCGACCGCAACGGCGACGGCCACGGCGAGTCCACCCGATGAGGCGCACGTCCGCGTTCGTACTGATCGTGCTGGCGCTGCTGGGCGCGGCCGGAGGGTTCGGACTCGATCACCTGCTCACGGTCAGCGGGCGCGCGACGTTCACGCCGTCCTCCTGGCTGCCGGTGCTGCTGATCCTGCTCGCCGCCGCGTGCCTCGCACTGGCCTGGCCGGTGCGCCGCAGCGTCCGCGGACGCTCCGGCAAGCGCGTGGATCCGTTCCGCGCGCTGCGCGCGGCGACACTGGCGCGTGCCTCCAGTCTGCTCGGTGCCCTGCTCGGCGGCTTCGGCGCCGGCATCCTGCTGTTCCTGCTGTCCCGTCCGGTCGGGCCGCCGGTAGGGTCGATGGTGGCGATGGTCGCACTCATTGCGAGCTCCATCGTCCTCGTGGCGGCCGCGCTCGTCGCCGAACAGTTCTGCACCCTGCCGAAGGATCCTGATGACCGACAGCCAGACGAACCCTCCCCAGGAGCCGATGCCGGGCACTGACCGCGGCCCGGCGCAGAGCCCCGTGCTCGACGAAGGCACCTACACCGGCATCCGCGAGCCGCGCGGTGCAGGCCGCCTCGCCCTCGACGGGCACTGGCACCAGATCTCGCCGCGCTACGTCGTGTCGCAACTGGTGCAGAACCTCGTCTTCATCGCGGTCGTCGCCATCGCCGCCGGCGTGCTCAGCGCGATCATCGGCGAGATGTGGGTATGGATCCCCGCCGGCGTCGTGATCCTGATCACCCTCCTCACCCTCGCGATCCTGCCTCGTCAGGCGAAGGCGATCGGGTACATGCTGCGCGCAGACGACATCGTCTTCCGCAAGGGCATCCTGTGGCAGCGCATGATCGCGGTGCCGTACGGGCGCATGCAGCTCGTCGACATCACGCACGGTCCGCTCGACCGCGCGTTCGGCGTCTCGCAGCTGAAGATGGTGACGGCCGCCGCGACGACCGGCGTGCAGATCCCCGGTCTCAGTCAGGCAGCAGCCGAAGCGCTGCGCGACACCCTGATCGAGGTCGCCGAGACCCGCCGGACCGGCCTGTGAGCGTCCCGTCCTTCGGCCCCTCCGGGCTGCCCGAACCCACTCCTCCGGCGGCGCAGACGCTGGGCGATGAAACCCTCGCCGACGGTGAATGGCACCGACTGCACCCGCTGACGCCGCTGTTCAAGGGCGGCCTGGTGCTCATCGTGCTGGCCGGCATCATCATCAGCAACTTCCGCGACCGCTTCATCTACTGGATCGTCAACCTCTTCACCCCTGACGAGGTCCACGTCGACGAGTACAGCAGCGGAGACCCGATCGACTGGGTGCTGGCGAACAATCTCATCCTGGTCGTGCTGCTCGCGGCCCTCGGGGCCGTGCTCGTGCTGTGCGCGGCGTTCTGGCTGGTCTGGCGGTTCCAGGAGTTCCGCATCACCGACGATCACGTCGAGGTGCGCAAGGGGATCGTCTTCCGCTCCCATCGGCGGGCGCCGTTGGATCGCGTGCAGGGCGTCAACCTCACCCGTCCCTTCCCGGCCAGGCTCATCGGCATGGCGAAGCTCGAGGTGGTCGGCGCGGGCACCGACGCCAACGTGCCGCTGGAATACCTCTCGACCCCCAAGGCCGAGGCTGTGCGCGCCGACATCCTGCGCCTCGCCTCCGGCGCCAGGGCGGCGCGCGAGGCCGCCCGCGCCAGGCAGCAGGTGCCTGCTACGAGCAGGCGCCAACAGGTCGCGGGCACCGTCAGCCACGGCATCAACGGAATGATCGACGGCGTCGATCTCGCCGACGTCGCGCCGGAGAGCGTCGTGAAGATCCCGACCGGCCGGCTGGTCGGATCCCAGCTGCTCAGCGGTCTGCTGTGGTTCGTCTTCTTCGCCGCCATCTTCGTCATCGTGCTGGCGTTCACGATCCCGGCGATCCTCGCCGATGAGGGCGCCGGCGCCGGATTCGCCATCCTCGGCATCAGCCTCGGCATCGGCATCCCGATGGTGATCGCGGCCGTGGCGATCACCTGGGCGCAGATCTCCAAGTCGTTGCGCTATTCCATCGCGCCGACCCCGGACGGCGTGCGCATCACGTACGGACTGTTCACGACGGTCACCGAGACGATCCCACCCGGTCGCATCTTCGCCGTCGAGGTCACGCAGTCGCTGCTGTGGCGTCCGTTCGGCTGGTGGACGATCAAGATCAACCGCATGAGCGGCAAAAGCGCAGCCCAGCAGTCGTCGGGCAGCGCGCAGCAGTTCAACATCGTGCTCCCGGTGGGCAAGCGCGCCGACGTCGAGCGGGTGCTCGGGCTGATCCTGCCCGACCTGCCAGGCGACGATGTGCCGCTGGTCTGGGAGCACGGCATCCTGGGCCCTGCGCCGGAGGACCCGTACGTGCGGATGCAGCCGCGCGCGTGGTGGCGCCGTCCTGTCTCGTGGAAGCGGCACGGCTTCGCGCTCACCGACTTCGGACTGATCCTGCGGCGAGGTGTGCTGTGGCGCAAGCTCGCGGTCTTCCCGCTGGCGCGCATGCAGGGCGCATCGGTCTCGCAGGGACCGATCGACCGTGCGCAGCGTGTCGCCTGGATGAAGGCGCACAGCGTCACGGGTCCCATCCTCGGTGAGATCGTCGGCATCGACGGCGCGCAGCTCATGGCCGCGTTCGATGACATGTCCCGACGCACGTCGGCATCGGTCGAGCGGGATCGAGGGCACCGCTGGGCAGTGCAGTCGGATGCCGCGGTTCCGGATGCCCAGCCGCAGGCGTGGGCCGCGCCGACGTTCCCGCCGGCCGCGCCAGCCTTCATCGTGCCCGCTTTCGGGGCGCCACCCGTTTCGGGTGGACCGGTTCCACCGGTCGGACCGCCGGCGCCTCCGGCCGCCGTGCCGCCGCCCCCGCCTGCCGTTCCTGTGGTTCCGCCGCGGCCGGTGCTGCCTGTGGATCCGCCGCAGCCGGTGCATCCTGTGGTTCCGGCGCAGCCGGTGCCGCCCGCGGATCCGCCGCGGCCGGTGCCGCCTGTGGTTCCGGCGCCACCCGCGCCCGCGGCTCCGCCCGCAGCGCCTCCTGCGCCTCCGGCGGCACCGCCTGCACCTCCTGCGGCGCCTCCTGCACCGCCGGGGCCTCCCGCCGTGCCCACCGGCCAGCCGGAGGAGCCCCCGCGTGAATCGTGAGGGCCGCCTCGGCGTCGGCATCATCGGTGCGGGGCGTGTCGGTCCTGTGATCGGTGCGGCGCTCGCCGGTGCGGGACATGCGATCGTCGGCATCACGGCATCGTCCGACGACGAACGCGTGTCGGCCGTGCTGCCCGATGTCCCGGTGCTCGACGCCCCCGAGGTGCTGCGCCGCAGCGAGCTCGTCATTCTCGCGGTGCCGCACGACGACCTCCCGGACATCGTCGCCGGCCTCGCGCAACTCGGTGCGTGGCAGCCGGGGCAGCTCGTCCTGCACACGGACCCGGCGTACGGGATCGGCGTGCTCGAGCCGGCGCAGCGCGCAGGGGTCATCCCGCTGGCCGTGCATCCGGCGATCACGTTCACCGGCACCACGATCGATCTGCGTCAGCTGCAGGCGTCCTTCGCCGCCGTGACCGCGCCGGCGCCGGTGCTGCCGATCGCACAGGCGCTGGCGGTCGAACTCGGCTGCGAGCCGGTCGTCATCGCCGAGGAGGACCGGCCGGCGTACGCGGAGGCGATCGCCACGGCATCCGAATTCTCCCGGTCGATCATCTCCCAGGCGACGGGCCTGCTGCGGGGGATCGGCGTCGAGAACCCCGGCGGGTACCTGTCGGCGCTGGTGCAGTCGACGGTCGAGCGCGCTCTGCGTGACGCGTCGGATCCACTGCTGCCCTGAGGGTCAGCGTCCTCCCGAGAAGCCGCCTCCGCCTCCTCCGCCGGAGAAGCCGCCGCCTGTCGACCCTCCGAAACTCGATGAGCTCCCGCTGCTGGGCGAGGTGTACGTCGAAGAGCCGGCGGTCGCGGTCGAGAAGCCGGCGAGCCGGACCGAGAGTCCGACGGCCGCACCGTTGACCCACATCGGGGTCCGCTGGTCCTGCGCGTACGCGGTCTCGAGGACCTCTCCCCATTCGCGCTCCTGACCGAACAGGACGGCGTAGGGCAGCAGCAGTTCATACAGATGGATCACGTCGATCGTCCCGTCGGGGCGGCGCTCGGCCCCGGTGTAGGACTGCAGCATCTGCAGGCGGTCCGCCTCGGCCACCCTGATGAACTCGCGCACCCCCTCGAGATGCTCGAGTTCGAGAGCGCCCTGCGGGGTCGGCACCGTCCGCGGAGACAGAGCTGCGATGAGGGAGACCACCACGCCGGCTCCCAGGAACGCCGACAGCAGGATGCCGGCGACCGCGCTCTCGCGGCCCAGCACGGCGCCCCAGATGCCGAGACCGAGCCCGACCGCTGCCACGCCGAGCGCGATCCAGCACAGTACCGCGGCGGTGCGGCTGCGGACCTTCGTGGTGAGTCCGCGTGCCCTGGCCTCCTTCTGTCCGGCCTTGATCAGACCCTGCATGCGCTTCGCGAACGCGGAGCTCTCCTTCGGGATCGTCATGACGACGTCCGGCTCATCGTTGTTGAACACCGCCTTCAGGGTGCGGTGATCGAGCGGATCGGGGATCGGAGCGCTGAGCCGGCGGAGCCTGGGACGGGTCTGATCCTTCTTGTCCTCCGGCAGTTCTTCGAGGCGGATGAGTCCCCGCACGGCGAGGTGGATGATCTGCGCGGTGATCGGGTTGCGCGCACGGGGCACGATCGCGTTCGCGAGGAGCGGCGGCATCGAGGTGGACACCTCGTACTGGGCGACGATGACACCCGTCGCGCGGCGGCGCGAGCGGATCATCGCCGACGTCGCGATCCATCCGCCCGCGGCCAGTGCCGCTGCGCCCCCACTGGTCACGAGCGGGACGACGTCGGTGACAGGGTTCGGCTGCCGCGTGTCGGGCTGGACGACGGTTCCCGGTTCGAGGCCGATCGCGACGGAAACGCCCTCGCCCGCGGCGAGGCTGTTCTCCGCAACAGTGGCCGTGTCGCCGTCGACGGCGATACCGCAGCGGTCCTGCGATCCCTGCTCGCCGATGTAGCAGGCGGAGTCGCCGGTCAGCTGCGCGCTCAGCTCCGGAGCGAACACGATGTCGGCGGTGAATTCGTCGATCGGCTGCGTGCTGTCCAGTGGCAGCAGATCCCAGTAGAACTCGTCGAAGCCGTTGCGGGCGGCCAGGATGACATCGCGCATCTCATAGGTGATGACGTAGGTCGTCGGTCCGTGCACGAACTCGTCTGTTCCGGTGAGGATGTACAGGACGTCGTCGTCCTCTTCGGTCTCGTAGGGAACGGGTGCTCCGTCGGCATCCTCGACGGAGATCACGCGGGGCTCGGTCGATGCGCCCTCGTAGCCCATCGGGAGCCCCCGCACGATGCCGCGATTCTGGTCGATCTCGGGGAAATCGGCGGTCAGGGTCTCGGTGACCAGCATGGTGGCACGGCCCTCGTCATCGGTGCCGACCTGGTACTGCGCATCCCAGGACGCGTAGGAGAAATCGTTCACATCGCCGGAGACGGATGCCGGCACGGATGCCGCGGCGGCCGTGGCAGGCAGAGCCGATGCCGCGGCGGCGAAGGCGAGTGCGGCGAGCAGGCGGAGTCCTCGACGAGCGCTCATGGCTTCCACGCTACCCGCCCGCGATAAACTGACCGCTGACCTTGCAAGGAGCCCCGCATGACGAACGCGCCTGACGCGCCCGCCCCCGTCCCCAACGACGACGAGGACACTCACGAGCAGAAGGCCGTTCGTCTCGCCAAGCGCGAGCGTCTGATCGCGAAGCGTGCGGACGCCTCCGGCGGGGCGTTCCCCGTCGGCGTGCCGGTGACGCACACGATCCCGGCGCTGCGAGCCGACTACGGCGACCTCGAGGCCGGTGCCGAGACCGGCGTCGTCGTCGGCGTCGCAGGACGCGTCGTGTTCAGCCGCAACACCGGCAAGCTCTGCTTCGCGACCCTGCAGGCCGGCGACGGTTCGCGCATCCAGGCCATGATCTCCCTCGCGAACGTCGGCGACGAGTCGCTGGCGGACTGGAAAGAGTACGTCGACCTCGGCGACCACGTCTTCGTGCACGGCGAGGTGATCTCCAGCCGCCGCGGCGAGCTGTCGATCATGGCGGATGACTGGAAGATCGCGTCCAAGGCGATCCTTCCGCTGCCGAACGCCTACTCCGAGCTCAGCGAAGAGGGTCGCGTGCGCAGCCGCTACCTCGACCTGATCGTCCGGGAGCAGGCGCGCACCACGGTCCGCGCCCGCGCCGCCGTGAATGCCAGCCTTCGCGCGACGTTCGCGAACCACGATTATCTCGAGGTCGAGACGCCCATGCTGCAGGTGCAGCACGGCGGTGCGTCGGCGCGGCCCTTCGTCACGCATTCGAACGCGTTCGACACCGAGCTGTACCTGCGCATCGCGCCGGAACTGTATCTGAAGCGCGCCGTCGTCGGCGGCATCGAGCGGGTGTTCGAGATCAACAGGAACTTCCGCAACGAGGGCGCCGACTCGACGCACAGCCCGGAGTTCGCGATGCTCGAGGCCTATCAGGCCTACGGCGACTACGACCAGATGGCCCAGCTCACCCAGGAACTGGTTCAGCAGGCCGCAATCGCGGTCACCGGCTCGACCACCGTGACGTGGGCGGACGGCACCGAGTACGACCTGGGCGGCGAGTGGGACCGCATCTCGATGTACGAGTCGCTGTCCGCCGCATCCGGACGATCCGTGACCCCGGACGATTCCGTCGAGGACCTGATCGCGTTCGCCGAGCAGAGCGGCGTCGACGTCCCGCCGCAGGCGACGCACGGCAAGCTCGTCGAAGAGCTCTGGGAGCACTTCGTGAAGGGCGACCTCGTGCGCCCGACGTTCGTGATGGACTTCCCGCTCGACACCTCGCCGCTCGTGCGCGAGCACCGCTCGATCGAGGGCGTCGTGGAGAAGTGGGACCTGTACATCCGCGGCTTCGAACTGGCCACCGGGTACTCCGAGCTGGTGGACCCGGTCATCCAGCGCGAGCGCTTCATCGAGCAGGCAAAGCTCGCTGCGCGCGGCGATGTCGAGGCGATGCGCGTCGACGAGGAGTTCCTCCGCGCGCTCGAGCACGGCATGCCGCCGTCCGGGGGCATGGGCATGGGGATCGACCGTCTGCTGATGGCCATCACCGGCCTCGGCATCCGCGAGACCATCCTCTTCCCGCTCGTGAAGTGACTCGGCGCGGCGTCATGCCGCGTCGTCCCTGCGTCGATCGAACGCCCACTCCGGCAACGGACGGGTCCTGATGAGCTCTCTCAGAAGGATCCCGAAGCTGTAGTCGGGGTTGATCGCGTGCACCTGCTCGAGGTACTTCTCGGAGTGCGATGGGCGCCCGAGCGCCCAGGACAGCCACGCGGCGAGAGCGAGCGGACCGACCCGCCGCTGCCGTGGTGCGAGAGCAGCCAACGAGCGCGCTGCGCGAAGCGCGGCGTGCAGCCGGGAGATGTCGGGACGCGGACCCGAGCCGACCATCACGCCCCAGCTCTGCGCAGAGGGCAGCGTGCCGGAGCGGCTGTGCGTCAGTTGGGACGTCAGCGCCGCGTGCCCCTCACGCAGATCACCGGCCCACTGCATGAGGGCGACGTCACGGTAGATCGGCCGCTCCAGCAGCCAGATCAACGCCGCGCACGCGTAGGGTGGTGGATCATCCGTGAGGTTCACGGCGGACTCGAACAACGCAGGGACGTCCTCGATGAGCATCGCGGCCGCGAACGCCTCCGGATGCTCTCGCTCGGCTTCGTCCTCGCGGCCCATGCGGGCACGGCAGATCACCTCCTCCAGCGCGATCAGCGCCCGCCCGACCTTCTCCGTCGTCATCAGGCCGTAGTCCGGCAGTTCCGTACCCGCCGACTGATCGCCCTCGATGTCGGACGCCTCTGGCGGGCACTCGGCGGGGTGGATGGTGTCGAGCGGATGCAGCGCCGGTTCTTCATCGAGATAGCGCGCCCAGCCCTCTGGTGTCACGCAGAGCGCGTCGACGATGCCGAGCCGCCGCTCCTCTGCGGCGGCGAGCACGGCGTCGACGACGACGCTGTGCGGGAGGACGATGCCATCCCTCGTGGGCTGGGCGATCTCATCGCAGTACACGACGAGGGCGATGGAATCCGTGCGCTCGACGCGACCGACCAGGGCGACGGCACGTTCGGCGAAAGCATCAGGGTCGTCGTCGGGCAGGTCGATGCGCAGCGCGCCGTACGTGCGCTTGCCCTCGAAAGGGGTCAGGACGATGCTCTGCGTCGGCGTGAAGCCGGCGAGGGCGGGGACCAGGCCCAGGAATTGCGCGGAACTGTTGGCTTTCATCACGAGTGTCATCACGCGAGTGTGGCAACGCGGGCACGGGCTACAGGAGCGGAATCGGGGATTGTGGATGGATTCCGGCATATAGGGATCTGTGCAGGGCGAGTGGGCCGACGACGGCGCGGCGCGACCACAGGCGAGCGGCGTACGATGGAGGCATGGAGAGCATCTGGACCGCGGTCGCCTGGTCGATCCTGCCGACCCTCGCGGTCTGCGTGGTGTTCTTCTTCGTGCTCCGCGGCATCCTGCGCTTCGATCGCACCGAGCGCAAGGTCCACGCGCAGATCGAGGCCGAGGAGCGCGCGGCGCGCGGTCTGCCGCCGAAGGCGTCCTGACCGGGGAGCGTCCGACCCACCCACTACGCTGAGTCCAGGACCGGCGTGAGGCGGACGGTCCGGACTGCACGGGGGTGATGCGCGTGGATGCCTGGCCCTGGTGGGTGCTCGCGGGTCTCGCTGTCATCGACATCGCCATCCGCATCACGGCGATCATCGTCGTGCCGCGCAACCGCAGGCCGACGGCGGCGATGGCCTGGCTGCTGGCCATCTTCTTCATCCCCTTCTTCGGGGTGTTCCTGTTCCTGCTGATCGGAAACCCTCGGCTGCCGCGCGCCCGCCGCCGCAAGCAGCAGCAGATCAACGACTACATCTCCGAGACCAGCGAGCATCTGCACTTCGGCACGCTGCGCCCCGACGCCCCGGACTGGTTCGGCCCGCTCGTGCGCATGAACCAGCAGATGGGGGCGATGCCGCTCTCGGGCGACAACGGCGCCCACCTGATCTCCGACTACCAGGAATCGCTCGACGCGATGGCGGATGCCGTGCGCACCGCGACGAACTACGTGCACGTCGAGTTCTACATCCTGCAGTCGGATGCCGCGACCGACAACTTCTTCCGTGCGCTCGAAGAGACGGCGCGCCGGGGCGTCTCCGTCCGGGTGCTGCTGGACCACTGGGCCAATCGATACAAGCCGCGGTATCGCCAGACCGTCGACCGGCTGAACCGTATGGGCGCCGACTGGCATGTCATGCTGCCGGTGCAGCCGCTCAAGGGGCACATGCAGCGCCCCGACCTGCGCAATCACCGAAAGCTGCTCGTCGTGGACGGTCGCGTCGCGTTCATGGGATCGCAGAACGTCACCGATTCCACCTACAACCTTCCCAAGAACATCAAGCGCGGGCTGCACTGGGTCGACCTCATGGTCCGACTCGACGGCCCCATCGTGGCCAGCGTCAACGCCATCTTCCTGAGCGACTGGTACAGCGAGACAGACCAGGTGCTCTCGGACATCGACATCGCCCACGCGACCCAGGGCACCGGCGACCTCGACTGTCAGGTCGTCCCCTCCGGACCTGGATTCGAGGTCGAGAACAACCTGCGGCTGTTCCTGAGTCTGCTGTACTCGGCCAAGCGCAAGATCATGATCGTGAGTCCGTACTTCGTTCCCGACGAGGCGCTGCTGCTCGCCGTCACCGCGGCATCCGACCGCGGCGTCGAGATCGAGCTCTTTGTATCCGAAGAGGGAGACCAGGCGATGGTCTACCACGCGCAGCGCAGCTACTACGAGGCACTGTTGCGCGGCGGCGTGCGGATCTGGATGTACCGCAAGCCGTACATCCTGCACACCAAGAGCCTCACGATCGACGACGAGGTCGCCGTGATCGGCTCCAGCAACATGGACATGCGCTCGTTCGGTCTCAACCTCGAGATCTCGCTGCTCGTCCGCGGCGAGGAGTTCGTCAGGGAGATGCGCGACGTCGAAGACGAGTACCGTCGACTCAGCCGCGAACTGACGCTGGACGAGTGGATGCAGCAGCCGCTGCGTTCGACCGTGCTCGACAACCTGGCGAGGCTGACCTCCGCCCTGCAGTGATCACGGCTACTCTGAGGCCATGACCAGCATCTCCCGCGTCGCCGCGCTGCTCGCAGGCCTCGCCGCCGTCGTCGTGATCTCCGCCGGATGCGCCGGAACGCCCGCAGACACGACCCCGACCAGTTCGGGTGAGCCGCAGCAGAGCTCCGCCCCTGCTCCGCAGACGGACGACGACTTCGACGCCGCCTGGCTCGACGACGGCCGCATGTTCGCCGTGGTCACGATGGGATCCTCGACGTGCATCCCGCAGGTCGACGACGTCACGGCGTCGGGGCAGCAGGTCACGGTCTCGCTCGTGGACATCGATGCAGATGCCGTGTGCACCGCGGACCTCGCGCCGCGTGCCAGCGTCGGCGCCTTCCCCGAGGGGATCGATCCCACCAAGGACGTCGAACTGGTCGTGACCTACGACGGCGTCACCGACGACGCTGATCTGGACGGAGATCCTGAGCTCACCGGCATCCCCGGCACCTCGACCGAGTACATGCCCAGCGCCGGATGGTTCGACGACGAGAGCCTCGTGCTGCTGTCGTGGGGGTCGTCCTCGTGCCCGCCGATCGTGGAGTCCGTCGAGGGCAGCGGTGCGACGGGCACGGTCACCTTCGCCGCCGACGAAGAGGGTACGCAGTGCACCATGGACATGGCGCCGCGCGCCACGATCGTCGCCTTCCCGGATGACGCGGTCGAGGACGACGGCTTCCAGCTCACGCTGGTCGGCGCGAACCTCGACACCACGATCCCCGTCCGCGGATAAGGACCGTCAGAGCGATTCGGTCGACACCGAATCGGGGATCGCCAGCGTCAGCGCGCCTGGATCGGCGCGGCAGTGCAGACGGATGGCCGTTCCGAACTCGTCGCCGTCCAACTCGATCGGCGTCGCGTGCGTGCCGGCGGCCTCGGCGGACACACCACGGAGGTAGCGCACCGAGGCGTCGCGCCCACGGCGCTCCAGCACGAGCCGCCCGGCGCGGAAGCGCCGCAGCACCGAGTTGTCCCACCAGATCTTTCGCCACACGCCCAGCCAGCCGAACGGGCCTGACGGCTGGATGATGGCGACGTCGAGCGTGCCGTCCGTGATCGAGGCGCTGGGAATCAGCGAGATCCCCGCCGGGAGCATGCCGCAGTTCGCGAACAGCACGCTGTAGACCTTGGTCGAGTGCAGGCGCGACTCGTCCATCTGATAGACGATGCGGAACGGCTTCGCCGCAGCCAGCGATCGCGCGGCGCCATCCACGTACGCCACCCATCCGACGGACTTCTTCAGATCGGGACGCGTGTTCGCGATCATGTCGGCATCCAGTCCCATCCCGGCCAGCACCACGAACGCGTGCGTCTCGGACGTCCCGTCCTCACGTGTCAGCGTCGCCCAGCCGAGATCGACCGGCACGGTGCGGCCGGCGAGCGCGGCGCGGACGATGGACGCCGGATCGGTCAGGGGCAGTCCGAGGTTGCGGGCGAACAGGTTGCCGGTGCCGCTGGGCAGGATTCCGAGCGTCACGCCGCTGTCGGCGATGGCCTCCGCGACCGCGCGGACGGTGCCGTCGCCTCCGGCGACCAGCACCGCGGAGACCCCTGCATCCAGGGCCTGACGGGTCAGGCCCTGCCCGGCATCCTCGACGGTGGTCGGAAGGAACAGCGGAGGAGACCAGCCGGCCTCCTCGGCGATCGAGGCCACCAGGGTCTTCAACTGGGTCTCGTTCACCTTGATCGGGTTGTACACGAGGGCGACCCGGTGCATGGCAGCCGCGGTCGTCATCATGGCCATACTCTAAGGCCTCCCGCCACCGGGGCCCTCGCAGCGGCATCCGCCTCACGCCATAGACTTGACGAATGATCGACCTCGCTCTTCTTCGCGACAACCCCGACGTCGTCCGCCGCTCGCAGATCGCGCGCGGACACGATGCGTCCACCGTCGACGCGGCGATCGAGGCCGACCGATCGCGCCGGGCCGCGCTGACCTCCTTCGAAGAGCTGCGCGCCGAGCAGAACGCGTTCGGCAAGCAGGTCGCGAAGGCGCCCAAGGAGGAGAAGGGCGCGCTCGTCGCGCAGGCCAAGGAGCTCGCCGAGCGGGTCAAGCAGGCGCAGCACGCTGCTGGCGAAGCAGCTGATGCCGCGGCATCCGCCCTGGCGCGCATCGAGAACGTCGTGATCGACGGCGTCCCGGCGGGAGGCGAGCAGGACTTCGTCGAACTCCGTCGCGTCGGCGAGGTGCCGACCTTCGATGCGGCCGAGTACCCGA
This sequence comes from Microbacterium sp. STRO-1N, assembly GCF_057748015.1. Next base: position 694,867 of record NZ_CM173234.1, read on the forward strand.
ACGGACCGCGCGACCACCTCGAGATCGGCGAGATCCTCGGTGCGATCGACATGGAACGCGGCGTGAAGGTGTCCGGATCGCGGTTCTACTTCCTGCGCGGCGTGGGGGCACGACTCGAGATCGCGCTGATGAACCTGGCGCTCGACAAGGCGCTCCAGCACGGCTTCGTGCCGCTGATCACGCCGACGCTCGTGCGTCCCGAGATCATGCAGGGCACCGGCTTCCTCGGCGAGCACGCCGACGAGGTCTACCACCTCGACAAGGACGACGACCTGTACCTGGTCGGCACCAGCGAGGTCGCACTCGCCGGGTACCACAAGGACGAGATCGTCGACCTGTCCAAGGGGGCTCTGCGCTACGCCGGCTGGTCGACCTGCTATCGCCGCGAAGCCGGCTCATACGGCAAGGACACCCGGGGCATCATCCGCGTGCACCAGTTCAACAAGCTCGAGATGTTCGTCTACACGACCCCGGAGGATGCCGAGGCGGAGCACCTGCGCCTCGTCGCGCTGCAGGAGGAGATGCTGACCTCCCTCGGACTGTCGTACCGTGTGATCGACGTGGCCGCGGGGGACCTCGGTTCCAGCGCCGCGCGCAAGTACGACATCGAAGCGTGGGTGCCCACGCAGGATGCGTTCCGCGAGCTCACATCGACCTCGAACTGCACGAGCTTCCAGGCGCGTCGGCTCGACGTCCGGTACCGTCCGGAAGCGGAAGAGGGCCAGGCGAAGACCCAGCACGTCGCGACGCTGAACGGCACGCTCGCGACCACGCGCTGGATCGTCGCGATCCTCGAGACGCACCAGCAGCCGGACGGCTCGGTGATCGTCCCCGAGGTGCTGCGGCCCTACCTGGGCGGACTGACCGTGCTGGAGCCGGAGGCGTGACCGTCGCCGCGACGGACCAGCGCTGGCTCGTCGCCCTCGACGTCGACGGCACGATCCTGCTGCAGGACGAGTCGATGAGCCCAGGCGTACCGGAGGCGGTCGCGCGGGTGCGGGACGCCGGCCACGTCGTGACGATCGCGACCGGACGCAGCTGGATGGCGACCCACCGCTATCTCGACGCGCTCGAGATCGCCCCGGAGTTCGTGGTGTGCTCGAACGGCGCGGTCACCATGCGCCGGCTGGATGGCGAATGGACGCGCTGGCACGTCGAGACCTTCGACCCGCGAACCGTCCTCAACCTTCTCGGCGACCGTCTCCCCGAAGCGCGCTACATGGTCGAGCTCGCCTCCGGTCAGCGGTTGTACACCGCCCAGCTGGACGACTGGACGCTCGACGGCGGACGGCAGGTCTCGTTCGAGGAACTGGGGGAGCACCCGGTCTCGCGCGTCGTGGTGGTCTCGCCTGGGCACGACGAGGAGGACTTCCACCGGCTCGTCACGGAGGCCGGGCTCAACGAGGTCTCGTACGCGATCGGGTGGACCGCGTGGCTCGACATCGCGCCGCAGGGCGTCGACAAGGGCACGGCACTCGCCCGGGTTCATGCCGAACTCGGCATGAACGCCGACCAGGTGTTCGTCGCCGGCGACGGGCGCAACGACATCGGAATGTTCGGGTGGGCGCTGCGCGTCGGGGGGCGTGCGGTCGCGATGGGGCAGGCTCCGGACGAGGTCAAGGATGCTGCAGGCGAAGTCACCGAGGGCGTCGCGGACGGCGGTCTGGCGCTCGCGCTGGACACCCTCCGTACAGGGTCTCCCCAGGTCATCGCGGGAGAATGAACCTCGGCGTGGCCGGCTTTCGCCCCGAACTCGGCTAGACTCGACGCCTGTTCGGGCAGGTGCATTTCCTGCTCGAGGAGGGTTGTCCGAGCGGCCGATGGAGCTGGTCTTGAAAACCAGTGGGCAGAGATGTCTCGTGGGTTCGAATCCCACACCCTCCGCAGTATTCCCGAAAGGCCCCGAGTGAGCGATAAGACCCCCCGTCGTCGCACTGTCGCCCGTCACGGTCAGTTGCGCAGCCCCAGTGCGGTGTCTCAGGTGATGAAGATCATCGGCATCGCGATGGCTGTCGTGCTCGTCAGCGGGCTGGGAGTCGCGGCATACGTGGGGACGACGCTGTTCTCGAACTTCTCCGCGAACGCCGTGGAACTGCAGGGCCAGGAGTCGGTCCCGCCGGACATCGCGGAGTACAAGGGCGGGTTCAACCTGCTGCTCACCGGCGTCGACACCTGCGAGCCCGAGTACGCGCACTTCTTCGGCGAACGCTGCGAGGGCGATGATGCCAACGGCACGCTCAACGATGTCAACCTGCTGCTGCACGTGTCTGACGAGCCGCGCCGCATCACCGCGGTGAGCTTCCCGCGCGACACCATGCTGCCGATCCCGGCGTGCACGGATGAGAACGGCAACGAGACCTCCTCGATGAGCAAGCAGCAGCTCAACACGGCCTTCTCGTATGGCGGTCTGAACTGCGTCGCCCAGACGATCACCGAGCTCACCGGCCAGGAGATCCAGTTCGCGGCATCCGTGACCTTCGGCGGCGTGATCGAGATCACGAACGCCATCGGCGGTGTCGACGTGTGTCTGGCGACCGGCATCAAGGACCGCTACACCGGCCTCGACCTGCCGGCCGGAACGCACACGGTCGAGGGGCTGCAGGCGCTGCAGTTCCTGCGCACCCGCCACGGCGTCGGCGACGGCAGCGATCTGGGCCGCATCGGCAACCAGCAGCAGTACATGTCTTCGCTGGCGCGCAAGCTCATCAGCTCCGAGGTCCTCGGTGATGTGCCCACGATGCTGAAGCTCGCCGACACTGCGCTGAGCAACATCACCCCGAGCACGTCGCTGCAGAATCCGATGATGCTCGCCCAGATCGCGCTCGCCGTGAAGGACGTGCCCTTCGAGGACATCGTGTTCCTGCAGTATCCGACTCTCGAGGACCCGTATGACGCGAACAGGGTCATCCCCGACCGTGATTCGGCGCAGCTCATGTGGGACGCCATCAACGCGAACCAGCAGCTGCAGGTGACCCACCAGAACACCGAGAACGACGGGGTCATCGTCGAGACACCAGTTCCGACCGAGCCGACGACTCCGACCGAGCCGACGGATCCGGCGACGACGGAGACCCCCGCGCCTTCCGAGACGGTGGCCGCCCTGCCCGATACGATCAGGGGAAACTCCGCCGCTCAGGCGACCTGCTCGAACGGCAACGTCCGGGAGTAGCCGGGCACGGAGTCGTCGAGGGGCCTGGCCCTGATCGGATCCGAAGGACTCTGTGAGCGTGAAGCGACCCCGTCGTCGTACCGTGGCCCGTCACGGCCAGCTGCATCGGCCCAGTGCGGGCGGACAGCTGCTGCGGGCCCTCGGCATCGTGCTCGCGGTCGTGCTCGTGAGCGGCGTGGGCGTCGCGGCGTACATCGGCACGACTCTGTTGGGCACGGTGAGCGCCAACTCCGTGGAGATCGAGGGTGCCGAGTCCGTGCCGCCGGACATCGCGGAGTACGAGGGCGGCTTCAACATGCTGCTGGTCGGCGTCGACGTGTGCGAGGACGAGTACGCGCATCTGTTCCCTGGGCGCTGCTCGGGCAAGGGCGAGGACGGCACGCTGAACGACACCAACCTGATCGTCCACGTCTCGGACGAACCGCGGCGTGTGACCGTCGTCAGCGTTCCGCGCGACACGATGCTCGCCATACCGTCCTGCACGGACGATCAGGGGAACACGTCGCCCGCGATGGAGAAGCAACCGCTCAACGACGCATGGGGATACGGCGGACTGAACTGCGTCGTGCAGACGCTCGAGCTGCTCACCGGCTTCGAGATCCAGTACGCGGCGTCGGTCACCTGGGGCGGCGTGATCGCGATCACGGATGCCATCGGCGGCGTCGAGGTGTGCCTCGCGACCCCGATCAAGGACGAGCACACGCTGCTCGACCTTCCGGCCGGCAAGCGTACGATCCAGGGCTACGAGGCCCTGCAGTTCCTGCGCACGCGCCACGGCGTCGGTGACGGCAGCGACATCGGCCGGATCGGCAACCAGCAGCAGTACATGTCATCACTCGCCCGCAAGATGCTCAGCGGGGAGGTGCTCGGCAACGTCGGCACGATGCTGAAGCTGGCGAACACCGCGGTCGAGAATCTCACGACGAGCACGACGCTCACGCCCATGACGATCGCGCAGATCGGTCTGGCGCTCAAGGACGTCCCGAAGTCGGACATCGTGTTCGTGCAGTACCCGACCTGGCCCGATCCGGACAACCCCAAGGTGAAGCTCGTGCCGAACCGGGATGCTGCAGACGCACTCATGGCGGCGATCGAGTCGAACCAGCCGCTGCAGATCACGCACGAGAACGGCGACGCCGAGGGCGTGATCGTCGAAACCCCGGTGACGCCAGCGCCAGTGGCAAGCGGGACGCCCGCTCCGACCGACACCGCGGTCGCGCTGCCCGAGGAGGTCATGGGCAACTCCGCCGACCAGCAGACCTGCTCCAACGGCAAGGACCGCGGCTGAGCGCTTTCGCTCAGCCCGTCGTCGAGCGGCGGATCACCAGCTCGGGTGGGAACACCGTCTGCCGCGGGATGCTGGCGGGATCCGCCGCCTCCTCCAGTACGATCCGCAGCGCCGTGCGTCCGATCATGCGGCTGGGCTGACGGATCGACGACAGCGGCACGGCCGCCGCGGCCGCGAAGGGGATGTCGTCGAAGCCGATCAGCGCGATCTCGTCGGGTACCAGCATCCGGCCCCCGGACGCCAGCGACTGCAGCAGGCCGAGCGCGACGAGGTCGTTCGCCGCGAACAGCGCGTCGGGCCATTCCCGCCGAGGCCGCTCGAGCAGACGCGCGCCCGCGGCTGCACCTTCCTCGACGGTCATGGCCGCCGTGGCGATCACCTCGAGATCGACGCGGACTGCGGCGTTCTCGGCCGCGGCCCGTGCACCGGCCAGCCGATCGGTGACCTGGCGCATGTCGAACGGTCCGCCGACGAACGCGATCCTTCGGCGCCCTGATTCGATGAGGTGGTCGATCGCGAGCCGCCCGCCGGCCACGCTGTCCACCGAGACCGACGAGAATCCGCTGTCGGCGCTGAACCGGTCGACGAGCACGGTCGCGATGCCGCTCGAGCGGAACCGCCGCAACTGCGTCATCACATCGCCGTAGGGGGCGATGAGCAGGCCCCGCACCTGCTGCTCGCGGAACAGATCGAGGTAGACCTTCTCGCGCGAAGGGTCCTCGTCCGTGTTGCCGTAGAGGATCGCGATGCCGTGGCTCGAGGCCTCGTCCTCCGCGCCGCGGACCACGTCGCTGTAGAACGGGTTCTGGCCGTCGAGGACGACGAAGCCGACGGTCGTGCTCACCCCGGCGCGCAGCTTGCGGGCCGCATCGTTGCGCACGTAGCCGAGTTCTTCGATCGCGCGGCTGACCCGCTCGACCGAATCGGCGGAGACCTCATCGGGGCGGTTCAGGACGTTGGACACCGTGCCGACGGAGACGCCGGCACGCTGCGCGACATCGCGGATGCTGATCGGCACCTGGTCTCCTCTCGCCATCGGGTGGGTCACAGTTCGGTCGCGAGGGTGTTGCTCTTCGACCGGTCTCACATACACTAGCTGAAACGCACCTGAATCGATTCATGTATGGTTCAAACCGTACGAACCGTTTTCGACCTCGAAGGAGAGGACACCCTGTGGCCGCAGAAGTCCCACCCGGCGCCGCGCTCGAGCTGCATCGCGTCGTGAAGTCCTTCGGGCCGGTGATCGCACTCCGCTCGGGCAGTCTCACCCTGCTCCCGCACTCGATCCACGCGCTCATCGGCGAGAACGGAGCGGGCAAGTCGACGATGGTGAAGATCATGGCGGGGCTCTACCGCCGCGATTCCGGCGACTTTCGTCTGCACGGCGAGCCGGTCGACTTCACCAGCACGGCGCAGTCGAAGGCCGCAGGCATCGCGGTGATCTATCAGGAGCCGACACTCTTCCCCGATCTGTCCGTCACCGAGAACATCTTCATGGGCCGCCAGCCGGTGAACCGCTTCGGCCGCATCGACCGCAAGGCCATGCGCACCGAGGTCGAGCAGATCTTCCGCAGACTCGGCGTCTCCCTCGATCCCGATCGGATCACCGACGGCCTGTCGATCGCAGACCAGCAGATCCTCGAGATCGCGAAGGCCATCTCGCTCGACGCCAGCGTGCTCATCATGGACGAGCCGACCGCCGCTCTGAGCGGCGTCGAGGTGGAGCGGCTGTTCGCGGTCGCACGGAGCCTGCGCGATGAGGGGCGGGCCGTCCTGTTCATCTCGCACCGTTTCGACGAGGTCTTCGCCCTGTGCGACACCGTCACCGTCATGCGCGACGGCGCCTATGTCGCCACCACTCCGATCGTCGAGACGACCGTGGACGAACTGGTCCGCCAGATGGTCGGCCGCGATATCACCGAGCTCTTCCCGAAGCAGGATGCCGTCGTCGGCGACCCCCTGCTCGACGTCGAGGGCCTCACGAGCCCCGGCATCTTCCACGACATCTCCTTCACCGTGCGTTCGGGCGAGATCGTCGCCCTCGCGGGCCTCGTCGGCGCCGGACGCAGCGAGGTGGCCAGGGCCGTCTTCGGTGTCGACGCCTATCGCGAGGGCCGGGTGCGGATGCTGGGGAAGACGGTCCCGCACCGCAACCCGACCGAGGCGATGCGGGCCGGGCTCGCGCTGGTCCCAGAGGATCGCCGCAAGCAGGGTCTCGTGATCGACTCAGCGGTCGGCGGCAACATCACGCTCGCGATCCGGCGCCGCCTCGCGAAATGGGGTCTCATCACGACGGGGATGGAGAACCGGGCCGCCCGCGAATGGGCGTCCAGGCTCGAGGTCAAGACGCATGCGCTCGACACGGTCGCCGCGACCCTCTCCGGCGGCAACCAGCAGAAGGTCGTCCTCGCCAAGTGGCTCGCCACCGATCCGAAGGTGCTCATCATCGACGAGCCGACGCGTGGCATCGACGTCGGCACGAAATCCGAGGTGCACCGGCTGCTCTCGCAGTTGGCGGGAGAGGGCATGGGGATCCTCATGATCTCGTCCGAGCTCCCCGAGGTGCTCGGCATGGCCGACCGCATCCTCGTCATGCGCGAGGGGCGCATCACCGCCGAGATCGACCGCGCAGACGCAACCAGCGAGAACGTCATGTTCGCCGCCACCCACTCCTCGGAGGTGAACTCGTGACCACCATCACTCCCGCCCCCGCGTTCGCCGTACGAAAGAGCTTCGGTGGAGTCGGCCGCGCACGTGAGCTCGGCATCCTGGCCGCACTCGTGCTGGTCGTCGCCGCGGCGACCGTCAAGAATCCGAACTTCCTGTTCTCCAGCGACGGGTGGCGCGATCTGCTGCTGACGCCGTCGATCCTCGTGCTCGTGGCGGTCGGCCAGGCGATCGTGATCATCACCCGCAACGTCGACCTGTCGGTCGGATCGGTGATGGGGCTCACCGCCTATCTCACCGGTCGCCTGTTCATCGACATCCCCGGCATCCCGATCATCCTCGTCGTCCTCGCGGCTGTGCTGTTCGGCGGGGTGCTCGGACTCATCAACGGTGCCCTGGTCGCCTTCGCGAAGGTTCCGGCGATGGTGATCACGCTCGGCACTCTGTACGCGTACCGCGGCATCAACGTGCTGTGGACCGGCAGCGACCGGGTGAACCCCTCCGACATGCCCAAGGACTTCCTCGCCCTCGGCACCCAGCAGATCCTGACGATCCCAGTGCTCTCGATCGTCGCCGTCATCGTGCTCGCGGGCGCAGCCTGGTACATGCGCAACACCCGTGGCGGCCGCGAGTACTACGCGATCGGATCCGACCCGGCCGCCGCCGAGCTGTACGGCCTCCGTGTCACGCGGCGCGTGCTCACCGCGTTCATCCTTTCCGGTGCGCTCGCCGGCCTCGCCGGCGTCTTCTACGCCGCCCGTTACGGCTCCATCAGCTCGCAGGCAGGCTCCGGGTGGGAACTGGATGCCGTGGGTGCCGCGGTCATCGGGGGCATCGCGATCACGGGCGGCGTCGGATCGGTCTGGGGCGCTGCCATCGGCGCCATGCTCCTCATGACCATCAACAGGGCGCTGCCGATCCTCGGCATCCCCGACTTCTGGCAGCGCGCCGTCGTCGGCGTGCTCATCATCGGAGCGATCGTGCTGGACCGCGTGCTCGCCGTGAGACAGAAACGCCGGCTCATCGAGGCGAGGGACGAATCATGACCGCCACCACGACGTCGACACGTGTCATCCGCGACCATGAACGGCCGCTGTGGCGGCGTGTGCTGATCACGCGCGAGTTCGCGATCATCGGGCTGCTCGCGCTCGTGATCATCGTCGCCTCGGCGACCGTCCGCGGCTTCGGCCAGCCGATCACCTACAACTATCTCCTGCTGGACGTCGCCCCGATTCTGCTCATCGCGCTGCCGATGACCCTCGTGATGGTCACCGGCGAGATCGACCTGTCGGTCGGCTCGATGGTCGGCTTGGCCAGCGTGGTCACGGGTGTGCTGACCCAGGCCGGTGCGCCGTTCGGAGTCGCCGCGCTCGCCGCACTGGCGGTCGGCGTCGTCGGCGGGGCGTTCAACGGATTCCTCGTCACGGTGGTGGGACTGCCGTCGCTCGCGGTCACGATCGGAACACTGGCTCTGTTCCGCGGACTGGCGGTCGGCCTGCTCGGCACGACGGCAGTGACCGACTTCCCCGAGCTGTGGACCGATCTCGCCAAGGCGAAGATCGCCGGCACGACGATCCCGTACATCGTCGTGCCGTTCCTGATCCTGCTGGTGCTGTTCGTCCTGCTGCTGCACTTCACGCCCTTCGGCCGCGGGATCTACGCGATCGGTCTGTCGAAGGACGCCGCTCGCTTCTCGGGCGTGCACGTCGAGCGGACCAAGTTCGTCCTGTTCATGCTCGCGGGCCTCGTCGCCGCGTTCGCCGGCATCTTCTACACCCTGCGATTCGGCAGCGCACGGGGGGACAACGCGACAGGGCTCGAGCTCCAGGTCATCGCGGCCGTCGTGCTCGGCGGCGTCTCGGTCTTCGGCGGACGAGGGCACCTCCACGGCGTCGTCGCCGCAGTGCTGCTGATCGGCGTGCTCTCCAGCGCTCTGCGCCTGGCGGGCGTGACGAGCGATGTCATCAACATCATCACGGGCGGCCTGCTGATCTTCTCGGTGGTCGCCGCCAGCATCCTGTCCTGGGCCGAGCGCGTCCGCGCTCGCATCGGACCATCCCGCTTCGCAGCCACGTCCTGAAATCACCCAACAGTTAGGAAGAACGATGAAGTTTTCACGCAAGCGGGCCACGGCGCTCGCCGCCGCGGCCATCGCCGCAGCACTCGTGCTGACCGGCTGCGCCGACACCGGAGGCGGCTCCGGGGCGGAGGGCGACGGCGGCGGAGCCGGCGGTGGATCCGACAACCTGACTATCACGTTCCTGCCCAAGAACCTCGGCAACCCGTATTTCGACACCTCGAGCACGGGTGGCAAGGCGGCCGTCGAAGAGCTCGGCGGCACGTTCGCCGAGGTCGGACCGGCCGAAGCGACACCAGACGCTCAGGTGAGCTACATCAACACGGCGACCCAGCAGGGCGTCGGCGCGCTCGTCGTCTCGGCGAACGACCCGCAGGCGATCTGCGACGCGCTCAACGAGGCGAGGGATGCCGGAGTCAAGGTGGTGACGTTCGACTCGGACACCAACCCGGACTGCCGCGACCTGTTCATCAACCAGGCCGATGCCGAAGGCATCGCGAAGGTGCAGGTCGACCTCATCGCCGAGCAGATCGGCGGCGCGGGCGAGATCGCGATCCTGTCGGCATCCGCCAACGCGACCAACCAGAACGCCTGGATCGAGTTGATGGAGGAGTATCTCGCCAGCGACTACCCCGACATCACGCTCGTCGAGACGGTCTACGGTGACGATGACGACCAGACCTCGTTCGACAAGACGGCGGCCCTGCTGCAGACGCACCCCGAACTGAAGGGCATCATCTCGCCCACGACGGTCGGCATCGCGGCAGCCGCACGCTACCTGTCCACCTCCGACTACAAGGGAACGGTCGCGCTGACCGGGCTCGGTACGCCCAACCAGATGCGCGACTACGTCGAGGACGGCACCGTCACCGCGTTCGCGCTGTGGAACCCGGAGGACCTCGGCTACCTGTCGGCGTATGCGGCGGCCGCTCTCATCCAGGGCGACATCACCGGCGAAGAGGGCGACACGTTCGAAGCCGGCGAGCTCGGCGAGTACGAGGTCGGTGCTGATGGCGTCGTGCTGCTGGGCGACCCGTTCGTCTTCGACGCGGACAACATCGGCGACTTCGACTTCTGAGTCGCGCTGCTCGCTCCCCCTCGCTCAACGAGCGAGGGGGAGCGAGCATGGGCGGCGAGCCGGCTCAGACGCGGGTCAGCCGCACCGCCATGAACTGCCGTCCAGGCAGGTCGACGCGCAGGGACCCCGAGTGGACGCCGGGAAGACGATCGACCGTCATGTTCCACGTATCGATCACGTCCACGGCCCATTGACCCTCGGCCAGCAGCAGGCTGCGGAACCGGGGCCGGTTGAACCCGAAATAGCCGACTCTGACCCGGCCGTCGACGCCGCCCCACGGCACGTCCCAGTCGCCGGGAAGCGGGTCCCAGACGCCGTCCGGCGCCTCGGCCAGCAGCTTCTCGAGGAACGCGATCCGGTCGGGGGAGGTGCCGTGCAGCACGCCGCCCTTCGACCACCACAGGGTCTCGTCCTCCAGGCCGAGCGCCTCCGGCAGGTACGTCTCGCCGTGGCCGACATAGCCGCCGCGGACCGCGCCCTCCCAGAAGCGGCGCACCATCTCCTCCCCGGTGATGTTGCCCCAGCCCTGATCGATGTCGCCCTCGTAGGCGCACTCGTCGATGACGACCGGCTTGCCCCAGCGCTCGCGCCACTCGTCCGTGTTCTCGGCCGTGCGGTAGACGTCGACGCGCTGCACGCTCACGTGCGTGATCCACGGCTTCGAGTAGTCGTAGAACGGGCGGCAGTTGTGGATCGAGTTCAGGTGCCCGAACGCATCCTCCTCGCCCACGATCTCGGCCAGCCGCTCCCAATCGGCGGTGTCTTTGGCCCAGAGCAGGTCGTACTCGTTGGCCATCGACCACCACACGTTCGCGAAAGCCGAGAGGCGTCGAACGACGTAGCGCAGGTAGCGTTCATCGACGGCCGGCCCGAGATCGGCGAAGCCCCAACGGTCGTAGGCGTGGAACAGGATGAGGTCCGCTTCGATCCCGAGCGCACCGAGATCGGCGATGCGCTGCTCGAGCCGCCGGAAGTGCGCCGGATCGAACCGCTCCAGATCGAACCCGTCCGCAAGCGAACCGACGAATGGGAAATCGGCAGGCTCGTTCGCGTTGTACAGGTATGACTTCGGGAACACGCACATGCGGATCTTCGTGAACGGCGCCTCGGCGAGCGTCGCCAGAGTCTGCTCCTGTAGGTCCTCCGGCTGATGCGTCCACGCGTAGGCGGTCGTGCCGAGTGGACGGTGCCGGGTGCCGTCGGCATGCCGGAAGTGGAATCCGTCCACGCTGACGGGGCCGTGCACGCCCTCGCGGGGTGCGATCACCTCTGCGGTGCCGGTCACGCCGTCCAACGACCGTGCGGTCGATCGGGTGACGAAGGACCAAGCACCCTCGGCATCCGCCAGCGCCCGCACGAGGTACACGCCGTCGCCGTCGTAGAAGCCGCCGACGCGCACCTCGGTGCCGTCGGGACGTGTGAACACGGCATCCAGCTCCACGTCGACGAACGGGTTGCCGTGCGAGGGGCCGTCCAGGCGCACCTCGAGCACGTCCCAGCGCGGGGTCGGCTCCGGCAGGCGCACCGACGCGGATGCCGGAGCGACGGTGTCGTCCTCGTAGGCCGGATCGGGGGCGATCGCCGTCGCGTACGGTGCGCGCTGAACGCCGTCGCCGACCTCGGCGAGGGCGGACCACAGCTTCTGCTGCTCGTCCGGGTCCTCCAGGGCGGGGACGAACGCGACGAGCGAGCCCAGACGTCCGTCCCGGTACTGCGTCGCCATCGGGGAGGCGGCGATGCCGGGCATCAGCTTCTCGAGGATGGCGCGCGCGTCCGGGTGGTCGAGGGCTTCACCGAAGGTGGAACGGCGGTCGAACATGGTGTCTCCGTCTCGTGGGATGGGAAGGGCGTCAGGCGGATGTCGCGGCGCGGATCGCCGCGTCGACGTCCGCGAGGACGTGAGGGGGAGTGAACATGAGGGCACCGCTGACAGTGCGCCCCCGCCCCCAGAGGGTGTCGCGGCGCACGGCCTCGGCGCGCTCCGGGGCGAAGGCCGCGACGGTGTCGATCAGCGCACGGTAAGCGCGCGGGTCGTCGATGACGTCCGCAAGCGCGGCCTCCAGTCCCGGGAGCGGGGCTGTCTCCGGCGTGGATGCCGCGGCGAACCGCCATTCGAACCGACCGGAGCCGATGATGAACTCGTCGCTCCCTGGCAGAGCGACAGCCGCCGTCGTATTGGCGGGCACGAGCGCCGACACGACGATCTCGGCGCCCTCCCGTCGCCACGCCACCGAGGCTTCGCCGTATGGCGTGATATGCCGCGCAGCTGCGTGATCGAGCGTCGAGAGCGGCTGCGGTGCGATCCGCAGGGCGCGGTATCCGGGCGCCGCCGGAGCGATGCCGGCGACGACGCGGTGCAGCCAGTCGGCCACGGCGCCGAGCGCGTAATGATTGAACGAGGTCATCTCGCCAGGGTTCACCGAGCCGTCGGGTAGCAGACTGTCCCACCGCTCCCACACGGTCGTCGCCCCCATGGTGACCGGATACAGCCAGGACGGGCACTCGGTCTGGGTGAGCAGACGTTCGGCTTCCGCGAAATGCCCGCCCACCGTGAGGGCGTCCGTGACGATCGGAGTTCCGACGAATCCGGTGCCGATGCGGTACCCGCCCTCCCGCACGAGGTCGGCGAGCCGGTCGGACAGCGCCTGGCGCAGGGCCGCGTCGGTGACGAGACCGAACTCGAGCGCCAGCGCGTACGCGGTGGGCGCGTCGCTCATCATGCGGCCGGACGGCGTCACATATTCCGAGACGAAGGCCGCACGGCTGCGTTCGGCGCGTGCACCGTACTCCGCGGCATCCGCGTCGTGTCCGAGCAGCGCTGCGGCATCGGCGACCTGCCGCAGCGAGCGCGCGAGGTACGCCGAGGCGACGATGTCGCCGTCGACCTTCGCCGCACCGGGCTTGGCCGGCGGGGCGGACGGGTCCAGCCAGTCGCCCAGCTGCATCTGCCCGGCCCAGAGGCCCGAGTCGCCGGCGACGGCGAGCACGGCATCCGCCCACGCGCGCATGCTCGGATACTGGTCGGCGAGCACGCCGAGGTCGCCGAATCGCTCGAACAGCACCGTCGGCACGACCGTCGCGGCATCGCCCCATGCGGCGGTCGGTCCGCCGCCGCCGAACGCGGGAAGCGCCGCCGGGATGACCAGCGGCACAGAGCCGTCGGAGCGCCGCTGCTCGTGGGCGAGGTCGCGCAGCCAGGAGGTCAGGAACCCGTCGCAGTCGTAGAGGAAGCTCGCGGTCGGAGTGAACACCTGGATGTCACCCGTCCAGCCGAGGCGTTCGTCGCGCTGCGGGCAGTCGGTCGGGATCGACAGGAAGTTGCCGCGCATGCCCCACACGACGTTCTCGTGCAGGCGGTCGATGAGCGGATCGGAGGACACGAACGAACCGGTCCGCACCATGTCGGTGTGCAGCACGACCGCTTCGACATCCGCCGGGTCCACGTCGACGCCGGACAGCTCCGCATAGCGGAAGCCGTAGAACGAGAAGCGCGACTCGAGCACGTCGTCGGCGCCCGACAGGTCGAACGTCGCCGTGGCCGTCGCATTGCGCAGCGGACGGATGCTGAGTTCGCCGTTCTCCAGAACCTCGGAGTGCCGGGCGACCAGCCGGGCGTCCTTCTGCCCGCGCGTCCGGATCCGCAGACGCCCGACGAGGTTCTGACCGAAGTCGAGGATCCGTCCACCCGAGGGCGTCTCGATCACCGCCGCGACCGGGAGGCTCTCGATGCGACGCACCGGAGGTGCGATGCGCGCCTCCGGCACGGGGACGTTCTCGTAGCCCGGGAGCGCTGCGGCCCCGACCCGCGCTGGCGCCCAGACGGATGCCGTGCGTCGCAGGTCCTGGTGCTCGCCGGCGTAGATGCCGCTGTCGACGATCGGCCCGTCCCCGGCGGCCTCCCACCCTGTGCCTGTGGCGGCGACGGTCTCGCTCGCGCCGTCGGCGTAGGTCACCCGCAGCTGCGCCAGGAATGACGGCTGCGTGCCGTACAACCGGTTCGTGAAGGTGAAGAAGCCGTACTTCTCGGTGTACCAGGCGCCGGCGATCGTCGCCGACAACTCGTTCTCGCCGGTGCGCACGTGCGCCGTGACGTCGACGGTCTCGTGCACGAGCCGGTCGCGGTACGCGGTCCATCCGGGGGACAGCACGTCCTCGGATGCCGGGATGCTGTTGACCTCGGGTTCGGCGACGCCGAGCGCGGTCCAGAACAGCAGCGCGCGGGTGACCGGCCGGTCGAGATGGAACGCCGTGCGGACGACGGCCGGCTGCGCCTCGCGGTCGGGGTCGGCCAGACCGATCGGCCGGGCGACCCACTCGTCCCTGGCGAGGAAGCCCGCCGCGATGCGCAGCGGTTCGCTCCACGCGGTGACGGCGCCCGAGAGCGCGCGTGCCCGCACGCGGACCTCTCGGGTCTCGCCGGGATCCAGTGCTGCGAACGGCCATGCCACCAGGACGCTCTCACGACCGTCGAGGGTGACTTCTGTCGTGCCGTCGGCGAGATCGACGGCGGCCTGCTGCCAATCGGCGTCGGAGGCGACGGTCCAGCTCAGGCGCGGATGCGACGTCGCGACGAACGACGTGTCGTCGCGGAGCTCGGCGCGCAGCGTCTCGATGCGAGGGGCGGTGACCGCGGCATCCATCATTCGTCGTCTCCTTCGGCGACCCAGCTTCGGACGGCGACGTCGCCGGAGCGAGCATAGACGCCGATGACCCTGCCGGTGAACGACTCGCACGTCTCGGAGGAGAGGAAGCGGCCGTCGACCTGCGCGAGATCGATGCGCTCGCCGTCGACCGTCGCGCCGAGGTGGAGCATGTCGCTCGTGCGCGGCAGACCGCGATCGCCATCCGGGCGACGGGAATCGAGATGCAGGTCCAGCGTCGTGGATGTCAGAGGGGCGGTCCACTCCTGAACGAGGTCGCCGACCACGGCGCGGGCCATGAGCGCACCGTCTCCGGCCTCGATCTCGACGTGGAACCGCTCGTCGTAGCGCACGGCGAGACCACCGATCCCGGCACTGACGTCGATGCGGACGGTGGCGGCGTTCGTGAGGTGCGCCTGGCGACGGCCGACGAAGACCGGGCGCGGATCGTCCAGCGTACGGCCGTCGCCGTGCAGCACGAGGGCGCCGTCGCGCAGCTCCGCGAGCGAGCCCGGCAGGGCACGGACCGCGATCCATTCGTGATCGAGCTGGGGGGCGTCCGCGAACGAGATCTCCACTCTGGTGCCCGCGCGCGGGTTCAGCAGCACCGGGTCGATCGCCGGCCAGCCGTCCTCCTCCCAGCGCACCGGGGTCACGAACGTCTCGCGTCCCAGCGCCGAGAAAGCGCGCGTCATGCTGCGCGGGCGCACTCCGAGCAGTACGCACAGCCAGTCGCCGCCCGGGCCGACCACGAGGTCGCCGTGACCGGTGTTCTGCACCGGTCGGGTCGTCGATCGGGCGGACACGAGCGGATTCTGCGGTGCGGTCTCGAACGGCCCCTCCGGCGACGTTCCCCGTGCGATCGAGACGCCGTGACCGCGCTCGGTTCCTCCCTCGGCGATCATCAGGTACCAGCGGTCGTCGACCTCGTAGAGATGCGGGGCCTCGGGGAACTGCCCTCCGGTGCCTGACCACACGGACCGCGGCGCCTCCAGGGCGATGCGCCGGTCCAGGTCGACCTTCACCTGCTGGATACCGAGATGCTGACCGATGTCGTCGCCGCCGAGGATGAGCCCCGAGAACGTGACGTAGACGTTCCCGTCACGGTCCCAGGCGATGTCCGGATCGATGCCGTCGAGGGATGCCGATCCGTCCTGCTTCAGGATCACGTCGCCGTCGCTCCACGGGCCTGCGGCATCCGTCGCGGTGAAGTGCAGCATCCCTCGGCCCATCGCGTCCGTGATGACCAGGTGGAAGACGCCGTCCCGGTGCCTGAGCGTCGGCGCCCACGCTCCGCCCGCCGTCGCGACGTCCTCGACGGCGAGCTGTCCGGGGCGCACGGCGACGTGGCCGATGAGCTCCCACGTCTCGAAGTCACGGGACCGATGGATCGGGATGCCGGGCAGGTACTCGAAAGTCGATGTGGCGAGGAACCACTCGGGTCCGTCCGTGGTCTCCACCCGGACGACCGAGGGGTCGGGATGGAAGCCGTTGATCAGCGGATTGTACAGCGTCGTCATTCGCGCGGTCCTTGAGGTCGAGGGGTCAGGCGGAGAGGACGCGGCCGAGCTCGCGGGCGAGCGCGACCGCGCGGGGATCGGCGCCGCCCGGCCACGGGCCGCGGGCGATCGTCCAGGCGAAGGCCAGCCCGGAGTCCGGGTCGACGCACGCGAGAGCGCCCATCGCTCCGTCATGGCCGAACGAGCGCGGTCCGCCGAAGGCGAGCTGCTGAGAAGGTTTCTGGAAGACGATCGCGTGGGCGCGATCGTGCTGATGGAGCACCTCGTCGTAGCCGCGGATCTGCTGCTGCCCGATCTGCTCGACCGTGTCCGCGCTCAGGAACGACTGCTGTCCATCGACGCCGGTGACGGCGGCGGCGAGCAGGCGAGCGATCCCGCGCGCCGATCCGGTTCCCGAGCCGGCGGGATGGCCGAAGCTCCAGCTCGCCTCATCGTTCGCGAGATCGACGGCCGGTCCGGGCGTGGCGAAGACGACGGGGCCGAGCGCGGAGAAGGCGGGCGCGGTGACCTCCGAGACCGGGCGGATCATCGGCAGCACGTCGACGCGGCGGTCCCGGTGCTCGTCCGGGAGGCCGAGGTGGAAATCGATCCCGTGCGGTGCCCGGATCTCCTGCTCGTAGTACTCGTGCAGGGTGCGTCCCGTGACGCGGAACACGAGCTCCGAGGCGAGGTTGCCGATCGTGATGGCGTGGTAGCCGAACGCGCTTCCCGGACGCCAGAACGGACGGCTCGCGGCGAGGCGCTCCGCTGCGGCGTGATGATCGAGGAGCTCCGCCCAGGACAGCGCCGGCGTCGCCTGCGGCAGACCCGCCTGGTGGGAGAGTAGCTGGCGCACCGTGACGCCGTGCTTGCCCGCCGCGGCGAACTCCGGCCAGTAGTGCGCCACGCGCTCGTCCAGATCGATCTCGCCGCGCTCGAGGAGCAGGCCGATCGACAGGCCGATCGTGTTCTTCGTGACGGAGTACGGCACGATCATCGACTCCTCGCCGAGGTGCGGGCCACCCCAGGCGTCCAGGACCGGGAGTCCCTCGTGGAACGCCGCGACCTGGAACGACAGATCCGGGTCGGCGGCCAGATAGCCGTCGAGCGTGTCGACGATCTCGCCGAGCCGTGGGTCGGCGCGCCCCTGGAGAGGTCCGTCGAGAGTGCTGAGGCTCACGCGATGTCCCAGTCGATCGAGAGGGGCAGATCGGCGACCGACGGTCCGATCCGGAGCGTGTAGGTCCCCGGTTCGACGACCCAGTCGCCCGCCCAGTGGGCGAGACGGCGCCCGGGGACCGGAACGGCGGCGGTGACCGTCTCGCCCGGCTCGACACGGACGACCGCGAACCCGACGAGCCAGCGCACCGGCCGATCGACGGAGGAGTCGCTGCGCTCGGCGTAGACCTGGACGACCTGCTTGCCGGCGCGCTCGCCGGAGTTCGTGATCACCACCTCGACCGCGTTCTCGTGGCGCTGCGCCGAACCCCACGACCATGACGTGTACCCGAGCCCGTGACCGAACGCGAACGCCGGCTCCGCGGCATCCTTCAGCCAGGCGCGGTACCCGATGTGCAGGCCCTCCCCGTAGGTGAGTCGTCCGCCGGTGGGGGCGACCTCGGTCACCGGCACGTCCGCGAGCGCGGCCGGCCAGGTGGTGGGCAGGCGTCCGCCGGGTTCGGCGGCGCCGGTGAGTACGTCGGCGATCGCGTGGCCGAACTCCTGGCCGCCGAAGTAGCCCTGCACGATCGCGCCGACGCCACCCGCCCACGGCAGCACGACGGGTGACCCCGCGTTGACGACGACGACGGTCGGCGTGCCGGTGGCGGCGACGGCGCGCACGAGGTCGTCCTGATGACCGGGCAGATCCAGGTCGACGCGGTCGTACCCCTCCGATTCGACCTTCGCGTTCGTGCCGACGACGACGATGGCGACGTCGGCGGATGCCGCCGCTTCCACGGCCCGGGCGATGAGCAGGTCCGCATCCGTGCGCTCCGGGGCGATTCCGAGGGTGGCGCTGAAGGCGCCGCTCAAAGCACCGGCGCCGGTGCGCGTGAACTCCGCACGGAGCTCGATGGCACGCCCAGCGTCGACCTGGACGCCGACGGTGAGCGACGGCGGGTTCAGGAAGGCGGCACCGAGATCGGTGCCCTCGATCACGGGGGAGTCGTCGAGCACGAGCTCTCCGTCGACGAAGAGCCTGCCGGGGTTCGCTCCGGCGAATCCGAGCTGGATCTCGCCGGATTCGGTCGGGGTGTACCGCGTCGTGAGCACGATGGTGCGGCTCGCGGCGATCGGGGCATCGCCGCCGAACCAGACCAGGCCGGTCGCACGACGATCCTCGGCGAACAGCTCCTGCCCGTCGGCGTCGAGGAACGTGACGCGCAGGCCGGGCTCGCCGGTTGCGGGGTTGGCGATGTGCGCGAGCGGGATCTCGGCGACGCCCTCCTGCACGACGGCGCCGAGCTCGTAGCGCACCTCTGCATGCGGCAGCGCCGCGCGGATCGCGTCGAGCGGGGACACGACGTTCTCGGGGATGACCGTGGCCGACCCGCCGCCCTGCGTGCGCGCATCGCGGGCGTTCTGCCCGATGACGGCGACCTGGCCGAGGGCCTGCGCGGCCAACGGAAGGATGCCGGTGTTCTGCAGCAGGACGGAGCCCTCGATCGCGGCCTCGCGGGCGAACGCGGGCCCGTCGACGGCGGTCGGCGCGATCGCGGGTGACCCCTCCAGCGCGCCGACGCGCTCGGCGAGCAGCAGGATGCGCAGCACCTTGCGGTCGAGATCCGACTCCTGCACGCGGCCGTCGCGCACGGCGTCGACGAGATCCGCCCACGCCGGTGCCGGGCCGGGCATCGCGAGATCCTGGGCGGCGGGGACGGCATCCAGAGAGCGGACGGCGGTCCAATCGCTGATGACGACGCCGTCGAAGCCCCACTCGCTATTGAGCGGAGTCTCCAGGAGCGCATTCTCGGTCATGGTGACGCCGTCGACCGCGTTGTACGCGCTCATGATCGACCACGCGCCGGCTTCGACGGCGCGCTCGAACGGTGCGAGGTACAGCTCGCGCAACGCCCGATCGTCGACCTCGATGTCGACCGTGAACCGGTCGGTCTCCGAGTCGTTCGCGACGTAATGCTTGGGGGTCGCGGCGACCCCGTTGTCCTGGAGGCCGCGGACGTACGCGCTCGCCAGTTCGGCGGTCAGCTCCGGGTCCTCGCTGAAGCACTCGAAGTGCCGACCGCCGAGCGGCGACCGGTGCAGGTTGATCGTCGGGCCGAGGACGACGTCGACGCCCTTGCGGCGCGCTTCGGATGCCGCGGCAGCCGCGAAACGGTAGGCGAGGTCCGCATCCCAGGATGCGGCCAGCGCGGAACCGGAGGGGAGGTTGAGCGACGGGTCGCGCTCGTCCCACCGCGGACCGCGGACGCCGGCCGGCCCGTCGGAGAGCGTCATCGCCCGCAGGCCGATCTCCGGGATCGGCACCGTGGTCCAGAAGTCCGCGCCCTGCACGAGCGACGCCTTCTGCTCGAGGGTGAGGCGGTCGAGCAGCGGGACGAGATGCGTGGTCGTCTCGGGGTTCGCGGCGGTCATGCGGCTCCTTCGGTGCTGAGCTGCGCGTCGATGAGTGCGCGTCGTTCGACGCGTCGCTGCTGCTGCGCGTCGGGGTTCGGGACGGGGGCGGCCAGGAACAGCCGCTGGGTGTAGGGGTGCGACGGGTGAGCCGTGACCTGATCGCCGTCGCCCGTCTCGACCAGCTCGCCCCGGTACATCACCGCGACGCGGTGGCTGATGTGGCGGACGACGGCGAGGTCGTGCGAGATGAAGAGGTACGCGACTCCGGTGCGCTCCTGGATCTCGATGAACAGATCGAGCACGCGCGCCTGCGTCGACAGGTCGAGAGCCGAGACCGGCTCGTCGCAGACGATGAGCTTGGGATCCAGCGCCAGCGCGCGGGCGATCGCCACGCGCTGGCGCTGCCCGCCCGAGAACTCACGGGGCAGCCGGCGGGCAGCATCCGCCGGCAGACCGACGCGGTCGAGCAGGTCCGAGACCCGCGCGTTCGCCTCCTTGGGCGAGACGCCGCGGGCGGTGAGCGGCTCGGCGAGGATCTGCGCGATCGTCATCGAAGGGTTCAGCGACGAATAGGGGTCCTGGAAGACGACCTGGATCTCGCTGGACAGCGCCCGGCGCTCGCGGCGGTTCAGGTGCGCGATCTCCTGACCGTCGTAGCGGACCGAGCCGTCTGTGACCGGAGCGAGGCCCAGCACGGCACGGCCGAGCGTCGTCTTGCCGGACCCCGACTCTCCGACGAGCCCCATCGTCTCGCCGGCCCGGATGTCGAGCGAGACGCCCTTGAGCGCGTGGAACGGCTCGGCGCGGAAGCCCTTGCCCGGGTACGTGACGTGGAGGTTCTCGACCTCGAGGAGTGCGTTCACGACTGTGCTCCTTCTGCGGCGGTCTTGAGCGCGCCACGGGCCGGACCCTCGTCGAGGATCGCGTCCAGCAGCGACTGCGTGTAGGGGTGGGCGGGGGCGCCGAGGATCGTGCGGACGGGGCCCTGTTCGACGAACAGACCCTGCTGCATGACCGTGACGCGGTCGCACAGATCGGCGACGACGCCGAAGTTGTGCGTGACCAGCAGCATCGCCATCTGGCGTTCTCGCTGCAGATCGCGCAGCAGGTCCAGCACCTCGGCCTGCACCGTGACGTCCAGCGCGGTGGTCGGCTCGTCGGCGATGATCAGATCCGGGTCCGTCGAGACGGCGCCGGCGATCAGGACGCGCTGCGCCATGCCGCCGGAGACCTCGAACGGATACGCGTCGAACGTGCGCTTCGGATTCGGGATGCCGACGCGATCGAGCAGAGCCAGTGCCTTCTCGGTGGCGTCCTTCTTCGACATCCCCAGGTTCTTGCGCAGCGGCTCCACGAGCTGTGATCCGATCGTGAACGACGGGTCGAGGTTGCTCATCGGCTCCTGAGGGATGTAGCCGATGCGCCTGCCCCGGATGCCGGCGTACGCCTTCTCCGCGGCATCCGCCAGCTCCGTGCCCTCGAAATCGATCGATCCGGCCGTGACCCGACCACCGCGGGGCAGCAGGCCGAGCACGGCGAACGCGGTCTGGGTCTTGCCCGAACCGGACTCGCCGATCAGCCCGTGCACCTCGCCCTTGCGGATCTGCAGCGAGACGCCGTGCACCACCTCGATGTCCTCGCCCTCGATCTGCTCGTATGCCACGCGCAGGTCCGAGACCGTGAGGATCGGCGTCGCAGGCAGCGCGGCCGTGCGCGCATCGTCGGCGTGCGTGATCGTGTCCCCGATGACCGGGATCGCCGCCGAGTCCTCCAGCTCCTCGAGATCGCGTCCCGAGGTGCTGATCGACGTCGTGACGGCGGCGATCGATCCGGTGGCCGTGGTCACGGCGCGGCGGCGTCGGCGGCGCACCACGGCGGTGCGCTCCAGCACGTCGCGCATGCCGTTGGCGAGCAGCGTCAGCGCGATCGAGGTGAGCGCGATCGCGAGCGAGGGCCAGAGCATCAGCAGCGGCTGCTTGTAGATGTTCGCGAAGCCGTCGTTGAGCATCCCGCCCCAGGTCGGCACGCTCATGTCGCCGAGCCCCAGGAACTCCAGACCGGACTGGATCGCCACGGCGATGCCGGCGACGATCGCGGACTGGATGATGATCGGAGCGCGGACGACCGACAGGATGTGGCGGCCGATGATGCGCATGTCGGACAGGCCGGCCACCCTGGCCGCATCGACGTAGAGCTCGCCGCGCACGCCCGTGACGGCCGCGTACACCAGGCGGTAGTACGCGGGGGCGAGCAGGATGCCGAAGATGAACATCGCCAGCCACACGCTCGGGCCGAGCACGGCGCGTGCCGCGAGCAGCACGACCATGCCCGGCAGGGCCATCACCAACGACGTCACCCAGGACGCCACCGAGTCGAACCAGCCGCGGTAGTAGCCGGCGATCAGGCCGGAGACGACGCCGATGACCAGCGCGGTGACGACCGCGACGAGAGCCGCGGCGAGCGTGATCTGGGTCGCCACGAGCAGGCGGGACAGCACATCCCGTCCGGCGCTGTCAGCGCCGAGCGGGTGCTCGGCGCTCGGCGGGGCCAGCACGAGCTGCAGCGACGCGAGATTCGGGTCGAACGGGGCCAGCCACTGACCGATGACCGCGATGATCACGACGATCACGAGGAAGATCAGTGCGGACACGGCCACGGGGCGGCGGACGAGCCGGCGGAACAGTGAGGTCTTCACGGCCGGCGTCGGCACGGCCGTGGGCACTTCGATAGCGGTCATGAGAGTCGCACCTTCGGGTTGAGGGCTGCCTGGGCGAGGTCGATGACGAGGTTCACGATGATCACGATCACGGCGAACGCGATCACGACGCCCATGACGACGGGGATGTCGCCCTGGGTCGTGGCGGCGACGGTGAGCTGGCCCATGCCGGGGAGCGCGAAGACCTGCTCGACGATGACGGCGCCGCCGAGGAGCCCGATGAACTGCACGGCGAGAACGGCGAGGGCAGGGCCTCCGGCGTTTCGGAGGACGTGCTTGTACACGACGCTGCCGCTGGAGAGGCCGCGGGAGCGGAGCGTGCGCACGTAGTCGCGCGACATCGCATCGGTGACGGACCCGCGCACCTGCTGCGCGACCGCGGCGATGGCGCCGACCGAGAGTGCGATGATCGGCAGGGTCACCGAGGACATCCAGCCTGTGAAGGACGTCGTGATCGGAATGTACCCCGTGGCCTTGAACCAGCCGAGGTTGATCGCGAAGAACAGGACGAGATACAGCGCGATCAGGAACCCGGGGATCGCGAAGCCCAGGACCGAGATCAGCTGCACCAGGGCGTCGACCCAGCCGCCGCGACGGGCCGCGAGGACGCCGAGCACCACGGCGATGATGGCGGAGATGACCGTGGCGCCGATCACGAGCGACAGGCTGACGCTGAGTCGACCGGAGATGCTGACCGAGACGAGCTGACCGTTGAACCACGAGCGACCGAGGTCGCCGGTGAGAGCGGAGGTGAGCCAGTCCCAGTACTGCACGATGAGCGGGCGGTCGAGACCCAGCTCGGCCGACTTCTGGGCGACCAGCTCCTCGGTCGCGTTCTGGCCGAGGATGCGTCGCGCGATGTTCGCGCTGTCGAGGAAGAGGAGCCCGAACGTCACGATGGATATGACGAAGAGCAGGGCGATGCCGGCGAGGACCCGCCGGATGATGAACATGAGCATGCTGCGCTCCTGTGTCGTGGAGGGAGTCTGGACCGGCCCGCCCGCGGACGCGGGCGGGCCGGAATTCGGTGCTACGGCTTCGGGACGAAGTCGTAGATCGCGGGGTACGCGTTGGTCGGGAGCATCTCGACCGTCGTGTTCGCGTCGGTTGCGAAGCTGCCCTGCACCCGGTAGAACGGAGCGAACCAGGCCTGTTCGACGAGGTACGCGTTCAGTTCCTTCGCCACCGAGGCCTGCGTCGCCTCGTCGCCGAACTGGATCTGCTGGATGTACTCGTCCACCTGCGGGTCGGAGTAGCCGAACGGGTTGAAGATCGCGGTCGGGGCGATCATGAACTGGATCAGCTGCCAGTCGGGGTTCTGTTCGAGCGCCATGAACGACGCGGGGTACTTCGGCGCGAGGAGGTCAGCGATGAAGTTGTTGCCCGGGTCGGTGTACGAGGCGGTGACGCCGATGTCTGCCAACTGCTGCTCGATGAGCGTGTAGGTCGCA
The DNA here is from genome assembly GCF_057748015.1 of Microbacterium sp. STRO-1N. Next base: position 719,028 of record NZ_CM173234.1, read on the forward strand.
GCACCCAGCAGCGTGGAGCTCGGCATCTCGAGCGTGAACCCGTCCGCGTAGCCCGCCTCGGCGAGCAGTTCCTTGGCCTTCTCGGGGTCATAGGTGTAGTAGTCGTCCAGCGACTCGTCGTACGCCTCGGATCCCTCGGGGAACACCTGCGTGGTCACGGTGCCGTTGCCCAGCTGCAGCGCCTGCAGCAGGCCCTCGCGATCGAAGGCGTAGTTCAGCGCCTGGCGCACCTTCACGTCGGCGAGCGCGGGATTCATCGTGCCGGCTCGATCCAGCAGCAGCAGGCCCTGGAAGTCGAGCTCGTTCGCGTTGATCGTCCAGCCGGCGGCTTCGACTTCGGTGAGATTGTCGTTGCTCGCGAGCTTGACGCCGTTCGCCTCGCCGGCCTTGATCGCGTTGACGGATGCCGTGGCGTCCGCCAGGACGTTGATGACGAGGCCGTCGTAGTGCTGGACATCCGGGTTCCAGTAGTCGGGGTTCTTCGTGTACGTGTAACTGGTGCCGGTGACCGTCGCGGCGGTGTCGAGGACGTACGGTCCGGAGCCGATCGGGTTGGTGGCGAGGTCGTCGTTCGCCAGCGACTCGCCGCTCGCGACGAGCCCGGGGTCACGGGTGAGGTAGTTCAGGAACGCGGGGTCGGGTGCCGCGAGAGTGATCACCACCGTCGTGTCATCAGGAGCGGCCAGGTTCGAGACGCCGGCGAAGTAGTTGGCGTCGGGAGACGTGCCGTCCTTGAACCGCTGCAGGTTATCGACGACGACCTGAGCGGTGAGCTCGGAGTCGTCCGTGAAGGTGACGTCGTCGCGCAGTGTCAGCGTGAGTTCGGTGCTGTCGTCGTTGTACGACCACTCGGTCGCGAGCCACGGTTCGATCGTTCCCTCGGGAGTGGCGAGCAGGAGGGTGTCGAACACGGCTTGGTAGAACGGTGCGCGGTTGCCCCACTCGGCCCCTGCGGGGTCGAACGTCGTGGGTGGCGTGATCGCGCCGAGGGTGAGAGTGCCTCCACCCTGTGCGCCGTCGCCGGTGTCCTCGGTCCCCGCGGCGCAGCCGGTGAGAGCGAGAGCCGCGATGGCGATGGTGGCTGCTGTGGCCTTCCAACGGAACATCCTTGGTCCCTTCGATGCGGTGATACCCCTGTGGATCACCTCTTGCGGAGTGAAGCTAGCAGGAAAAGCGAGCGGGCACTAGGTTTTTGAATCAAAAAGCTAGCGATTGCTCGGAATTCGTTATAGAACTGTCTCGAGGGGTCCGACTGCCCGGCGCCGACGAAGGTGAATCCGGCTGAGATACGGTGACAACGATGACGAACACCAGACCGACCACGACGCTCGCGCGGGGGCGCCGTGGCGAGTACGCCAAATCGCGGGAGAAGCGCGAGGCGATCCTCGATGCCGCGCTCGAAGTGTTCGCCGAGGCGGGCTACCGATCCGGGTCGTTGAGGGAGATCGCAGCGCGCGTCGGGATGAGCGAGGCCGGGGTGCTCCACCACTTCCGCAGCAAGGTCGCCCTGCTCGAGGCGGTCCTCGAGCACCGTGACGACAACTCGCGGCTGCTCGTCCCGATCGAATCGAACGACGGTGCGGCCGTGCTTCGCGGTCTCGTGGAACTCGCCGCCCATAACGCGTCCATCCCCGGTGTCGTCGAGCTGTACTGCACGCTCTCGGCCGAGGGCACCTCACCGGACCATCCGGCACACGGCTATTTCGTGCGCCGCTACGAATACACCCGGGGCAACATCGAACGGGCTTTCACGGCGCTCGAATCCGAGGGTCGTCTCCGTGCCGGCATGACGCCGCACCGCGGCGCTGTCACGATGATCGCGATGATGGACGGACTGCAGGTGCAGTGGCTGCTCGACCGCAGCGTGGTGGACATGGCCCAGGAACTGCGAGACTTGTTCTCCGTATTCGTCGACATCGACTGGGATGCGCCTGTGCCCCTCGCCTCGGACGAGGAGGAGTCAGAATGATCCGCATCCCCTTCGTCGACGGCTGGACGGTCGGCCCCAAGCTGGGCGCCTTCGAATCGCGGGATGCGGCGACGGCCGCCGTCGCCGTGACCATTCCCCATGACGCGCTCCGGGACCTGCCGCGCTCCGCCGACAGCGTGCAGGGCGTGCACGCCGGCTACATCCCCGGCGGCGTCTTCGAGTACCGCACGACGTTCGACGTCCCCGACGAGTGGCGCGACCGGACCGTCCGCATCGAGTTCGAGGGCGTCTACCGCGATGCGACCGTCTACATCAACGGCGACTTCGCCGCGCACGAGGCGAATGGCTACGCCGCCTTCGTCGTGGATGCCGATCCGTTCCTGAGGCACGGCGAGCCGAATACGATCGTCGTCGAGGCGCGCGTGCACCGGGACAGCCGCTGGTACACCGGCGGCGGCATCTACCGGCCCGTCCACCTCATCGTCGGCGATCCGGTGCACATCGCGCTCGACGGCACGAGGGCTGCGGCATCCGACATCGATGTGGAACGGGCGATCGTCGAGATCTCGACACGCGTCGAGAACGGCACCCGGCACACGGCGACCCGGCGCCTGAGCTGGACGGTCGTCGACGACGGCGACATCGAGGTCGCATCGGGCACCTCTCCGGTGACGATCCTGCCGGGCACGGATGCCGTGGGCCGCGTCCGCGTTCCGGTCAGCGCCCCTCGGCTGTGGAGCCCTGATGCCCCGCACCTGTACCGGGTGCGCACGATCCTCGCGACGCTCGACGGACATCCCGTCGATCAGGACGAGACGGTGCTCGGCATCCGCCGCATGCAGCTCGACACGGCGCACGGCCTGCGGATCAACGGCGAGACCGTCGATCTCCGCGGCGCCTGCATCCACCACGACAACGGTCCGCTCGGAGCGGTCTCGGTCGCAGCGGCGGAGGACCGTCGCGTGCGGATCCTCAAGGAAGCAGGGTTCAACGCGATCCGCAGCGCCCACAACCCCGCCAGTCGCGCGCTGCTCGAGGCGTGCGACCGGCACGGCATGCTCGTGATGGACGAGCTGACTGACGTGTGGACGAAGTCGAAGACCGCGTTCGACTCGTCGCTCGGGTTCGAAGAGCGCTGGCGGAGAGATGTCGCGGCTCTGGTGGCGAAGGACATCGGCCACCCCAGCGTCATCCTGTACTCGATCGGCAACGAGATCCTCGAGCTCGCTACGCCGCACGGGGCGACCTGGAGCAGGCGCCTCGCCGAGGAGTTCCGCCGACTCGACCCGAGTCGTTTCGTGACCAACGGCATCAACGGGATCATCGCGAACCTCGAGCAGCTGCAGGCCGCGATGGCGTCGGCCGAGGCATCCGATGCGAATACCATGATGGCCGACATGGGAGAGCAGATGGCGCGCATGAACGCGTCAGCGCTCGTGACCGACTCGATCGAGGAATCCGCCGCCGTGCTCGATGTCGTCGGGTTCAACTATGCGGATTCACGCTACGAGCTGGATGCCGAGCTCTTCCCGAACCGGGTGATCGTCGGGTCCGAGACGTTCCCCGACCGGATCGCCTCGCTCTGGGAAGCCGTGACACGGCTCCCGCACGTGATCGGCGACTTCACGTGGACGGGCTGGGACTACATCGGCGAGGCGGGGATCGGTCGCGTCGACTACACCGACGTCGACGGGTACGAGCCGACCGGAACCGCGGGCCCCTACCCGTATCTGCTCGCCCAGTGCGGCGACATCGACATCACCGGGTACAGGCTGCCGGCATCGCACTACCGCGAGATCGCGTTCGGATTGCGCACCGAACCGGTGATCGCCGTGCATCGGCCGCAGCACCACGGGCGACCGACGACGAAGACGCCCTGGTCCTGGGACGACGTGGTCTCGAGTTGGAGCTGGAGCGTCCCGGCCGGATCACCCGTCTCTGTCGACGTCTACGCGGATGCCGACGAGGTCGAACTGCGCCGCAACGGCGTGCCGGTCGCGCGCATCCCGGTGGGGGCGCCGCGTCCTCTCATCGCGCGATTCGAGACGTCATACGAACCGGGAGAACTGTCCGCGGTCGCGTATCGGTCGGGGGCCGAGATCGGCCGGTCGGCGCTCGTCACGGCCGGCTCCGCCGCGCTCGTCGCACGCGTGGAGGACGGCGGCGACGCCGAGCTCGCCTACATCGCGATCACTCTCGAGGATGCCGCTGGCACCGTCGTCGCCGACCAGGACGCACGCGTGACCGTGTCGGTCTCGGGCGGTGAACTGGCGGGGATCGGATCCGGCCGCGCCCGCACCGAGGAGTCGTTCGCCGGTCCGTCGGCGACGACGTATGACGGGCGTCTGCTGGCGATCGTGCGTCGCGATCCGGATGCCGAGGTGCGCGTCACGGCGTCGGCTGAGAGTTTCGCGCCGGCGGAGGTCGTCCTCTCTGCTCGCCCGGTGTCCCTCGCTCGTTGAGCGAGGACGGCGCCGTTCCCCTCGTTCGTTGAGCGAGGAGGCGGGGCTCGTTCAACGAACGAGAAGAGGAGTGCTCAGCGCGGGTCGTACCGGACCGGTTGATGTGTGCGCGCGACCAGCGTGCGCAGCTCTTCGAGGGTCGCCGGAGCAGCGCCGAGGGCGCGCGCCTGCACGAGCACGTTGCCGAGCGCGGTCGCCTCGACGGGGCCGGCGAGCACCGGCACGCCTGAACGATCGGCGGTCGCCTGACACAGCAGCCGGTTCAGCGATCCGCCGCCCACCAGGTGGATGGCGTCGATCTCACGACCGGAGAGATCTCCGGCCGTCTGCACGGCATCCGCGAAGGCCTGCGCGATCGACTCGACGATCGTGCGCGCGAAGGCCGCGCGGTCGGCCGGCACTGCCGAACCACCGGACGTCAGCACGGCGGCGATGCGCGCCGGCATGTCGCCCGGTGCGCTCAGCGATGGGTCGTTCGCATCGAAAAGGGGGATGTCTCCGGAGACCGCCGCCGCGGCATCCAGCAGCTCTGACAGGTCGATCGAGGAGGCGTCCTCCGCCTCCCAGGCCCGCACCGTTTCGCTCAGCAGCCAGAGGCCGGTGACATTGTGCAGGAACCGGAACCGGCCGTCCACGCCCAATTCGTGCGTGAAGTTCGCCGCGCGTGCGGCATCCGTCAGCACCGGCTCCGCGATCTCCACGCCGACCAGGCCCCACGTGCCGCACGAGATGTACGCCGAATCCGGCGTCGACAGCGGCACGGCCACGACAGCGGATGCCGTGTCGTGCGAGCCGACGGCGACGACGGGAAGGTCCTTGCCGATGCGCTCGGTCAGATCGGGACGCAGCGTCCCGATCACGACGCCAGGGTCGACGAGCGGCGGGAGGATGCCGGACGGGATGCCGAGACGCTCGGCGAGCTCCAGATCCCACTCCGACGACTCGACCCCGAGAAGCCCGGTCGTCGAGGCGTTCGTGCGCTCGGCGACACGTGCCCCGGTGAGCAGGTAGGCGATGAGATCGGGGATGAGGAGCGCGCCGTCGGCGTCCGCGAGGGCGGTGTCCACGCGGTACTGGTACAGCGTGTTGAACGGCAGGAACTGCAAGCCGTTGCGCTGGTACAGCTCGGTGAAGGGGGCGATCGTGTGCACTTCGGCGACCCCGCGCTCGCTGCGCTCGTCGCGGTAGTGGAACGGCTCCGCGAGCAGTGCGCCGTCGCGCAGCAGACCGTAGTCCACCGCCCAGGAGTCGATGCCGATGCTCTCGATCGACGGCTCCCGGCGGACAGCCTCGGCGAGTCCGTCGACGATGTGACCGTACAGGGCATCGAAGTCCCAGTGCAGTCCGTCTGCGCGCTCGACGGGGCCGTTGGTGAACCGGGTGACGAGCTCGAGCTCGAGCGTGTCGGGTCCGACCCGCCCGATCATGACCCGCCCCGACGTCGCTCCGAGGTCGACCGCGGCGACCGCGCGGATGTCAGTCATCGCAGGAACGCCGCGGCGACGCCGGAGTCGACCGGGATGTGCAGGCCCGTCGTGCGGCTCAGCTCCGGGCCGGTGAGGACGAACACCGCGTCGGCGACGTTCTCGGGGACGACCTCGCGCTTGAGGATCGTGCGGTTCGCGTAGAACTGGCCGAGGTCCTCCTCCGCCACGCCGTACGTGGCCGCGCGGTTCGCGCCCCACCCGGAGGCGAAGATGCCGGAGCCGCGGACAACGCCGTCCGGGTTGATGCCGTTGACGCGGATACCGAACTCGCCGAGCTCGACCGCGAGCAGCCGCACCTGGTGAGCCTGGTCGGCCTTGGTCGCGGAGTAGGCGATGTTGTTCGGGCCGGCGAAGACGGAGTTCTTCGACGAGATGTAGATGATGTCGCCGCCGAGCTTCTGATCGATCAGCACCTTGGCCGCAGCCTTCGACACGAGGAACGACCCCTTGGCCATGACGTCGTGCTGCAGGTCCCAGTCCTTCTCGGTGGTCTCCAGCAGCGGACGCGACAGCGAAAGGCCGGCGTTGTTCACGACGAGGTCGACGCCGCCGAAGGCCAGCACGGCCTCGTTCAGCGCGGCCTGCACGGCGTCGGCATCCGCGACGTTCGCGGCGACGCCGATCGCGACATCCGTGTTCCCGAGTTCGGCCGCCGCGGTCTGCGCCTTCTCGAGGTCGAGGTCGGCGACGACGACGCAGGCGCCCTCGGCCGCGAGCCGGGTGGCGATGGCCTTGCCGATGCCGGATGCCGCGCCCGTGACGAACGCGATGCGGCCCTGGTGGGACTTCGGCTTCGGCATCCGCTGCAGCTTGGCCTCCTCGAGCGCCCAGTACTCGATGCGGAACTTCTCGGCATCCGAGATGGGGGAATAGGTCGAGAGCGCCTCTGCGCCGCGCATGACGTTGATCGCGTTGACGTAGAACTCGCCGGCGACGCGGGCGGTCTGCTTGTTCGCACCGTAGGAGAACATGCCCACGCCGGGGATCAGGACGATGAGCGGGTCCGCGCCGCGGATCGCGGGGGAGTCCGCCGTCGCGTGCGCGTCATAGTACGCCTGGTAGTCGGCGCGGTACTCCTCGTGCAGTTCGTGCAGTCGGGCGATCTGGTCCTCGAGGGATGCCGTCGCCGGGAGGTCGAGGATCAGCGGCTTGACCTTCGTGCGCAGGAAGTGGTCGGGGCAGCTCGTGCCGAGAGAAGCGAGCTCGGGTGCGCGCTCGGACGCGAGGAAGTCGAGCACGACGTCGGAATCCGTGAAGTGGCCGACCATGGGCTTGTCGTGCGAGGCGATGCCGCGGATCGTGGCGGCCAGCGATGCCGCGCGTTCGCGTCGCTCGGCATCCGGCAGTGCCTCGAAGCCGGCGCGGACGCCGCCGAACGGCGCAGCCTTCCCGTTGGCTTCGATGTACGCGGCCGCGGTGTCGATGATCCACAGCGAGTTGGCCTCGGACTCCTCGGACGTGTCGCCCCAGGCGGTGATGCCGTGTCCGCCGAGGATGCAGCCGATCGCCTGCGGGTTCGCCTTCTTGATCTCAGCGATGTCGAGGCCGAGCTGGAAGCCGGGGCGGCGCCACGGCACCCACACGACCTTGTCGCCGAAGATGGTCGCGGTCAGCTCTTCGCCGTCCGCCGCCGTGGCGATCGCGATGCCGCTGTCGGGGTGCAGGTGGTCGACGTGCGCCGCGTCGACGAGACCGTGCATCGCGGTGTCGATCGACGGAGCCGCGCCGCCCTTGCCGTGCAGGCAGTAGTCGAACGCGGCGACCATCTCGTCCTCGCGGTCAAGACCCGGGTACACGTCGACGAGCGCGCGCATGCGGTCCAGGCGCAGCACCGCGAGGCCGGACTCCTTCAGCGTGCCCAGGTCGCCGCCGGAGCCCTTGACCCACAGCAGCTCGACGGGCTGGCCGGTCACCGGATCGGTCTCGGTGCCCTTCGCGGAGGTGTTGCCGCCCGCGTAATTGGTGTTCTTCGGGTCGGCGCCGAGGCGGTTCGACCGTGCGATGAGTGCGGCGGCGGTGGCGTTGGTCATGAGCTCTCCAAGACAGGAACGATGCACGACCCACGCGGTCGGGCTGTTAGATCATGTGAAATATAACACAATACGAACATCGACCGAAAGGGCTCAGCGGATGTCGGTGATCCCGCGATACGGGTCCAGTCGCTCGTCGCGTGGTTCGAGTTCGGTGATCAGCACGGAGATCTCGTGCAGTTCGAGTGCGCGCGCCACCGATCGGCGCTGCAGCTTGCTCGAATCGATCAGAACGACGGTGGTCGCCGCATTCGTGGCCATGGCCTGCTTGAGCTCTGCCTCCTCCACAGAGACCTCTGAGGTCCCGTCGTCGCTGTCCAGAGCATCCGCAGATGAGAAGAAGATGTCGAAGTACACCGAGCGGATGCTGCGCCGTGCGAGGGGGCCGACGAGGCTGCCCGTCGTCGGCTCGGCCGTGCCGCCCGAGATCACCGCGCTGACCCCCTCGAAGGGCTGCAGCAATTGGAAGCTCTCGAACGAGTTGGTGTAGGCGGTCAACCCGGAGCGTGGCCCGATCGCCGAGGCGAGCATGCTCACCGTCGTCGATGCGTCCAGCGCTATGCTCCCGGCCGTCGGAACCAGCTGCAGCGCCTTCTCGGCGATCGTGCGCTTGGCCGTCGCGCGGATCGCCCGGCGCGCATCGAACGGGCGAGCGCGCGGCGCCGCCGTCGCGCCGCCGCGCACGCGGCGCACCCGGCCCTCGGCCTCGAGTTCGAGCAGATCGCGGCGGATCGTCATGGGCGATACCGCGAACAACTCGGCCGCCGCGTCGATCATCACGCCGCGCGGAGCGTTCGCGAGCTCGACGAGTTCGTCTCTGCGACGCTGTGCGTCGAGGTTGCCGGAGAGCGCCATGAGAGGAATCTATCCGCGCCGTCAGCGCACTGCGGCGATCGCCCGCAGTCCGGCGATGACGTCATCGGCGGTGGGGGCGCGGTCGGGGTCGACGAGATGCTGGGTCATCACGCCCGTGATGAGGGCGAACTGAATCGCACCGGCGGCGCGACCGGCGTCGCCGCCTGCCGAGGGGAACGCTTCGCCGAGGCCGACGCGTCCGCGCTCCTGCGTATCCGCGAGCCGTTGGCGCAGCTCATCGTCGTGCAGCGTCTGCGTGAGGATCTCGAGGTTCGCCTTCCACAGGGCGCGGTCGTGCCGGAAGGAGTCGATCATTCCCGACCAGAACGTGCGGAGCCGTTCTCCGGCGTCGTCGGCATCCGCTCCGGTGCCGACCGTGATCATCGTCTCGGCCAGGTCGCCGGACAGCTCGATCATCGCCTGGAGGAGGAGTTTGTCCTTCGTGCCGTAGTGGTAGCCGATCGAGCCGAGGTTGGTGCTCGATGCCTCGACGATGTCGCGGGCGGTGGTCCGGCTGTAGCCGCGCTCGATCAGGCAGCGCTTGGCGCCTTCGAGCAGGTCCTCCCGGTGTCCCATGCTCCTGATCCTATGCGACGCCTCCACTGTTTATACAAACGTGTGATACGTTCGTGTAAACCGATGAGAGGAACCACCGTGCGACTCGAGCGATACACCCGAGGCAACTTCGCCCCGGTCACAGAAGAGATCACCGCCTTCGACCTGCCGGTCACCGGGAAGATCCCCGAGGACCTCGATGGGCGCTACCTGCGCATCGGCCCCAATCCGCTCGGGTTGGAGGACGCCTCGGCGCACCTGTGGACGCTCGGCGAAGGCATGGTGCACGGCGTCCGGCTGCGCGACGGACGTGCGGAGTGGTACCGGAACCGCTGGGTGCGCTCGGCCTCCGTGGCGGACCGCCTGGGCGAGCCGCGCCGCGGTCGACCGGTCGACGAGCGGTTCGACTTCGCTCCGAACGTGCAGGTCGCCGGGCACGGCGGGCGCTTCTACGCACTGATCGAAGGCGGCATCGCGCCCTACGAACTGACCGGCGAGCTCGACACCGTCGGCGTCTCCGATCTGGGCGGGACCCCGGAGGGCTTCACCGCCAACGCCCACACCAAGTACGACCACCGGACCGGCGAGATGCACTCCCTGGCGTTCCGCTACGGCGTGGACTTCATCCAGCACATCGTGTTCGAACCGGGCGGCGGCGTGCAGCGCACGACGAACATTCCCGCGCCGACCATGCCGTATCTGCACGACTTCGGCCTCACCGACAACTTCGTGCTTATCTACACCTCACCCGTGGTGTTCAATCCCGAGCTCTTCGCCACCGGCGTCCCCTTCGGCTGGAACCACGATCTGCCGACCCAGGTCGGCGTCATGCCGCGGGCCGGAGGCGTCGTGCGGTGGATGGACTTGCCGCCCGGCATGGTCGGGCACACTCTCAACGCCTACGAAGAGGCCGGCAGGATCGTCGCCGACGTCGTCGTGCACCGCGGCGTGTTCAGCCTTCTCGACATCGGCGCTGGGCGCCCGGTCCTGGAGCGCTGGACCGTGGATCTCGCCGCGGGGAAGGTCCGCACCGAGCTGCTCCACGACAGGCCGCAGGACTTCCCGCGGATGAACGGCCGGCACGCTGGTCGCCCGTACCGGTTCGGATACTCGGCGTCGACGGAGCTGTACGCCCCGACCAGCGTCACGGAGCCCGACCGCCCCGATGAGGGGTTCTCGAACGCGATCCTGAAGCACGACCTGCTGACCGGGACGACCGAGGCGCACGAGTTCGGGCGCGATGCCGCCGCTGGCGAGGCCGTGTTCGTCCCGGCGGCGAATGCGACCGCTGAGGACGACGGGTACAACCTGCTCTACGTCCACGACCCAGAGCGCGGCGCCGCGGACCTCGTCGTGCTCTCCGCGCAGGACTTCAGCGGCGAGCCCCTCGCCCGCGTGCATCTGCCGGCGCGCGTCCCGCTCGGCCTGCACGGGAACTGGATCCCCGAGCGCTGAGCCGGCGCATCCCGGCCCGCCGTCTAGGCGATCAGGGCCCTGAGTCGCGTGGCGAACCGCTCGATCGTGCGCGTCGCGGCCGGCTCCTCCGGCCGGTTGAGGTGACCGTGCTGCGTGCCCGGTTCGGTGAGGACCTCGACCTCGCGGCCGGCTGTGGCGAGGGTCGCGGCGAAGAACTCACCGGAGACCCGAAGCTCGTCCGTGTCGCCGTTGACGATGAACGTCGGCGGGTAGTGCGCCAGATCGGATGCCGTGGCATCGCCAGGCACAGCTGGCAGCGGTGCGTCGTCGGCCGACCCGCCGAGGTAGTTCTCGTACATGCCGAGCACGACCTCCGGCGGGAAGCGATCCGCGTCGGGGTTCGCGTCCAGGGCGGCGCGCAGCTCGGCATCCGGAGCGGGCTGAACTGCGAGCAGCGTCGGGTAGGCGAGCAGCGCGAGCGCCGGCGCCTCGTCGGTGCCGGCGAGGCGGAGCGCGGCTCCGGCCGCGAGATTGCCGCCGGCGCTCGTCCCGCCGACGGCGAGCGCGTCGACCGAGATGCCGAGCTCATCGGCGTGCTCGCGCGTCCAGCGGATCGCCGTGACCATGTCGTCGGACCCGGCCGGATAGATGTGCCCCGGCGCTTCCTCCACCCCGGGGTGGAAGCCCTCGGGTACCGGCGCGAGCCGGTAGTCGACCGAGACGACGGTCGTCCCGCGGGCGGCGAGCTGGCGGGCGACCCAGTCGGATTCGGGCATGTCGATGTCGCCGAACAGGAAGCCGCCGCCGTGGGCCCAGACGAGTCCGGTGCCGTCCGGCTCCGGTGCGGGGTACACGCGCACGAGTCCGTCGGCTGCTGCATAGGGCGTGGTCATTCAGTTCCTCTCGGAGAGAACGCCGGGGACACGGAGATCGGCATCCCGTGTCCCCGGCGGGTCTGTGGGGTCAGGCGCCCCAGCCGGCCTGGACGCCGCCGACGCGCTCTTCGGCGATCTTCTGCTGGTAGCCGGATGCCGCGTACGCCGCCATGGGGTCGGCGTTCAGGCCCCGGCTCTCGCGCCACTCTGCCAGAGCAGGACGGACATCCGTGTAGAACGCGTCCATGAAGACGGCGTTCGCAGCCAGCACGTCGCCCGAGCGCTGCGCCGCGGTCAGGGCGTCGCGGTCGACGAGCAGCGCACGGGCTGTCATCTCCTGGACGTTCAGGACCGAGCGGATCTGGCCGGGGATCTTGTCCTCGACGTTGTGGCACTGGTCGAGCATGAAGGCCACATCGGGGTTGTTCAGGCCGCCGCCGCGGATGACCTCGAACAGGATGCGGAACAGCTGGAACGGGTCGGCGGCACCCACGATGAGGTCGTCGTCCGCGTAGAAGCGCGAGTTGAAGTCGAACGAGCCCAGCTTGCCCAGGCGCAGCAGCTGCATGACGATGAACTCGATGTTCGTGCCAGGCGCGTGGTGGCCGGTGTCGAGGCACACCATCGCCTTCTCGCCGAGGGCGCTCACCTGGGCGTACGAGGTGCCCCAATCAGGAACGTCCGTGTGATAGAACGCCGGCTCGAAGAATTTGTACTCCAGCACGAGGCGCTGGTCGTCGCCGAGGCGCGCGTAGATCTGCTCGAGCGAGTCGTGCAGCCGGTCCTGGCGCCCGCGCATGTCGGCCTGACCGGGGTAGTTCGAGCCCTCCGCGAGCCAGATCTTCAGGTCGCGCGAGCCGGTCTCGTCCATGACGTCGATGCATGCGAGGTGGTGGTCGATCGCCTTCCGGCGCACCGCGGCATCCTCGTGCGTGAGTGCACCGAACTTGTACTCGTCGTCCTGGAACGTGTTGGAGTTGATCGTTCCGAGTTCGACGCCGAGGTCCTCGGCGTGCTTGCGCAGGTCGGCGAAGTCGCACATGTCCCACGGAATGTGCAGTGCGACGGACGGCGCGAGCCGGGTGTAGGCGTTGACCTGGGCGGCATCCGAGATCTTCTCGAACGGATCGCGAGGCGTACCGGGGGTGCCGAACACCTTGAACCGGGTGCCGGAGTTGCCGAACGCCCAACTGGGCAGCTCGATGCCCTGCTGCTCGAGGGCGGCAAGGTTCTCTGGGGAGAGGGCGGACATGATCACTCGCTTTCTGCGGATTCGGATGCTGCGGCGGAAAGCTGATCCGCCAGATTGAAGACTTCGGTGAGCGGGGTCGCGGCCTGGTCCGGGCGGCCGTCGAGCCCGACGAAGAAGCGGGACATCTCGGCCTCCCAGCGGCCGGCGACCTCGGACGCGGCGAGGTAGGCCTGCGCGGCGTCGTCGTCGTCCGTCTCGTAATAGCCGATGAGTGTGCCGCCCTCGCCGAGGAACAGCGAGTAGTTGCGCCGCCCGGATGCCGCGATCTCGGCGAGCATCTCGGGCCACACGGGGGAGTGCCGTGCGAGGTACTCGTCCAGCAGTTCTGGGCGGACCTGCAACTGGAAGCAGACCCGGGTGGGGGAGGTCATCGTCGACGTGCTCCTCGATTGATGGATGAATCGTTTCAAGATTAGAGGGCGACCGCCGATCGTGCAACATCGCACGCGCTTCAGTCACGAGCCACCTCCGGTTCATCCTTCGTTTCCCCACGAAGGGGGAGCGGTTCAGCCGTTCGCGATTCGCTGAACTCTCGTGACCCACCCCGTTCTCACCCGACTTCGTGCTGTCCTCGCCGGCGCGGCCACCCTCGCCATCGCCGCAACAGGTATCGGCATCGCGGCGCCGGCATCCGCCGCTGAAGCGCTCCCCGAGCTCGTGATCACCGAGATCATGCCCGACACCGCGGGCACCCCATCCGATCAGGACTACTTCGAGTTCTTCGAGGTCGCGAACACGACCGACGCGCCGATCGACTTCGCCGACTACGCGCTGCGGTACAACACGTCCGGCTGGTTGTCCGTGGTCGAGCCGGGCACAGAGACCGCGCTCGCCGATGTCATGATCCCCGCCAGGAGCTCCGCCGTGTTCTGGCTGCGATATGCGGTCGGCACCGGGGATGCCGCCGTGGGGCAGTGGCAGCTCGCGGATGCGGACTTTCGCGCGCACTACGGCGACGCCGCATCCGCCTACCCGCTCTTCCACGTGATCGGTCAGGGCGGATTCGCCAACACCGGTGCGCGCGAGTTCCGCCTGTTCCAGGGCGACCGATCGACGCTGGTCTCGGGCGTCGACTACGACCGCGTCGCCGGCAAGGGACTGTCCGAGCAGTACACGGTCCCGGCCGCGGGGGCGGTCTCGGTCGAGAAGGTCATGATCACGCCGACCCCCGGCACGGTCGACCCGGCGCAGCTGGTGCGCCCGGGCGGTGCGGAGGAGCCGGGGCCGGACCCGGTCGGCCCCGACCCGGACCGCCCCACCGACCCTGCACTCGCGGCACCGCTGCTGCAGATCACCGAGCTGGCCCCCGACACGGCGAATGTCGACGGCGCGGATGCCTTCGAATTCGTCGAGGTCTTCAACGCGTCGGACGCACCGGTCGACTTCAGTGACTACACGCTCAGCTACCTCTACACCGACAACGCGCTCACGACACCGGTCACGCTCAACGCGACCCTGTGGCCGTCATCGCCGGAAGATGTCGTGATCCCCGCCGGCGGCACGCTCGTCGCGTGGATCGTGAACCCGGTCGGGGTTGCGAGCGGGCTCACGGTCGCCGACTTCAACGAGGCGTTCGGCACCGACCTCGTGCTCGGCGAGGGCATCGTGCAGCTCTTCAACGGCGGAATGGCGAACGGCGGATCCCGCGGCATCCAGGTCGCCACCGATACCGGCCATGACGTGAGCCGCGCGTACTACTTCGACAACGACCAGACCACGGCCGACACGGGGATCCAGTACGGCTGGAACCCGGGCGAGGGCGCGCACCTGTGGGCGCCCGAGGCTCCGGACGGCACGATCCAGACGATGATGGCGCTCGCGGCGCCCACGCCGGGTTTCGTCAGCGCCGGCCAGGTTCCGGCATCCTTCGTGGCGGCGCCGGCGGCAGGAACCGCACCCGCCATCGAAGATCTCACCGGTGGCTCCGATGTGCCCGACACTTCAGCGCTCGATCTCGGATTCGCGGTCACGGACGATGTGCTGGTCCGTTCTGTGACGCTCGAGCTGGTCGACAATCTGGGCGCGACCCAGAGCCGGAACCTCACGGTCGAGGCGGCGGACCGGTTCCATTACTCCGTGCCGGCGGCCGACCTGTTCGGCAAGCGGTGGATCGAGTACTCGGTCACGGCGAGCGACGGACTGCAGCAGAGCACGCTGGGCCCGGTGCGCGTCGAACTCGTCGACGGCGAGCCGGAGCCGGTGCGCCTCAACCTGACGGACGGGCAGTTCGTCGCCGGCCCCGTTCGCGTGTCCGCGACGGGCGACGACGTGACGCTCGAGATCGACGGTGCCGAGGTCGACGACGCGGTCGCGTCGCTGGAAACGGGTCCGGTCTTCGCCTTCGAGGCGACGAACACCGATGCCTTCTTCCGCAACGGCGTCAAGCTCGGCGACGAGGTTCTGAAGATCTTCGACGAGGGCTACTACGCGCGCATCGTGACGGTCGACGCGACGGTCCCTGTCGAACGCGTCGCACCGGGGGAGCAGATCACGCTGTCGATCACGGCTGGCACCAAGGCATGGCCGAACGCGGACGTCAACGAGAACAACGACGACTTCGCCGCGCAGAACCTGCGCCTCGCCCTGCCCGACGGCCGCGTGCTGCGGCCGGATGCCTGTGCGACGACCAAGGAGGAGAACGGGCAGGTCACCGGTCCGGCGTTCGCGGACTGCCCCGCCCCGTCCGAACGGATCGCGTTCAGCGACGCCTCGCTGGTGTCGTTCCTCGCGACCTTCACGATTCCGGATGACGCGTTCACGTCGGTATCGACCATCTGGGACACGACCTCGGTCGAGGACGGCGACCACGCCGTCACCGCCCGCGCCGGTGCGGATGACGCGACCAGGACCGTGGTCGTCGACAACACCGCGCCGGTCATCGAGCCGACGGTCGTCGACGGCGAGAAGTACCGGGGGCACCTCGTCGTGGATGCCGCGGCGACGGATGCCGGATCCGGCGTTGCCGAGATCTCGGGAGTCTTGGACGGCGTTCCGATCGCACTGCCGCTCGCGACGTCCTCGCTCGGGCTCGCGCCGGGCGCGCACGTCGCCGAGTTCACCGCCACGGATGCCGTCGGCAACACCGCCACGACATCGGTCGCCTTCGAGACGGCCGACGAGCAGCCGGCGATCCGACTCGATGGGCCGACCGACGGCGAGATCCTCGAGGGCGACACCGCCGAGCTCACCGCCACCCCGACATCCGCTGAGGGCGACGCGCTGGATGTGAGCTTCCGCGCAGGCCAGAGCTACGCGCCGGGTGATGAGGGGCTCACCATCAGCCGCGGAATCGTCTCCGACTCCCAGACCCAGGACCGCACCGCGGGTGAGGTCCTGGGCGAGGAGGATCTCGCCGCGCTGCTGGGCACCGACGGCGTGAACGTCCAGACGACGGCCGCGACCGGTCTGCCCTACCAGCTCTACACGATGGCGGTGTCGGCCGATGTCGGCACGGGTGCCCTTGCGCGGGTGGACTGGCGCGGTACCGCCAATGCCGGAGCGAAGGTGATCCTGTACGTCCGCACCGTCGACGGCGCCTGGGAGCAGGTCGCTCAGCACCTGACGACGGCGGAGACACCCGAGTTCGCGCTCGAAGCGCTGGTCCCGGTCGACGGCCATGTCGTGGACGGCGTGCTCACCGCCCTTGTCCAGCATTCGGACGGATTCTCCGCCGACGACCTTTCGACGCGCGCGAGCGAGGTGGCTCCGTACCACCCCGAGGCCACACCGCGCGATGCGTACGACTTCACGATCGCGATCGAGAGCGACACCCAGTACTACAACGAGACCGACGACTACTACCCGCACCAGCTCGCGATCCACGAGTTCCTGCTGGAGCAGCGGGAGAACCTCAACCTGCAGTACATGATCCACAACGGCGACATCGTGAACGTGCACACCGATGCGCATCAGTGGGACAACGCGAATGCGGCGTACACGATGCTCGACGAGGCCGGTCTGCCCTACGGCGTCCTCGCGGGCAACCACGATGTCGGCGGTCACGACGCGGACTACACGCAGTACTCCGAGCACTTCGGCGAGGCGCGCTACGCGGGCAACCCGTGGTACGGCGAGTCGTACAAGGACAACCGCGGACACTACGACCTCGTGTCGGCCGGCGGCATCGACTTCCTGATGATCTACATGGGCTGGCCGACGCCGAACGACGTGACGGACAACAGCGAGGACATCGCGTGGATGAACGAGGTGATCCAGCGCTACCCCGAGCGCAAGGTCTGGATCAACCTGCACGAGTACATGCTGACCACGGGCGGCCTCGGGCCGTTCCCGCAGCGTGTGTTCGACGAGGTCGTGACGCCCAACGCCAACGTCTTCGCCGTCAGCTCGGGGCACTATCACGATGCCTACACGCGCACGGACGAGATCGATGACGACGGCGACGGGGTCGCCGACCGCACGGTGTACTCGATGCTGTTCGACTACCAGGGGCTGCCGGAAGGCGGTCTGGGATACCTGCGCCTGGCGCACTTCGACAACGAGGGCCAGCGGATCATCATCCGCACCTACTCTCCGTCGCTGGCCGACTTCGACTCCGATGAGCCGTCGCTGAACGACCCGGCAGGGATGCAGGAGTTCGAGATCCCGTACGCGACCGCGGGCATCGTCCCCGGTGAGAAGACGCTGGCTGCCGACTCGTTCCGCGCCGAGATCCTCACCGCGCAGGAGATCGGCGCGCAGACCGGAGTCGCCTCCGGCACGCAGACGTCGGCCACCTGGAGCGACCTGGCCGAGGGCGAGCACGGCTGGTATGTCGTCGCGACCGGCCCGCACGGCGGAACCGAGTACTCCGAGGTGCGCACCTTCCAGTCGGCTGCGGTCGGCGGCGGGACGCCGGGCGAGCCTGGGGAGCCGGGTGACGGCGATGCGGATCCGGGTGACGCGGATGCCGGTGCTGATCCGGGTGACGGCGATGCCGGTGCTGATCCGGGTGACGGCGACGCCGGTGCCGACCCGGGTGACGCTGATGCGGGTGTCGACCCCGGCGACGCGGACGCAGGGGGAACGCCAGGAGAGCCGGGCGACAGCGACACCGGCGGCGAGACTCCCGGCGAACCGGGCGACGCAGGCTCGGACACCGGCTCGGACGGTGGTTCGGACACGGGCTCCGACGGCGGGTCCGACGCCGAAGGTCCGGTCGACCCCGAAGAACCCGCCGTCCAGCCGCACGGAACCGTGACGGCCGCGCCGGGATCGGCGCTCGTCCCCGGCGGACGGATGCAGGTCGAGTTCACGGGCTTCCAGGTCGGCGAAGAGGTGCGCTTCGTTCTGCACTCCACGCCGATGCCGCTCGACGAGACGCTCACGGTGGGCGCCGACGGAACGCTCACGGGAATCCTCGACATCCCCGAGGACGTCGAGGTCGGCGCGCACGAGCTCGAAGCGATCGGCGCCTCCGGGCTGTCGGTGTTGTCCGAGACGTTCACGATCACGAAGGCGCCGGCCGCCGGCATCCTGCCGGCGACGGGCGTGGACGTGACGATCGGCGTCGTGATCGGGGCCGCGCTGCTCGCCGCAGGCGCGCTGCTCCTGGTCGGAATCCGGCGGCGCCGGATGCGCTGACGCGGTGACCTGCGCGACCAGGCGCTACGGTGTCTCGTTATGGAGCAGCAGCAACGGGCGCTGGACGCCTACGTCGCGCAGGTCGCCGCGGATCCCGACACGGTCGGGGTCGTGGTCATCGGATCGGTGGCCCGCGGCACGGAACGGGCGGATTCCGATGTCGACGTGTACCTCGTCGTCACCCCGGAGGCCTTCGCGCGCTCGACGGGCGAGGACCGCTGGGCGTGGATCGACCGGTACGACATGGACTACCCCGGCTCGTACATCGACGTGAAGCTCGCCGATCTCGCCTACCTGCGCACGGCCGTCGACCGGGCCGACGATCCGACCCGTGCCTCGTTCGCCGGAGCCAGGGTGGTCTTCAGCCGCTCCGACGAACTCGCGACGCTGGTCGAGAAGATCAGCACGCTCGGTGATGAGGTCTGGGCGGGGCGGATCCGCTCGCACATCGCCCAGGCGCACCTGCACGGCGGCTACTTCCTGCGTCAGGCCGAGGAGCACGGCGACCCGTTCCTGCTCCAGCACGCCGCCGTGCATCTGACCCTCGCCGCGGCGCGGGCCGCCCTGGCGAGTGCGCACCGCCTCATGCCAGGGCCGAAGTACATCCATCGGCTCGTGCGCGAGGTTACCGGCCCTGACGGGTTCGTCGCAGCGTGGGATGCCGTGGTCGCCGCGCCCTCGATCGCCACCGCGAACGCACTGATCGAGATCCTCGACGACTGGCTCGGCCGGGATCAGACCCGCGACGAGTCGCTGTCGGTGTTCATCCGCGACAACGAGCTCGCGTGGCTCCGGGGCACGATCCCGGCCGAGTACTTCTGAGACCGCTCAGCCCTTGACGGCGCCGCTGGTCATTCCGGCGACGATCTGACGCTGGAAGAAGACGTACATCACCAGCGGCGGCACCGTGATCAGCAGGATGTTCATGAACAGCAGGTTCCACTGACTGAGGCTCTGACTCTGGAAGTTGTACAGCGTCAGCTGCACGGTGGCATTGGCGTCACCGGGAAGGAAGTACAGCGGACCGGTGAAGTCGTTGAACACCGCGACCGACTGCACGACGATCACCGTCACCGCGACCGGCTTCAGCAGCGGCATGACGACCTGGAAGAACAGCCGCAGGGGACCAGCGCCGTCGATCACGGCCGCCTCATCCAGCTCGCGCGGGATCGTCGAGACGAACGCGCGGAACAGCAGGATGCAGAAGCTCAGGCCGAACGTCGCCTCGATGAGGATCATGCCCGGCATGGTCTTGAACAGCCCGATGCCCTGCAGCACC
Organism: Microbacterium sp. STRO-1N; assembly: GCF_057748015.1. The sequence goes on from NZ_CM173234.1 coordinate 738,749, forward strand.
CAGATCGTCGGGACGACGGCCGGCGGCACGATGAGCCCGGCCAGCACGAAGATGTTGATGACGGCGTTCCACTTCGACTTCCGTCGTTGCAGGATGTAGCCGACCATCGCCGCGAACACGACCATGATCGCCACGCTCGCCACCGTCAGGACGGTGGAGTTGATGAACGCCGTCACCAGCATCCAGTCCCGTGCCTGCAGCACAGTGACGATGTTCTCCCACAGGTACCAGCCCTGAGCGGGCAACGAGAACTCGAAGAGCGACGCCTCCTGCGGATTCTTGACGGCCGTGAGGAAGATGAACGCGAACGGCACGATGAACACGACGATCGACGCGAGGATCGCGATGATGCCGATGACGTAGCGGGTGAAGAACAGCCGCGGGGTCATCGGGCGGCGGTCGGAGCGGGCGATCTTCGCCTTGGAAGATCCGGCCGTGGTGATGGTGCGGGTGAGCGTCATGACTCCACCTGCCTCTTGTTGAGGATGTATTGGATGGGCACGATGATCGCCGTCACCACGATGAACAGCACGACGTTGCCAGCCGTGGACAGACCGTAGAAGCCGGCCTGGTACTGCTTGTAGATGACCGACGCGATCACATCGCTCGTGAAGCCCGGGCCGCCTCTGGTCATCGCCCAGATGAGCTCGAACGACCGCAGACCGCCGATGAGCGACAGCAGGATGACCGTCGCCGTCGCCGGCTGCACCAGCGGCAGCGTGATGTTCTTGAACCGCTGCCATGCACTCGCACCGTCGACCTTCGCGGCCTCGAAGTACTCCTGAGGGATGGCGACGAGACCGGCGATGAAGATGAGGGTCGCGATGCCGACGCCTTTCCAGACGTCCACGAGGGCGACCGAGATCAGAGCCCACGCCGGGTCGGTGAGCCACCCTGGTCCCTGGATGCCGATGAGCGCCAGCGTCTGGTTGATGAGCCCATCGAACGGGTCCATCAGAACCTTGAAGGTGATGCCGATGCCGACCGTCGATACGAGGACGGGGAAGAAGATCGTCGAGCGCAGGTAGCCGCGACCGAGGATCGAGCCGGTCAGCAGCAGGGCGAGCGCGAGCCCCAGGACGACCTTGAGTGCGCTGGTCACGAAGCCGTACACGAACGTGTTGACGAAGCCCTGCACGAGCATGGGCTCGGTGAAGAACTGGACGTAGTTGTCGAAGCCGATGAACTCGATGTCGAAGAGCGACCATCGGGTCAGGCTGAAGTAGAACGAGGCGAACGTGGGGATCGCGAACAGGACGATGTAGAGCACCGCGGACGGGATGTAGAACCACGTCGGGTACGAGCTCTTGATGCCTTTGCGCTTCCCCGGGGGAGCTGAAACGGCAGCGGTCATGATGTCTCCGTCGAAGAGGTGGAGGTGCGGGCCCGCCGGGCGGGCCCGCACCATGGTCAGGAGCGGATCACCAGCCGTCGAGTCCGAGCTGCTGGGCCTGCTTCTTCACGTCCTCGTCGTAGAGCGCTGCGCCCTCGTCGGCCGGGCGGATGCCGCTGCCGACCTCGACCGTGATGTTCTCGAGGTTCGGTCCCTTGATGGGGGACAGGAACTCGAGCGCCGGGTTGGTGTTTCCCTCGTCGAAGTACGGCTGCATGTCCGTCAGCAGACCGGGCACGTCGTCCGGAAGCTCGCACGCGCTGGTCGCGAACGGTCCACTGGGCACCATCGCGGTGGTCTGCACCTCGCAGCCACCGGGCGAGTTGATGAAGGCGATGAGCTTCTTCGCGGCCTCGAGCTTGTCGCCCTCGGTGGTCTTCGGGATGTACACCGCGTTCGGCAGCCACACGGTCAGTTTCGTGTCCTCGGCGTTCTGCGCCGGCAGCGGGAAGACGCCGATGTTCTCCAGCTCGTCGGGGAAGTTCTGCTGGAACGTCGACACGATGCCGGTGAGGATCGGGTAGTGCGCACCCTCACCGGTGGCCACCATGCGGGCGCCGTCGTCGTACACGGCTGAGGCGTAGTCCTGGTTCCACCAGCCCGCTTCGAAGCCGGCCTGCTGGTTGGCGAAGCCCTGCAGCGCCGGCTCGTCGGCGTACTTCCGCTTGCCGGCGGTGTACTCGTCGGCCCAGTCCTCGTCCTGAGCGAGCACGTTGCCGAAGTCGCCGAGGATGAACAGCTGGCTCGTCCAGGTGTCGCCGTAGGTCTGGATGACCGGGGTGATGCCCGCGGCCTTGATCGCTTCGTTGTTCGCGGCGAACTCGTCCCAGCTGGTCGGGACCTCGAGACCCAGATCCGCGTAGACCGTCTTGTTGTAGACGACGGCTCCGGCCTGCGTCGCGCCGAACGGTGCGCCGTAGATGCCGTTCTCGGTCGAGACCACAGCGGTCATCGTGTCGATGAGATCGCCGACCCAGGGCTGGTCGTCGAGCGGCACGAGGTTCTGGTCCGGGTTGAGCGCCTGGAAGAGCGAACCCGAGTTGTAATAGAAGACGTCCTCCATCTCGCCGGTGGCGAGCTTGGTCTTCATGAGGTTGTCGCCCTCGGTGCCGGCCGGCTGGGACTCCAGCTTGACGGTGATGTCGGGATTCTCGGCCTCGAACGCCTCGATGAGCGCTTCGGCGATCTCGATGTTCGTGCCGGTGTTCTGCGTGAGGAACGAGATCTCGACCTTGCCGTCGGCGCTGCCGCCATCGCCCGTGCTGCAGGCGGCGAGCGGGACTGCGAGGGCTGCGACGCCGACTGCGGCGAGGAGAACCCTTCGGGTACGGGTGCTGTCCATCCTTCTACCTCCATGTAAAAGCTGACTCTTGGTTGCGGTCTCGACGTCGAGGCCGTCATGCTGTTGAATGGGATGCGTTGAAACCATTCAACTCCCCGTAAGGTACGACGATCCGAGGCGAGAGTCAACGATCGTTTCCGAAATGAGTCGTGCGCGATGACGCGCACAGTGGAAGGAACGACGCCATGGCGGCCACCCCACCCCTCACGCAGTTCGACGCGTCCACGCGCGTGGTCTCGCTGCGCTCGCAGCATGGCGCGGAACTTCTCGGCATCCCGCCCACAGGGCTGCGGCTGACGTGGCGCACCGAGAGCTCGACCCCTGGTGCCGAGCAGCTCGCCTACCAGCTCGCCACGGGGCCGTCGGGCGACGAACTGGTGCCGGCGGATGAGGTCGCCTCCGCGGATTCGGTGGCGATTCCGGCGGGCGATCTCGCGTCGGGCGAGCGCCGAGCGTTCGCCGTGCGCATCGCCACCGCGGCGGGATGGACGGCATGGAGCGACGAGCTCGTCGTCGAAGCGGGGCTGGACGCCGATGACCTCAGCGCCGCCGTCATCGGCATCCCGAGCGAGGTCGAAGGCCCGGTGGCGCTGCTGCGCACCACCTTCACGGTCGAGACCCTCCCCGAGCGTGCGCGACTCCGGTTGAGCGCACTCGGACTCGTGGATGCCTGGATCAACGGCGAGCGTGCCGGCGACGCTCGGCTCACACCGGGGTGGACGTCGTACGGCACCCGCGTGCTGATGGACACGATCGACGTCACGACGCTGCTGCGCGAGGGCGACAATGTCATCGTGCTCGAGGTCGGCGACGGCTGGTACCGCGGGCGGATGGGATTCGCGAACCGCACCAGGATCTACGGCGACCGGTCCGGCGCGATCGCGCAGATCGACACGGAGGCCGGCGTGCTCGTCGCGACCGGCGACACGTGGCGCGGCGGCTTCGGAGCCATCCGATCCGCGAGCATCTACGACGGCACCGTCACCGATCTGCGCCTGCGTGCGGAAGGCGTGCACGAGGCATCCTTCGACGACTCGGACTGGATCGCGGCATCCGTGATCCCGACCGACCCGGCCCGCTTCGAACCGCGATCGGCACCGCCGATCCGCATCGTGGCGGAGCGCGAGATGACCCGCACCGACCGCGACGGCGCGGTGCAGTTCGACAGCGGCCAGAACATCTCCGGCTGGGTGAGACTGGTGGTGCGCGGCCGCGCCGGCGACGTCGTCATCATCCGCCACGCCGAGATCCTCGAGCCGTCTGGAGATCTGCACACCGCAGCTCTGCGCAGCGCGAAGGCGACCGATTCCTACACGCTCGACCGCGACGGTGAGCACGTGCTCGAGCCGCAGTTCACCTTCCACGGCTTCCAGCACGCGGAGGTCACCGGTCCCGTCGAGGTCGTGTCGGCCACGGCGGTCGCGATCTCGAGCGACCTGCCGGCCCGGTCGACGTTCCGCTCGGCATCCGACGCGCTCGACCGGTTCCACTCGAACGTGTTCTGGTCGCAGCGCGACAACTTCGTGTCGGTCCCGACCGACTGCCCGCAGCGCGACGAGCGGCTCGGCTGGACCGGCGACGCGCAGGCGTTCGCCGCGACGGCGAGCACTCTGATGGATGCCGAGGCGTTCTGGCGGAACTGGCTGCGCGACCTCGAGGCCGACCAGACCGACGAGGGCGGTGTGGCGTCCGTGGTGCCGGACATCATCCGCTTCGAGGACATGCGCATGGGCGAGGGGCCGGTCGACAACATGGGCCGCGCCGGCTGGGCGGATGCCGCGACGATCGTCCCGCTGGCGGTGTACGAGGCCTCCGGCAGCGACGAGGTGCTGCGCCAGCAACTGGGCAGCATGCGCCGGTGGGTCGAGCACCTGCGGCGCCGGGCCGGGGACGGCGTCGTGCTGCCGACCGAGCCCTTCCAGTACGGCGACTGGCTCGATCCGGATGCCCCTGGTGAGCGCCCGTGGGAGGCGAAGGTCTCCAGCGACTACGTCGCGAACGCGTTCTACGTGCACTCGGCCCGCCTGCTCGCGCGCGCCGAACGACTCGTGGGCGACGCGACTCGCGGCGACGGGTACGACGCGCTCGCCGATCGTGTCGCGGTGGCGACATGGGAGCGCTGGGGTGCCGAGGCCGTGACGACGCAGACCGGTGCCGCGCTCGCGCTGGAGTTCGCGATCGCACCGGAGGGCGAGCGCGCCGCGATCGCGGACGGCCTCGCCGCGAACGTCCGCGCCGAGAACGGGCGGATATCGACGGGCTTCCTCGGAACGCCCCTCGTGCTGTTCGCGCTGTCGAACACCGGGCACCTCGACGAGGCGTACCTCATGCTGCTGCGCCGCGATGCGCCGAGCTGGCTCTACCAGGTCGACCGCGGGGCGACGACGGTCTGGGAGCGCTGGGATGCCATCAAGCCGGACGGCAGCATCCACTCCGGAGACATGGATGCCGGGTCGCACGACTCCGGCGGCAGCATGATCTCGTTCAACCACTACGCCTACGGCGCGATGATCGACTGGGCCTACCGGACGGTCGCAGGACTCGCGCCCGCCGAGCCGGGGTACCGCCGTACGCGGATCGCTCCGCGGCCGGCGGTCGAGCTCGACCATGCCGCGGCATCCATCGAGACGTCGTACGGTCGGCTCGCGATCGACTGGCGACTGGACGCCGACGAACTGCGGGCGACCGTGGAGGTGCCCTTCGGCGTCACGGCGGATCTTGATCTCCCGGTGACCGAGACGTCGATCGTCACGGTCGATGGCGCACCGGCATCCAGCACCCTGTCCAGCGGAACGCACGAGATCACCGTGACGGCACCGGCCGTCGCAGGAAGCGAGAAGCGAGCATGAGCACGAGGATCGTCCGTGTCGAGATCGACGCACCGTACGGCAGCGACGTCGTCGCCACCGCCGGGCCCGCCATCGGGTGGGTCACCGAAGCGGATGCCGACGGCTGGCGCCAGGCGAGGGCGGAGCTCGAACTGACCACGGCCGAGGGGACGCAGGAGCACGTGGTCGACGGGCGAACGTCCGTGCGCGTGCCCTGGCCTTTCCGGGCTCTTTCTCCGCGTGAGGAGGCGTCGCTGCGCGTGCGCGTCACGGGCGTCGACGACGAGGCATCCGAATGGAGTGCACCGAGGTGGATCGTCGCCGGATTCCTCACGGACGGGGAGTGGCAGGCGCGCACGATCGCGGTCGCGACGCCCGCGGGACCGGCGGAACCCGCCGTGCTGCGGCGCGAGGTCGCCGTTTCGGGCGACGTGCGCAGGGCGACCCTGTACGCGACAGCGGTCGGGGTCTACCAGGCGGCCGTCAACGGCGCGGATGTCGACGATCAGACGCTCAAGCCGGGCTGGACGCCGTTCCAGGCCAGGACCGTCCACGAGACCACCGATGTGACGACGCTGCTCCGAGCGGGAGCGAACGAGATCACCGTCCGCCTCGCCGGGGCCTGGGCGACCGAGCGGTACGGGTTCCGCGACAACGCGCAGCCGGTCTACGCCGACCAGCCGCGGTTCGCCGCCCAGCTGGTCATCGAGTACGCGGACGGTAGAGACGAGGTCGTCGTCACCGACGAGACCTGGGAGAGTGCGCCTGGTCCGATCACGGCCAGCGGCCTGTACGCCGGTGAGGACCACGACGCCCGCCTGGTGCCTTCGACCTGGGCCAGGGTCGCCGTCGTCGAGGATCTGCCGGTTCCCGAAGCCCGAGTCTCGCCGTTCGTCCGCCGCATCGAGGAGCGCGCGGTCGCCGAGGTCATCACGACACCGAGTGGGAAGACCGTGCTCGACTTCGGTCAGAATCTCGTCGGGCGCCTGCGCATCCGGGTCGCCGGGCCCGCCGGCACCGTCGTCACGCTGCGGCACGCCGAGGTGCTCGAGCACGGCGAACTCGGCACGCGGCCGCTGCGTGCCGCTGCCGCGACGGATCGGTACACGCTGGCCGGCACGGGCGTCGAGGAGTGGGAGCCGGAGTTCACCTTCCACGGTTTCCGCTACGCGGAGATCGACGGATGGCCCGGCGGGTTCGACCCCGCAGACGTCACCGCCGTCGTGGTCCACAGCGACATGGAGCGCACCGGGTGGTTCGACACCTCGCATGCGCTCGTGCGACAGCTGCACGAGAACGTCGTGTGGGGACTGCGCGGCAACTTCCTCTCGGTGCCCACCGATTGCCCGCAGCGCGATGAGCGGCTCGGCTGGACCGGAGACATCCAGGTGTTCACCCCGACGGCGAGCTTCCTGTACGACGTCCGAGGGTTCCTGGACTCCTGGCTGTGCGACCTGGAGATCGAGCAGGTGGACGGCGTCGTGCCGTTCGTCGTGCCGAACGTGCTGGGCCCTGCCCGGCCGGCCGCTGCGTGGGGCGACGCGGCCACGGTCGTCCCGTGGGTGCTGCACGAGCGCTTCGCCGATCTCGACACGCTCGAGCGGCAGTACGACAGCATGAAGGCCTGGACCGATGCGATCGTCGCGCTCGCCGGCGAGCGGCGGCTCTGGGAGGGCATGTTCCAGTTCGGAGACTGGCTCGACCCCGATGCGCCGCCGAACCAGCCGGCCAAGGCGAAGACCTCGACCGACATCGTCGCGAGCGCCTACGTCTTCCGCTCCGCCGATCTGACCGCCCGCTCGGCTGCGCTGCTGGGACGGACAGCGGATGCCGAGGCGTACGCCCGCATCGCCGAAGAGGTCAGGCAGGCGTTCCTCGCCGAGTACGTCACTCCGGCCGGGCGCATGATGTCGGATGCGCAGACCGGGTACGCGCTCGCGATCGTGTTCGACATCGTCGAACCGGAGCGCCGCCAGGCACTCGGCGACAGACTGGCCGAGCTCACGACACTGGGCGGCTACCGGATCAGCACCGGCTTCGTCGGGACGCCGATCATCCAGGATGCGCTCACCCGCACCGGACATCTCGACGTCGCACGGCGCCTGCTGACCGCGACCGAGAACCCCTCCTGGCTGTACCCGGTCACGATGGGGGCGACCACCATCTGGGAGCGCTGGGACTCGATGCTCCCTGACGGCACGATCAACCCGGGTGAGATGACCTCGTTCAACCACTACGCACTCGGCGCGATCGCGGACTGGCTGCACCGGTCGCTCGCCGGACTCGCGCCCGCGGAGCCGGGGTACGCGCGCCTGCACGTCGAGCCGCACCCGTTGCAGGGGTTCGAGTTCGCCGAGGCGACGCATGTCACGCCGTACGGACGGGCATCGGTGCGCTGGGACCGTGAGGGCGACGACATCGTGGTGCAGCTCGCCGTCCCCGCGAACACCGAAGCCGATGTGGTGCTCCCCGACGGACAGCGGCACACGGTCGGCTCGGGGGCGCACCGGTTCTCGTGCGCCGCACCGCCGCTGGCCGTCGTGCCGTCGGAGGTGGGTCTCTCATCGAGCCTCGCCGCGATCATCGACGACGCCGAGGCGTACGACGAGATCGTCGGCGCGTTGAACGAGTGGCTTCCGTCCGTTGCGGAGGACTTCCGCAGCGGGACGCAGTGGGGCGACGGACTCGTCCTCGAGGAGCGGCTGTCGCACCTGGCAGCACCCGAGGTGCGCGCGGAGATCGCGCAGCGTCTCGCCGCGCTCAGCGAGCGGAGAAGCGCCAGCTCGTAGGGGCAGGCGGGGATGCCGTACACTCGCGGACAGCGCGCGACAGGACCAGGCGTCGCGAGAGGAAGAGGCGGACAGTGGCAGTGAGCGTACGCGACGTGGCGGCGACCGCCGGGGTCTCGGTGGGTACCGTGTCGAACGTGCTGAACCGGCCGGACAAGGTCGCCGCCGCCACCGTCGAGCGGGTTCAGGCCGCGATCGAGGAGCTCGGCTTCGTGCGCAACGACGCGGCTCGTCAGCTGCGCGCCGGTCGCAGCCGCAGCATCGGTCTCGTCGTGCTCGACGCCGGCAACCCGTTCTTCTCGGACGTCGCGCGCGGCGCAGAGGCGCGCGCCGAGGAGGATCGTCTTTCGGTGCTGCTGGGCAACAGCGACGAGGACGCCTCTCGCGAAGACGGCTACCTCGACCTCTTCCGGGAGCAGCGGGTGAACGGGGTGCTGATCACCCCGGCATCCGATGACGCGGCGAAGCTGCGCCGCCTGCAGGATGCCGGAACCCCCGTCGTCCTCGTCGACCACGAGATCCCGGGGAGCGGTTTCAGCTCGGTGTCGGTCGATGACGTCGAGGGCGGCTACCTGGCGGCGAAGCACCTGCTCGATGTCGGCCGACGCCGGCTGGTGTTCGTCGGAGGACCCGCGGCGATCGCGCAGGTCGCGCATCGTCTGACGGGTGCGCGGCGGGCGGTGGCGGAGGTCGCGGATGCCGGCCTCGAGGTCATCGAGATGCCGGCGCTGACGGTGCTGCACGGGCGGGACGCGGGGGAGGATCTCGTCCGGCGCAGCGCCTCAGATCGGCCGGATGCGATCTTCGCCGCGAACGACCTGCTGGCCGTCGGCATCCTGCAGGCGCTGACGATGTTCAGCGACGTGCGGGTGCCGGAGGACATCGCGTTGATCGGTTACGACGACATCGACTTCGCCGCGGCGACCGTCGTGCCGCTGAGCTCGATCCGCCAGCCGGCGCAGCTCATCGGGCACACCGCCGTCGACCTGCTGCTGCGCTCGATCGACGACCCGGACGGGGATTACGAGCGCAACGTGCGCTTCCGCCCCGAACTGGTGGTCCGCGCTTCGACCGCCGGCTGAGCTCTCTTCGTTCGTTGAACGAGGAAGCCGCCGTTCCCCTCGTTCGTTGAGCGAGGACGGCGGAGCCGACCGAGTCGAAACGCAGTTGCGGCTGAGGTTCTTCAGCCGGGACCGCGTTTCGACTCGCGGAGACCTGCACTGAGCTAGCGACAGCGAGTCGAAGTGTCGCTCAACGAACGAGTGGGGGCGCGCTCAACGAACGAGTGTGGCGCGGGTGACGCGGAGGTCAGTCCTGGTTCCGGCGTCGGCGCACCACGATCAGCACGATTCCGGCGACGACGAGGACGACGGCCCCCAGGATCACGGGCAGCGGGACACCCGGCCCGCCGGTCGTCGGCAGCTCGCTGTCGGCTCCGGCATCCGCGTCCGCACTGCTGTCGGCTCCGGCATCCGCGTCCGCACTGCTGTCCGCGTCCGCACCGCTGTTCGCATCCGCACCAGTGTCATTGTCGCCATCCGGCACATCCGCGTGGTTCACGACCGAGAAGGCGAGCGATTCTCCGCCGACCAGGTCGACGGTCGCCCAGCCGTCGGCATCCGTCGTCAGGGGCTCGCCGTCGACCGACCAGGTCGCCGTCTCCCACGCGACGTCGGCGACGGCAGGCGGGGCGACTTCGCGGATCCGCAGCGAAGCTCCGGTCGGGAGGTTCGCCACCGAGACGCTCTCTCCTGCGGTCAGGCTCTCGGTCTCGACCGCGCCTCCGTCGACGGAGTATTCGATCGTGTAGACGGTGTCGTTCGGCACACGGGATGCGCGATCGCCGTCGACCGTCTTGGCGACCGAGAACGCCGACGTCGGCGCCGTATTCGCCGTGTTCGTCATGGTGAGCGCGATCGGGTCGGGGGCGTCGCCGCCGACCAGGCGCACGACGGCTCGGCCGCCGTGCGTGGTGACGAGATCCTCACCATCCGCGCTCCAGCTCACCGGCCCCCACTCGACGCCGTCGATCACGGGGAGCTCGCCCTCTCGAAGTTCGACGACCGTTCCGACCGGCAGGTAGGGCGACACGGCGGGCGCGTCGATGCCGGCCATCAGCGGCTCCTCGCGTTCGAGGAGCTCGCGCCATCGCACGGGGAACAGCGTGTCCGCAGGGACGAGGGATGCGGCATCCCCTGCGATCTGCTTCTCGACCGAGAAGCGCGTCATCTCGACGGCCGTGTTCGTGACCTCGAGCTCGGCTGTCCCGCCGCGCACCACGAGGGAGTTCGACGGGCTCCAGGTGGTGCCCGCCCAGACGTATTCGGGCGGCAGCGCGGCGCTGGCCTGTGTGACCTCCGCCAGGTGCACGACGGTGCCGATCGGGAACAGCACAGGGGCGCCCTGGTCGTCGGTGGGGCCTGCGGGCGTCCCGTCGGCGGGAAGTTCGAAGCTGCCGGTCTGCACATCGCCGAACGGCACATGGGCTTCGTAGTCGACCGTGAACGAGTCGACGAGCACATCAGACGGATCGATGCCGACGAGATTCTTGGTCACCGTGAAGGTGCCGAGGCGAGCCGAGTGGACGTTGGTGATCGTGCCGGACACCGTGGACTGGTCGTCCGTGCCGATCACGAGCTCTCCGGACGTCGCGCCCACCGGCGTCTCCCACCGGATGCCCTCCGGCGTCGGCGCGCGCAGTTCGCCATACGTGATCACGGTCCCGTAGGGGAACTGGAGCGGGTCGCCCGCGGCATCCACGGGTCCCACCGGCGTGCCGTCGCCGGGCAGGCGCAGGACGCCGTCGGTGGTGATCCCGCCGGGGGTCGTCGCGGTCCAGGAAACGCTGAACTCGAGCCCTTCCGGAAGGTGGATGCCGGAGGCGAACTGCTTGTTCAGCTGGAACGTGCCCTGCTTGAGCGCGTTGGCGACCTCGATCACGATGTCGCCTGTTTCGGGCAGCGGGATCGAGGCGATCTCGTCGAAGCCGCCGGGTGCATATTCCTGGGTCTCGCCGTCGGCGGTGACCAGGAACACCGGGGCATCCCACTGGGCGGGATCCGTGGGGGTGCCGTCGAACGTCGGAACACCCTCCGCGAGTTCGAGGGTCTCGGCATCCGTCTCGACGTCGTCGAGCAGTTCGGGGTCGCCGAGCGGCAGCACTCGGTCTGTACGCGCCGGGGCCGGATCGGTGTTGTAGCTGACGGTGTATTCGTAGTCCGCGTCGGCGCCGGTGGCGGACTTCACGATCGAGATGGTGCGTTCAGCGTCATCCGGTGCCAGCGTGTTGGTGAGGGTGACCGCGACGGTGGTGTCGTCGCCGATCAGGAACGTGCGGCCGGGATCCCAGGACGAGCTGACCCATCGGTAGCCGTCCGGGGGCGTGACGCCGGAGCGGTCCTCCGTCAGTGCGATGCGCGTGCCGGTCGGGAAGTCCTCGCCGACCTCGACCATCGTGCCGTCGAGAGGCACGTCCATGGTGCCGGAGTCGATCCGCTCGCCGCCGTGGAAGGCGACCCAGTTCACCGGCACGGTTCCGTCCGCTTCGACCGTGGTGCCGTCGGGGTCGAGCACCTCGATCCTCTTCGTCACGCTGAACGTGCCGGTCTGCGCTGCGGCGACGTTCGTCACCACGACATCAGCCGTGCCCGTTCCGACGGTGATCTCATCCGGCGTGATCGTCGCGCCGGTCCACTCGTACCCGGGGACGGACTCGGGGTCGATCTCGTCGAAGACGATCACGGTGCCGGTGGGGAACGACTCGCCGGCGGCGACCCAGTCGCCGTCGGCGGGCACCTCGAGAGTTCCCGCCGCCTCGGTGCCGTCCGGCTCGGTCGCGGTGTAGTTCACCGTGAACGTCGTGCCTTCGGGCAGCTGCTCGGCATCGATGCCGTCGAGCTCTTTGTGGATGCGGAAGGTGCCGTTCTCGGCGTTGCAGGCGATCTGGCCGGCGAACAGGTACGAGTGCACCTCGCCGCCCAGGAGCGTGACGTTGTTTCCGATGACCTGCCCGTCCAGCGGGGAGGCGCTGACGGTGACGTCCGCGTTCGGGGCGTAGATCGATCCGTCCATGCGGGCGCCGCCCGCGTCGATCGAGACGTCACCGGTGACGGCCGAGAGATCCCAGAGCGTGTAGGGCGAGTAGGCGCCCTGCGGGTCGATGCGCGCACCCGTGACCGAGGTCGTGCCGGCCGGCACCTGGATCACGAGCGGGTTCTCCACACCGGGGGTGGGACCTGCGGAGAACTGGATCAGCGACGCGCCCGCGATCTCCATGTAATCGACGACGTTCACCTGATCGGGGCTGAGGGGCGCCAGCACGGCGCGGTCGCCGGTGTTCTCGGCCACGGCGACCTGGTACGCGGAGTCGGGCAGCCCGGCGAGGCAGGCTGCGGCGTCGTCGTAGGACGCCTCGGCGTTCGCCTCGACGTAGTCGGCGACGGCCGTCGCAGAGGTATCGGCCGTGTAGATGCTCCGGTTGCCCGCAACGGATGCCGGAGGCGTGGCGTCATCGGGATAGGTCTGCGCCGTGGCGTCGATGATCGGCGCGTGGTCGGGGTTCTCGGGCGTGAGGTTGAGGCGCAGCCAGTCCGCGCGCTGCGAGGCTTTCCACGGGCCGTCCCGCTCGACCATCTTCAGATCGCCCTGCAGTGCGGGATCCGACGTGCCGGCGCTGGTGATCGCTGTGATGCCGCCGCTGGAGGGCGAGTAGGAGTCGACGAGGAGCCGCGTGGGGTCGCCGTCGATCGACGGGATCGTGTAGTCAGCGGTGCCCGCGGCGACGTGGATGATCGCGTACTGCGCATTGCCGGGTTTGGTCGCGGCACCGCCGGCGGCGATGCTGCCCTCGGTCTCCTGATTGCCGAGCGTGATGTCCTCGCGGGCGTAGACCGTGAAGCCGCCGTTCATCGCCAACGGGTTGAAGGTGTCGGGGTAAGCGGCCTGAGCCGGCGTCGCGGTCGCGAGGGGGGCGACGACCGCTCCGGTGAGCGCCAGGGCGCCGGCGACGAGGCCGGACAGCAGGCGGCGGGCACGGCGAGCGGGGTATTGCAGCATCAGGACGGATCTCTCGTGGCTTCGGGCGCGCCGTCATCGGGCGATCGACGCTGTTCCCGAGAATAGTCGCCGGTCCTGCATGGGACCGATTCCACGGTGGACGTGCTTCGATCGACACATCCTGGACAGCGGGGGTCACCCTGAAGTAGATTCAATTCATAACCGAATGGATATGCAATGACGCTGAATGCCCCCGTTTCCCTCGTCCTCGGCACCTCGCCGCTCGGGTCGGATCCCGACACCGCTCTCGACACCGCGCTCGCCCTGCTCCGCAGCGGCATGCTGGTGGACACCTCCAACATGTACGCGGGTGGCGCATCCGAGCGCGCGCTCGGCGCGGCGCTCGCCGCTATGGATGCCGACGAGCGGGAGGCCGCGGCATCCCGCATCGTGTCGAAGGTGGACTGCGACCCCGAGACCGGAGCCTTCGACGCCGATCGGGTACGCCGTTCCTTCGACGAGACGCGTGAGCGGCTCGGCATCGACCGCCTGCCGCTGCTGCACTTGCACGACCCGTACACGGTGACGTCGGCCGAGGCGCTCGCCGCCGGCGGCGCGGTCGAGGCTCTCGTGCAGCTCAGGGACGAAGGAGCCGTCGACGCGATCGGGATCGCCGCGGGGCCGGTTCCCCTCATGCGGCGCTACGTGGACAGCGGCCTGTTCGACGCGGTGCTCTGCCACAACCGCTTCACGCTCGTCGATGACAGCGCTCGCTCCCTGTTCACGGCCGCGCGCGAACGAGGGATGACGGTGTTCAACGCCGCGCCGTTCGGAGGTGATCTCCTCGTCAAGGGACCACGGGAGGGTGCTCGGTACGAATACCGTCCGATCGGGGACGAACTGGCGGCCTGGACTGCGTCGCTGTTCCGGATCTGCGCCGACCACGACGTGCCGGCCGCCGCAGTAGCGCTGCGGTTCTCGACAGGCTCGTCGCTGGTCGATCGCACCGTCGTCGGCGTCTCGTCAGCGCGCCGCCTCGACGAGCTGCTCGCGCTGGATGCGGTCGTGATCCCGGATGCCGTATGGACCGCGATCGAGGCGCTCGGCTCCGCCCCATCGCCGGTAGACGATTCGCGGTACGAGGCGGAGGCATGATCGACCATTACTGGGAGAGCACGCTCCCGGGAGAGGGGCGCCGTGCGCCGCGTGCCGATGCTGTGACCGATGCGCCCGTGCTCGATCTGAACGGCATCTGGCGCTTCCGGCTCAGCCCCACGGCCGAAGGCACCGGTCCGGATTTCGTGCGGGAGCACTTCGATGACTCCGGTTGGGACCCGATGCGGGTGCCGTCGCACTGGGTACTCGAGGAGTTCACCCCGCTTGCCGGAGGTCAGCGCCGGCGCATGCTCGGGACCGAGGAAGGCCCGCTGTACACGAACACGGCCTACCCGATCCCCCTCGATCCCCCACGGGTGCCGACCGAGAACCCGACCGGGGACTATCGCCTCGCGTTCGACGTCCCCGAGGGCTTCGGCCCTGCCGTCCTCCGGTTCCAGGGGGTCGACTCCTGCGCGAAGGTCTGGCTGAACGGGCAGGAACTCGGCTGGTCGACGGGCTCGCGACTGCCGTTCGAGTTCGACGCTCCGGTCCGCTCCGGCCGCAACGTGCTGGCCGTGCGCGTGCACCGCTGGTCGGCAGGCACCTACCTCGAGGATCAGGACATGTGGTGGCTGCCCGGGATCTTCCGGGACGTCGAGCTGATCGCGCGCCCGCAGGGTGCGATCGACGATCACTTCGTGCACGCCGACTACGATCACGCCGTCGGTCTCGGCATCCTGCGGGTGGATGCCTCGGTGGATGCCATGGTGGAGATCCCCGAGCTCGGCATCCTGATGCCGGCAGGTGAGACGGCCACCGTGCCGGTCGAGCCGTGGAGCGCGGAGAATCCGCGTCTCTACCGCGGCGTCCTGCGTTCGGACGGCGAACAGGTGGAGCTCGCCGTCGGGTTCCGCCACGTCGAGATCGTCGACGGCGTCTTCACGGTGAACGGGCGCGCGGTGACGTTCCGCGGCGTGAACAGGCACGAGCACCATCCGGACACGGGGCGGACGCTGGATCGGGAGACCATGATCCGCGACATCGTGCTGATGAAGCGGGCCAACATCGACGCCGTTCGTACCAGCCACTACCCGCCGCATCCCGAGTTCCTCCGGCTGTGCGACGAGTACGGGCTGTGGGTCGTCGTGGAGGTCGACCTCGAGACGCACGGGTTCATCTACGAGGGCTGGGAGCACAACCCGCCGGCACTGCCCGAGTGGCGCGCCGCCCTGATGGACCGCCTGAAGCGCACTGTCGAGCGCGACAAGAACCGGCCGAGCGTCGTCGTCTGGTCGCTCGCGAACGAGAGCATGACCGGCGAGGGGTTCACGCAGATGCGTCGCTGGCTCGACGAGCGGGACCCGTCGCGCGCCGTGCTGTACGAGCGCGACCCCCGCTACCGCGATTCGGACTTCTACTCGCTGATGTACCCGTCCCTGGACCTGCTCGAGCAGATCGGACGGCGCGAGGAACCGCGCGGCGGTCGCCTGAGCATGCACGGCATGGTGTTCGATGCCGAGGGCGACGCGCCGGACGGGATCTCCGATGCCGACGATCTGCGCCGCCGCGGACTGCCGTTCCTCCTGGTCGAGTACGCGCACGCCATGGGCAACGGCCCTGGTGGTCTGCAGGACTACTGGCGGATCATCCGCGCGCACGATCGGCTGTGCGGCGCGTTCGTGTGGGAGTGGATCGACCACGGCTTCACGGCGCGCACCGACGACGGCGTCGCGTACACGATGCACGGCGATGACGTGGACTACGAGCCGCGGGGCGGACGGTTCGGCCTGCATGGACTCGTCTTCAGCGATCGGACGCCGACGCCAGGACTCATCGAGCTGGCGAAGGCGCACGAGACGGTCTCGATCACGATCGACGCCGATACCGTGGTCATCGCGAACGACCGGCACAGCACCTCGACGGATGACCTCGTCTTCCGCTGGTCGGTCGAACACGACGGCGTGGTCGGCGCGGACGGCCTCGTCGATGCACCGGTGCAGGAACCGGGGGAACGGACGGAGGTGCGGATCCCGGATGCCGCGGCGATCGCGCTGAGATCGGCCGCCGCGACGGGCGATGCCGTGCTGACTGTCGAGGCCGCGCTCGCGGCCGACACGGCATGGGCCCCGGCGGGGCATGTGGTGTCCTGGAGCCAGCGGGTTGTCCGCAGAGAACCTCCGGTGCCGAAGTCAGCGGTCGGTCCGACGCGCACGTCGGCCGGCGAGCACGCCGTCGGCCCCGCCGTCTTCGACGGCACGACGGGGCGCCTGTTGCGCATCGGTGACCTGGCGCTCGACGGACCGATGCTGGATCTGCACCGCGCGCCGACCGAGAACGACCGCGGGCAGGGAGACACGAACAACCTCGCCGCCGTGTGGCGCAAGACCATGCTCGATCGGCTGCTGCATCGCGTCGATTCCGTATCGGCCGAGGACGGCCGGTTCACGGTGCGCGGTCGCACAGCGCCGAGGACGCATCCGCACGGCGTCGCCTGGACGATGACGTGGACGGCCGCGGGAGAGGGCATCCGTCTGGATGCGGATGCCGATTTCGTCGGCCCGTGGACGGACACGCCCTATTTGAACCGCGACATCCCGGTGCCCCGGCTCGGGCTGCTGTTCGGCCTGCCCGGAACGGCCGAGCGTGCGACCTGGTTCGGGCGGGGACCCGGCGAGACGTATGTCGACTCGTTCGAGGGGTCGCGCGTCGGGCGCTTCACCTCATCGATCGACGAGCTGCAGGTGCCGTATCCGGTGCCGCAGGAGAACGGCAATCATGTGCAGACGCGCTGGCTCGAGGTGTCGGGCGGCGACCTGCCGACCCTGCGCGTGGAGGGTGCGCCGGAATTCGACTTCACAGCGCGTCGGTGGACCTCGCACGACCTGGAGGCCGCCGGCAAGCCGCACGAACTCGTCGATTCGGGGCGCGTATGGGTGAACATCGACCACGCGCAGCAGGGACTGGGCTCCGCCTCCGTGGGGCCCGCACTGCCCGACCGCTACCGGATCCTGCGCGAGCGGACCGCATGGAGCGTTCTGATCAGCGTCCGCTGAGCAGAACGCTGCCCGCGTCTCGACTCGCTTGGCTCGCTCGACGAGCGAGGACGCTGGAGCCCGCTCAGGGGCGCGCGAGGGCGGCGACGTCGGTGAAGAGACTGTCCGCGCCGACCTGGCCGCCCTTGAGCAGCAATTCGAGACCGTCGACCGCGGAGTCCGAGCTGTGCGCGCGCAGGATCACGACGTTCCCCCACGGATTCGCGGCGATCGACAGGGCGTCGACCCCGAGCAGCCTGGTCACCCGGCTCGATGTGTCGCCCCCGCACACGATCACGCGCCTGGTCGCGCCGGACCCCACGGTCGCGGAGATGACGGATGCCGCAGCATCCGCGATCGACTCCAGCACCGTGCTGCCGGCGAGCGAGTCGACGTCGGCGTCGTCGGACGTCAGCACGACTCCGCGTCCCGCCCGCAGGGCCTCGAGCACGGCAGGCGTCCCCGATGCCCCGTCCAGCGGGAGAGGCGTGACGAGCCAGCCGGCGTCTGCCGCGGTATCCGCCTGCCGCCTGGTCTGCGCAGAACGACTGCCGGAGACGACGAGCACCGGGCCTCCTGTCGCCGTCGACGTGGGGATCGTCGGGGCATCACCCGGACTTGCCGCCGCGATGCCGTGCGAGAGCCCACCGGAACCGATCGCGAACACCGGCGCCGCCAGATGCTCCAGTGCGTGACCGACGGTCTCCAGGTCATCATCCGTGAGTGCATCCAGCACGACGGCCGCCTCGGTGGCATCCTGCAGACGCTCCGGCAGCTGCCCGTAATCCGGCAGGGAGACCGCGCCGATCGCGGCATCCGTCTGGCGTCCGATGTGCACGGCCAGGTCGGCTTCCGTCATCGGCGTCGAGGGATGCTGCGACATCGTCGGCTGACGATCCAACCGGTGGATCGTGCCGCGCTCCGCGGCGAAGTGCTGACCGAAGACGGTGTAGCGACCGAAATCCGGCTGAGCGAACAGCATCGGCACGACGCGCTCTCCGAAGACCTCGCGGCCCAGCTCCAGCACACGGCCCAGGCTGCCGACGTCCGGTGCGGAGTCCGCCGTCGAGCAGGCCTTGTACTGCACGAGTCGCGGGCTCGTCGCAGCGAACGCCTCCAGCACAGGGCGCAGCTCGTCCTCCATCGCGACCGGGTCCAGAGAACGGGAGATCCCCGCCACCCCGACGACGTCGACCTCGGATGCCGCGCGCCGCAGCGTCTCGGCATCCGGCAGGGTCGTGAACAGGCGTCCTGACCATCCTCGGCGAGCGAACTGCAGCAACGCGTCGACGCTGCCCGTGAAGTCGTCGCCGTAGAACGCGACGGCTCCCCGTTCCGAGTCAGACACGGACGGGCCCGAACTGCTCCGCCGCGCGACGAATGGCTTCGGACGTCGAGAACGCGTCGTCCGCACTCTCGCCCCGCGCCGCGGATGCCCACGCTTCGCGCATGCTGGCGACGCCGGCCGCCGCCCCGTCGGGGTGGCCGTGGATGCCGCCACCGGCGAGCACCAACAGATCGGTGGTTCCCACGGCGGCGTAGGTGGCGTGCGCGAGACCGGCCCACTGGCCGGAGGACAGCACCGGCACCGTCGGCGTGAGACCCAGCAAGGGCTCGCGCACCGCCGCGATGGAATCGAGCACCTGGTCGTCCGTCTCGTAGAACTTGTTGCTGATGCCGTTGGTGTGCAGGTGGTCGGCTCCGGCGAGGCGGGCCAGTTTCTGCCACGCCCGGAATCCTATCCCCACCTGATCCGAGCGTCCGAACGCGCCGAACATCGCGCGGTGCCCGTGGATCGGGACCTCGCTGTGACGACGCAGGAACTCGAGGCCGGGGATGCCGAGAAGGTTGACGCACGCCATCACGGCGGTGCCCCCGGCCGCCACGACCAGGTCGTGGTTCGCCTCGAGCCTGCCGATGTCGTCGGTGATGTTGAAGGCGTACATCGGCTTGCGGCCGGTGCGGTCCGCGTACTTCTCGAGGACGGGCATGACGGCGCGCACGCGCTCGGCCAGGGGCGCGGACGGCCCGTTGCCCTGCAGCTCGTCGTCCTTGATGAAGTCGATCCCGGCTTCGGCGAGCTGCTCGACCACCTCGGCGAGATCGGCGGGGGAGAGTCCGATGCTGGGCTTGACGATCGTGCCGATCATGGTGCCCTCCGCCCTGCCCATCAGGCGACGGGTCCCCTCGACGCCGAACGCGGGACCCGGGTAGTGATCCGCGAAGGCGGGAGGCAGGTCCAGGTCAACGAGGCGGATGGCAGCGAGTTCCTTGATCTCGAAGAGGTTCCCGGCGACGGCGGCGAGGAGGTTCGGCAGCGATGGACCGAAGTTGTCGAGGGGGAAGCGCAGGCGCAGAACCGCTCTGCGGCGCAGCGCAGGGTCGCCGACGGCCCCTGGCAGGGGCGTCGACCCGGTCAGCGGCACTTCGGTGATCGACTCCACCTGTGCGGCGAAGCGCGCGCGCAGATCGTCGGATTCGCGTTCCACACGGACGAACGTGCCCGTGGACTGCTCGCCGGCGAGAACCTCGGCGGCGAGCTGCAGCGGCAGCGAAGTCTCGATGATGTAGGTCGCGATGACGTGCTGTGGTTCCATGCGCGTCACCAGACCAGGGGGAGCCATACCGACATCTCGCCGGCGCCGCGGTTGCCCCACGCGTAATAGGGCACGAGTCGGACGACGGCCGACGAAGGCTCGACGTCGGCGAGTTCGGCGTAGAGCGCATCGTCGTCGGTGGGCGGGAGCACGGCGATCTCGGTCTCGAGTGCGATGACGGCATGCCCGGAGACGTCCGCCTCGACGGGCGTGAAGACCGTGCCGCGACGGAGGGCGGCCTGCTCGAGCACGATGCCGTCGGGCAGATCGGCGCTCTCCAGGCAGTAGACGACGGGCCCGCGGCGGACGGCGACCTGGTTGGTCGTCTCCTCGGCGAGGCGGTGACCGCGCAGTACGCGCACCGGCATGGGCAGGGTCAGTTCCACGACGTCGCCGGTGGTCCAGCCGCGCTCGATGCGCGTGTAGGACGACGGCGCTGTGACGGCGACGGGGTCGCCGTTGACAGTGAGCACGGCATCCGTCGACCAGCCGGGGATGCGCAGGTGCAGGGGGACGCGCCCTTCTGCTCCGGTCACGGTGAACCGGACGGTTTCGCCCCAGGGGTAGCCGCCGTCCTCGCGGAGTGCGAGCCGACCGGCGTCGGTCGTGACATCGAGCGTGCTGCCGCCGTACAGGTGCACGAAGATGCCGTCTTCGCCGACAGAAGCCGCGCGTTCGTGGAACCGTGCGAGAGTCCGTGCGATGTTCGGCGGGCAGCAGAAGCAACTGAGGTACGACTCCCGCAGCCGCTCGTCCGACGGGGGCGGCGGTGGCGTCGGGTGCAGCGCGGTATCACCCGGTCGTCGCAGCGGGAACGGCAGATCCCGCACCTGGCGCAGCGGGTTCGTATAGAAGTACTCCGACCCGGCCAGGCTGATGCTGGAGAGCAGGCTGTTGAATGCGACCTGTTCTATGACGTCCGCGTACTGCGCCTCGCCGGTGAGCGACAGCATCCGCTCCGCCCAGAAGATGAGGCCGATGTTGGCGCACGACTCGTTGTGGGCCGTGGTGTGCGGCAGCTGGTACGCCCGCCCGTACGACTGATGAACGCGGCTGATCTGGTCCTGCCACGGCGAGCCGTCCGGCGAGGCGCCGTCGTACAGCGCACCGGCGCCGCCGGTGATGTACAGCTTGGTGTCGACGACGTCGCGCCACAGTCGACCGAGCACCGCCTGAAGTTCGGCATCGCCCGTCTCGGCCACGAGGTCGGCCAGACCCGCGTAGAGATAGTTCGCTCGGACGGCGTGGCCTGCGACCACGGTCTGCTCGCGCACCGGGAGGCGGTCCTGGTTGTCGTCGCCGCCCTCGAAGTCGTCGCGCACCCGCACGAATGCCTCGGACAGACGCAGATAGCGCTCGTCTCCGGTCGCCCGGTACAGGTCGATCACGGCCATGTAGTGGGACGGGCAGATCGCGCTCCGGGCGAGCTCGAGCGGCTTGTTCGTGGCGAGATCCTCCAGGAAGGATGCCGCTTTGCGCGCGGCATCCAGCAGGGTGGTCGAGCCGGTGACCTCGTAGTGCCGGACGCCGGCCGTGATGAGGTGGCCCAGGTTGTAGGTCTCGAAGTTGAACCGGTCGGCGAGCTCGATCGCCTCCTGGCGGTTGCGGCTCGAGATGACCGTCGGGGTGTGCAGGTAGCCGTCCTCGCGCTGCACGGAGGCGATGAGCGACGCGATCTCCTCGATGCGGGCGGCGAGCTCGGGATCGGGATCCGTCTCGAGACGGGCGATCGCGGCCTCCAGCCACTTGTAGAAGTCGCCGTCCATGAAGGGCGGACCGGAGTGCTCGCCCTCCTCCAAGCCGGCGGCGATGCGGAAGTTCGTCAGTCCGGGGCTCACGCTCCGATCGCTCAGCGAGGACCAGATCTGGGGGATGGTGACGTCCCGGGTGCGCTCGTGCACCTCGCCCCAGAAGCCGCTGGTCCACCGCGCTCCGGCGGCATCGAGCGGACGCAGACGAGTGTGTTCTCGCAGCGGAGTCGTCGCGGTCATTGGTGCCCCTTCCAGGTGGCGTTCACGTCACTGTAGTCATGATTCGATCACGAAGTGAATAGAATTTCAACCCTGACTGTTGACACACTTCGGATTCTTTCCTACTGTCATGGATGTACCTTTCGCACCCGTCAAGGAGGACGCCCCCATGGACTCACGCAGCAACCGTCGCCGGCTCGCGACGCTCGGCCTCGCACTCGCAGCGGTTGTCCCGCTCGCGGCGTGCGCCGGCGGCACCGGCGGTACCGGATCCGAAGGCGGATCCGGCGCCGACCCCGACACGTTCACCGTCATGACGGCGAACGAGAACCCCGTCCTGGAGGAGCAGCTCACCGCGCTCGCCGAGGGCGCCTGCACCGCCGAGAACGAGGCGCTTCCGCTCGAGCACCAGAAGGTCGCGCAGGCCGACACGGTGCAGAAGGTCACGCTGCTCGCGAGCCAGGACGCCCTGCCGACGCACACGATCGCCGGCACCGCTCTGATCCGCCCGGACGGCGACCTGGGCGCGGCAGGACTCGTCGGCGACCTCAAGGCCGCACTGGAAGAGGCCGGCACTTGGGACAACGTGCTCCCCGCCGCCGAATCCACGGTCGAGCAGGTCTACGGCGGCTTCGTCTCGATGCCGTATCAGTACAACATCGAGGGCATCTTCTACAACAAGCAGATCTTCGCCGACAACGGCGTCGAAGAGCCGCAGACCTGGGACGATCTGCTCACGGCATCCGCCGCACTGCAGGATGCCGGCGTCGTCCCGATGACCGAGGCCGGCGCGAACGGCTGGCCGCTGACGCGCATCATGGGCATGTACATCTACCGCAACGTCGGCCCAGAGGCCATGACCGCGATCCAGGACGGTTCGGCGAAGCTGACCGATCCGGAGTACGTCGCCGGGGCGCAGGCGCTGGCCGACTACGCGGATGCGGGATACTTCGGTGAGGGCTTCACCACCCGTGACGGCGACACGTCGTCGAACATGTTCCTCACCGGCAAGGCGGCGATGACCTACGACGGCACCTGGCTCCTCAGCGCCATCAACGACCCGGAGCGCAACCAGATCGGCGGCGAGAACGTCGGCTTCATGCCGTTCCCGGCCGTCGAGGGCGGCGAAGGCACGATCGACCAGTATCCGGCCAACGCCGGTGCGCCGATGATCGTCAATGCGAAGCAGTTCGGACCGAAGGTCCAGGACTGGATCAGCTGCATCGCGGAGAACTACGGCCAGCAGGCGCTGCAGGATGCCGGAGTCATCTCCGGCTTCAAGGTCAACGGCGAGGTCACCGACCTCTCGGAGAACACCGCCGAGATCCAGGAGCGCATCGCCGGCATCGACGAGACCGTCCTGTGGTTCGAGGCGCTGTTCGACCCGAAGAGCAACTCCCTGGCCTCGACGAACGCGACGCTGCTGACCACGGGTCAGATGACCGCCGAGGACTACATGAAAGAGCTCCAGGCGAGCATCGACGCCAACAGCTGACCCGACGCCGGCCTCCCGGAGACTCTCGCCTCCGGGAGGCCGGCTCCTTCCCTGAGAGAAAGCAGTTTCGAGGATGAACTCGATCTTCGGAGATCGCAAGACGATCTTCATCCTGCTGGCCCCGGCACTCCTGCTGTACACCCTGCTCAAGATCGTGCCGGTGCTGTGGTCGTTCGGCCTGTCCTTCTTCGAGGGCAACACGCTGCGCGGCTTCGAGTGGGTCGGCTTCCAGAACTTCGCCACCTTCTTCACCGACGGTGCGGCTCTGCAGTCGATGTGGGTCAGCGTCTTCTTCGCGATCGTCGCGACGGTCGGGCAGGTGGCGCTCGGGTACGGCTTGGCCCTGCTCTACGTCTTCGTCCTCCGCAAGGGATCGTCGTTCGTCCGCACGATCGTGTTCTTCCCGACGGTGCTGCCCACCGTCGCCGTCGCCCTGCTCTTCAAGAGCTTCGTGGCCGTGGGCGACAACCAGGGCCCGGTCAACGACATCATCAACTTCTTCGGCGGAGAGAGCGTCGAGGTGCTCGCCTCCACCGTCGGCACCATGTCGACCGCGATCGTCATGACGCTGTGGGGCTCGATGGGCTTCTACGCCGTGCTGCTGTACGCGGGCCTTCTCGACATCCCCGAGGAGGTCATCGAGTCGGCGCGTCTGGACGGCGCCAACGGCCTCAAGCTCGTCCGCCACATCATCGTGCCGCTATCGCTTCCGATCCTGATGTCCTCGATCATCTTCAGCCTGAACTCCACGCTCAAGGTCTTCGACAGCCTGCTCGCCCTGAACGGCGGCGGCCCAGGCACATCCACCGCGCCGCTCACGCTGTACATGTACCGCACGGCGTTCGAGTACGCGGAGTACGGCTACGGCTCGACGATCGCGATGGTGCTCACCCTGCTCTGCCTGGTGTTCACCCTGGCGATCTTCCGATCCTCTCGACGCAAGGCGGAGGCCTGACATGACGATCACTCACACGGACACCGCGGCGACCGTCGCCGTCCCCACGCGTCGCCGCCCCAGCCAGACCCGCCGCACGGCGGTGCGCCTGATCCGGCGCGTGCCGGTATGGCTCATCGTGGCGCTGCTCATGGTCGTGGTGCTGTACCCGCAGCTGTGGATGGTGCTCGGCTCGTTCAAGACGCAGGCCGAGTTCCTCTCCAACCCCGCACTGTCGCTCCCGGAGACCTGGCAGTTCGACAACTACATCCAGGCGCTCACCAACGGCAACGTCGGACAGAACTACCTCAACAGCATCATCGTCACGATCCCGTCGGTGCTGCTGATCGTGTTCATCGGCGTCGCCGCCGGTTACGCGCTCGAGGTCATGATCTGGAAGGGGCGGGGCGGCGTCCTGCTGTACGTGCTCGCCGGCATCATGGTCCCCGGCCAGATGATCCTCGTGCCGCTGTTCATCGTGTACTTCCGCATGGGCATCACCGACACGCTGCTGCCGCTGATCATCACGTACACCGTGATGGGTCTTCCGCTGACGACGTTCCTGATGGCCACGTACTTCCGCTCGGTCCCGCGCGAGATCTTCGAGGCGGCGACGGTGGACGGCTCCGGCCCGCTGCGGTCGTTCTTCGTCATCGGCATCCCCATGATGAAGAACGCGATCCTCACGGTCGGCCTCGTGCAGTTCTTCAGCGTCTGGAACGACCTGCTCATCGCGCTGACCTTCACGACGCGCCCCGAACTGGCGACGATCCAGGTGGGTCTGCTGAGCCTGAGCGACGAATACGGATCGACCCAGTACGGACCGCTGTTCGCAGCGGTGAGCATCAATATCGTCGTGCTGCTGATCGTGTTCCTCGCGCTGAACAAGAAGATCATGGCCGGCATGTCCGGTGGCGCCCTCAAGGGCTGAGACTTGGGAGACTGAAGACATGAGCGCACCCCGCATCGCCTTCCTGCACACCGGAGCCGTCAACATCGCGCCCTTCGGCGCTCTGGCGGCCGAGTTCCTGCCCGAGGCGACTGTTGTGAACTACCTCGACGACCGGATCGTGGCCGACCTCGGCGACGAGGCACGGGCGGCCTCCGTTCCGGAGCGCATCGAGGACCTGGTCCGTGCCGCCGCAGCAGGGGGAGCGGATGCCGTGATGTTCACCTGCTCGTCGATCTCCGAGCTCGCAGCCCCCGCCGCTGCGGCCGCCGGTGTCAGCGTCCTCCGGGTCGACGAGGCCATGGCGGATGCCGCGGTGGCCGCCGGACGCCGCATCCGCGTGCTCGCGACGCTGCCGACGACCTGCCGACCGACGCTCGGCCTGATCGAGGAGCGCGCGGCTCTCGCCGGGGTCGCTCCGGAACTGAGCAGCGAAGTGATCGACGGAGCCTTCGAGGCCATCGTGAGCGGTGACCGGGAGACGCATGACCGCCTCGTCGGCGCGGCGATCCAACGCGGTGCGGCCGAGGCCGACGTGATCGTGCTGGCTCAAGCCTCCATGGCGACGGCGGCCGAGGCAGTGTCCGTCGACGTGCCGGTGCTCACCAGCCCACGGCTGGGCGTCGAGCGGCTGGCCGGGTCGCTGAGCTCCGGGCGTTAAACCCGCAGCTGCCGGAGCTCGGCTGTCAGACGCTCGCCCATCAACCGGTAGCCGTCGGCGTCGGGATGGACGCCATCCGACAGCAGATGAGCCTCTTCGAAGCCCAGGATGCGGGGGCCGTCGATGAGATGGAGCAGGTCGTCATCGGTGCCAGCGACGACCTCGGCGATCGCCTCGCGCATCCCCTGCAGCGTGGCGCCGACGGCGTTCGGGGTGCTCTCCAGGCCCGGCGCAACGATCGGAGTGATCACGGCGATCGGCGCCGACGGGTGCGCGGCGCGGACCTGATCGATCAGCCCCGCGACCTGGGGGGCGAAAGCGCGCGGCGACATCGACGCGTTGCCCATCACGTTGATCCCCACGCACAGGCTGATGATGTCGGCCGGCACCGTTGCGATCGTGCGGGTCGAGATCGGGTCGAGATGGCACTGCCCGCCGAATCCGAGGCAGGTCAGGTCCCAGTCGAGAGCACGCGCGACGAGCGCAGGCCACGTCTCGCTCGGCCCGCCGGCGGCGTTGCACTGCGAGATGGACGAGCCGTAGGTGGTCCACCGGGTGGGTGCGGTCGCGGCTGGGGCGGCCGACCCGCTCAACTGCACCGACCTGATCCACGTCTCGCCGACCTGCGGCAGCCATGCCTGGACCCGGTGCGTCCCCGCCGGCAGGGGGACATCGAGGGCGAAGGGCCCGGCGACGAGGTCGATGCGCCGATGCAGCTCGCCGTCGACGAGGACATCGATACGTGAGTCGCGCGGGATGTCGAGCAGAAGGTCCCCACCGAGCGCGATGCTCTCAGCATCGGTGTCGATGTCCAGCCGGACTCCGACGGACTGGCGCGCGTTCACGATCAGATCGGGAGCGAACGCCCGGTCCACGAGCTCTGGCAGCAGCCTCCAGGCGCGTATCGCGCCGTTGCGCTCTTCCCAGCCCACCGCCCCTCGCCAGGCGTCGGGCCGTGTGTCGGGTCGGAGATCATTCGCCACGATCACCGATCGTAGCTCAGGTGCGGATGATTGAACAATCGTTATACGGACTGTGTCGTCGATCGGTTGGAAACCAGCATGGGTGCGGCTTGACGACTCGGTGAATCGTTTGTGCCGGTGCATATCCGACCGATATGATCCCAGCATGGTTACTCTGCGGGATGTGGCCGGCCATGCCGGGGTCTCTGTCTCGGTGGTTTCGCGCGTACTCAACTCCGATCCATCTGTCAGGATCCGTCCGGAGACGAGGCAGCGCATCCTCGACTCGGCACAGCTGCTCAGGTATTCGCCGAACTCCGCAGGGCGCTCGCTGCGTCGCTCTCGCACGCACATGCTCGCCTTCGTCGTCCCCGACGTCACCAACGCCACGTTCACGGACCTCGTGAACGGCGTCGAGTCGCGCGCCCTGGATCATGACTATTCGGTCGTGCTGGCGTCGAGCCCGAGGATGCAGCCAGGAAGCGACGGATTCGCCCGGCTGCTGAACGAGCGCCTGGTCGACGGCGTGCTGCTGCAGAAGGGCGATGAAGCGCCTCTCGACCTGGTGGCGCGAGCGCTCTCGCATCCCGAGCGGACCGTGCTGATCAACTCCGGCCCTGTCGACGGCGTGACGACTCTCGCCATCGACGACGTCGCTGCCGGTGAACTCGCCGCACGGCACCTGATCGAGCTCGGACACACACGGATCGGGTACGTCGGCGGCGTTCCGACGTCCGACACGAGTGACCGACGACGTGCCGGTGTCGAGCAGGCGCTCGCCGCTGCCGGCTTGACCCTGCCGCCCGAGCACACCACCGCCTTGGGCTACACCTACCGATCGGCTCGGGATGCCGCACGGCTGCTGCTGGGCCGCCAGCCGGCGCCGACGGCCGTCGTCGTCGGCAACGTGAACGCCGGGATCGGCGTGCTGACGGAGGCCGCTCAGATGGGCATCCGCGTGCCCGAGGACCTGTCCGTCGTGGCGATTCACGACATCTGGCCGGCCATCACGTGTGCACCGGCATTGACCACCGTCCGGCTGCCCATGGCGAACCTCGGAGCCGCCGCGGTGGACCTCCTGCTCGCCGGGCTCGAGAAGACCGCAGGCCCCTCAGCGCCGACCAGCGGAATCGTCGACGATCCCGCACCGGAACTGGTGCTGCGTGCGTCGACGGCGCCGCCGGCAGCGTGACCCCGGACGACGGGCGTCAGGGATCCGGGATCGGGTGGCCGCCGGTTCGATTCGCCTCGTGCGCCGCCTCCAGCACGGCCATCGTGCGAAGCACGTCATCCGCTGAGGTAGGCAGCGAGTTCGATTCGCCTGTGACGTACCGCTGAAGGGCGCTCATGGTTCCGATGAAGGCATCCGGGAACCATGTTCCGTCGACGGCGACGTCCCGCCAGCCGTCGTCGGTGCCGAGCTCGAGTCTGTCTTCACCGCCACGCGGATAGTCGAGCAGCAGCCCCAGCTGGGCGCGGATGGCTCCGGTCGTGCCGTGCCAGAGGATGGCGGACTCCTGATGCTCCGGGCTGAATGTGTGATCGTGATTCGTGCTGATCGTGACGCGCAACGGCCGATCGGGGTAGTGCAGCAGATAGCAGGTTCGCGTGCTGGCGAGCTGCGAGCCCGGGTGCGCCACCGTGACGGCGCTGACTCCGCCCGGATCCCCCACGAACGAACGCACCAGATCCACGTAGTGGACCGAATGCATCGGCATCTCCATGCGATCGAGTCCGAACACGCTGGGGAACAGCTCCCACCGCGTCTCGACCCTGACGAGAACCTCGATGTCGACGAGTTCTCCGATCGCACCCTCGGCGATCAGGGCTCGCGCCGCCGCGACGTGCGGAGCGAACCGCAGCTGCGTGTTCACCGAAGCCGTGAGCCTCTTGCGACGGATGATCTCGATCAGGTCGCGCGCCTGCGCGAGGGTGTACCCCAAGGGCTTCTGCAGCTGCACGGCGGCGCCGTCGGGCAGCGCATCGAGGATCGACGCGAACGCGTCCGGCATCACGGCGACGTCGTATACGGCCGCAGTGCCGTGGGCCGCAGTCGCGGTCGCGAGATCCGTGCATGTGGTCGGCACGTCGAATGCTCTGGCCAGGTCGATGGCGCGGGCGGCGTCGAGGTCGACGACAGCCGCGACCGGCAGACCAGCCTTGCGGTATGCCGGCAGGTGCGCGTCGCGGGCGATCCCACCCGCACCGATCAGGATGATCGGCATCGGATTGCTCGGCGGCCCGGCCGCATAGGCGGGATCGGGCGCGAACTCTGCGAGGGTCATGCCTTCAGTCCGTAGACGCGGGTGGCCGTCCGTCGTCGGAGAGCGTCGGCCTGATCGGGGTCGAGCGCGTCGACGACGGCCACGAGCACACTCAGCGCGGCATCCGTTCCGCCGGCGACGGTGCCCATGGGCCAGTCGCTGCCGAGCATGAGCCGATCCGATCCGAACGACGCGAGCGCGGTGGTGAGGATCGCCGCCATCTGCTCGTCGGTGACGGAGGGGACTCCCTCGGCCGGATAGATCCCGGAGATCTTCGCGATCACGTTCGGCAGGGAGGCGGTCTCGGCGAGCTGATCGACCCAGCGGTCGTAGTCCGAGCGTCCGACCGGCGGCTTGCCCAGGTGGTCGAGCACGATGGTCAGGCCGGGGTGCCGACGAGCGAGCGAGCACAGATTCCGAAGGTGCTCCGGCGACACGGCGATGTAGTCGAGCGGGACGCCGGCGGCCTCGAGGCGGTCCAGGCTGCGGCGCTGATGCTCACCGAGGATCCAACCGGGGTCTGGTCGATCGTGGGTGAGATTGCGCACGCCGACGAACCACGGATCCGCCACCAGTCGCGGAAGATGTTCCGCGACGATCATCGGCGCCTCCAGCGGGAGATAGCACACGGCGCCGACCACACGGGGGTCGGAAGCGGCCAGCTCGAGCAGGTATTTCGTCTCTTCGAGCGTCTCATCGGCCTGCACGAGCACGGCACGATCGAACCCGTGCGCGGACACCGCCGAGAGGCCCTGCTCCAAGGAATGATCGGCGCGCAGCGGCTCCGGCGCGTCATCGAGCCAGTGATACGGCGAACGCGCACGCTCCCAGACATGCAGATGCGTGTCGATCACACCCGGTCACCTCGCTTGTTCACGACGTACAGATGCACGAGCGACAGGACGACGTCGCCGTGCTGGTTGGTGACCCTCACCTGCTCGTCCACCCGGCCGAGTTCGGGGCGGCGAGGGTGGTCGGCGATCGCGATGACCTCCGCTTCCACGGTAATGGTGTCGCCGAGGAAGACCGGTTTGACGAACCGGATCCGGTCGTAGCCGTAGCTCATCGCCTGCGGATTGACGTCGCCGGCGGTCATGCCGACCGCGATCGCGATGATCAGAGTGCCGTGCGCGATGCGTCCACCCAGGCCCGCCTCGTTGACGCACCAGTTCTCATCCATGTGATGCGGGAAGAAGTCCCCGGTCTGCCCGGCGTGCAGCACGATATCGGTCTCGGTGATGGTACGCCCGAGAGTGCGTCGCACTTCGCCGGAGGCGTAGTCCTCCAGATATCGGTCAACGACGAGCATGCACGGCTCCCAACGACGCGAACAGCGGATCCAGATCGGCGAGCACCGCGGATGCGTGCTCGCGGTTCAGCAGTCCTCGATGCACCCGTTCGCATGCGGCATCCTGCACCGCCATGTAGTCCGGATGCTGCGGGCGCAGGCTCGCCAGCTCCAGGGTGCGGCGCGTGTCGGCGAAGAACCCTCCGGTCAGCTCATCGAGCGCGGCATCCGTCCAGGCGGACGCATGTCCTGGCTGCCCGCCGGTCTGCGCGTACACGCCGCGTTGGACCTCGCCTGTGGCGACCCAGGTGGCGAAGGCGATCGCCTCATCGCGGTGCGCGGTATGGGCGGAGACGGCCAGGCCGGCACCGCCGAGCATCGAGCCCTGCGGCCGGCCGTCGATCTCGGGGATGTCCGTCCAGCGCAGGACGTTGTCGCGGAACCCTGCTCTCGCGTAATTGCTGTATCCGTACAGCAGTGGAACGTAAGCCCAGCGGGTCGAGGCCGCAAGGCGGTCGGCGGTCTGGATCGGATTCTCGTGAAGACAGTCGGCGGGGACGAGGTCGCGGAGCCGGCCGAGGAGATCCCATGCCTGCGCGAAGGCATCCGGTTCGGCGAACCCGTCCCGACCGGCATCCGCGCCCTGCAGGGCCGAAGACAGCGTGAAGACCGACGCGAAGGCGTCGATCGGCTTGGCCGGCCAGAGGACGCGGCCGTCGCGTGCCAGGTCCAGGACGTCCGGCCACGTGCGGGGTGGCTCGGGAAGCAGATCGGGCCGGTAGGCGGCGACCTGCGCTGCGGCATCGATGGCGAGGCCGTACCGCGCGCCCTGCCAGCGGTAGCTCTGATCGGAGCGGCCCACGAAGACGCCTCGTGCTTCCCCCTCAGGGAGCGGAGCGAGCAGCCCCGCGTGCGCGGCCTGCGGGATATGGGGGTGATCGATGACGAGCAGGTCGTACGTCCGCGTCAACGCGTCCAGATCCTGATCGGCGAACGCCTGCAGGGAACGCGCCTCCCATTCGATGTCGACGTCGCGCCCGGCATCCGCATAGGCGCGGGATGCCGCGACGATGCTGTCCCGGCCGCGCTCGTGGTCCCAGGTGATGCCGCGCAGACGGACGGTCACGAGATGCTCCTGCCGACGGGTTCCCTGGCCGGAGCCAGTTCGTCGCGAACGCGCTCGGTGTCTTCGCCGAGCACGGGAGCCGCCCCGGATCCCCAGAGCCGCTCGCCGTCCACGCGGAAGGGAAGCCGAGTCGTCGTCACGGTGGTGCGTGCGCCGTCGCTCTCCTCGCGGTCGAGCGTCTGCACCATGTCGATCGCCCGGAAGCCGTCGTGCTCGACCAGTTCATCGACGGTGTGCAGAGGCGCGCACCAGATGTCTGCGGCATCGAGCACGGTGAGCCAGCTCTCCGTGCTGCCCGTTCGGAGGCGGTCGGCGATCAGCGTCTCGATGCGACTGCGCTGATCCCACCAGGAATCCGGATCGGTCAGCGCCACGAGTTCGGGGATCTGCAGCAGCGCGCCCAGCTCCGGCACCGGATTCATGGCGATCGACAGGTAGCCGTCCGCGGTCGGGTACACGCCGTACGGCGCAGGGAGATGGGCGTGCGCGCTGTGCGGTCCTCGCGGGCGCCGGGTGGCGACGGCATTCGGCTCGGTGAGCCGCACCGAGAGCATCTCGAACTGCAGGTCGAGCATCGCCTCCAGGAGCGAGGTCTGCACCTGGCCGCCGACGCCGGTGCGCAGCCGCCGCAGCAGCAGCGCCGTGATGCCGTGGGCGAGGTGGCAGGAGGCGAGGTGGTCGGCGATGGCGATGCCGACGGGGCGTGGCTCCGGATCCGCCTGCAGCCACGGCAGGCCGGCGATCGACTGGGCGAGCAGATCCTGGCCCGGACGGTCGCGCCATGGCCCGTCGTCGCCGTACCCGGTGATCGAGCCGTAGACCACGCCGGGGTTCTCCGCACGGATCGTGTCGTAGTCCAGCCCGAGCCGCTTCATCACACCGGGGCGGAAGTTCTCCACGACCACATCCGCCTGCTCGACGAGTCGACGCACGAAAGCGAGATCGTCCGGGTTCTTGAGGTCGGCCGCCACGCTCTGCTTGCCGCGGTTCATGGCGTGGAAGGAGACCGTGTCCGCACCGGCCCTCGCCCCGGCGAACGCCAGTCCCCGACCGATGTCCCCGATCACGGGACGCTCGATCTTGATCACGCGTGCGCCGAGGTCTGCGAGGCGAAGAGCCGCCACGGGGCCGGCGAGGAACTGGCTGAAGTCGAGGACCAGGAATCCGTCCAGTGGGCGGAGGGTTCCTTGCTGCGCGGCGATCATGGTGCGTGCTCCTGAGAGAAATCGGCGATGGTGAGGCGCACGGGGCGCCCCGGCTCGAGGGGGACGACCCGCTCGCGGGCACCGTGCACCACCCGGACGGTCTCGGCGCTCCCCGGCAACGGCGTGAGCGTGGCCTCCGTCAGCGCACCAGCGCTCCATCGCAGGTCCACGATGAGCCCGCCGCGTGCGCGCAGGCCCCGGACCTCGCCGTCCGCAAGTCCTGGGGGCAGCGCGGGAAGCAGCTCGATGCGGCCGGCGTGGGACTGGACGAGGCATTCGACGACCGACGCCACGATGCCGAGGTTGCCGTCGATCTGGAACGGCGGGTGCGCCGAGAACAGGTTGCGGTACAGGCCGCCCCGCCAGCGTCCGCCGCCGGGACCGGGTTCGATCTCGATGTTGCGGCGGACGAACAGATCGAGCAGGCGGGCCACGGCCTCCGGCTCGTGCAGCCGTGCCCGCATCGCGATCTTCCAGGCGAGCGACCAGCCGGTGCCCTCGTCTCCGCGGGCGTCCAGGCTTCGGCTCGCCGCTTCCGCAGTGCGCGGCGATGGCGGTGCATCGGTCGGATGCACGCCGACCAGGTGCGCGATGTGGCGATGACGCGGATCGTGCATGCGGTCGACGTCGGCCCATTCGCGCAGCAGTCCGTCGTCATCGACGCCGATCTCGGGGATCAGGGGCAACGCGGCTTCTGCTTCTGCGCACAGGGCGGGGGACTCCGCACGCAGTCCGTAGTCGTCCGCGACCCGCAGCAGCGAACGCAGCAGATGACGGGAGAGTTCGAGGTCCATCGTGGAGTCGGCGGCCACGGACGAGATCGATCCGTCCGGTGCCACGAACCTGTTCTCCGGCGACGTGGACGGCGAGGTGCCGAGCGAACCGTCGTCGCGCGGATCGAGCCAATCGAGGACGAACCTCGCCGCGCCGGTCAGCACAGGCCAGAAACGGCGCGCGGCGGCCTCGTCGCGGGTGAAGGTGATCCGGTCGATCAGGTGGGAACTCAGCCAGACGCCGGCGAAGGGCCAGAACGCCCAGGCCGGATCGTGGGTCCCGTCGCCCATCGGATCCGCGAACGCCCAGATGTCGCTGGCGTGATGCGCCACCCAGCCCGACGACCCGTAGATGCGATCGGCCGGCTCGCGTCCCCGCTCAGACAGGGCGGCGACGAGATCGAACAGGGGCTCGGCGCACTCCGCGAGGCCCGTGGTCTCCGCCAGCCAGTAGTTCATCTCGAGGTTGATGTTCATCGTGAAGTCCGAGCTCCACGGCGGTTGCATCTGCTGGTTCCACAGGCCTTGCAGATTGGCAGGGGTTCCGCCCGGCCGTGAGCTCGAGATCAGCAGATAGCGACCGTAGTTGAACAGGAGGGCGACCAGCTCCGGCGCAGCGGCGAAGCCGGCGGCAGCGGCGTCGACGAGCGCGTCCGTGTCGGTCGTGATCGTGTCGCGCTCCCTGGTCACGTCAGGCGACCCGAGGCGCAACTCGGCGCGGTCGTAGAGCTCGGCGTGTGCGGCTGTGTTGGCGTCCTGCAGTCGGTCGATGCCGATTTCGGCGGCCCCCAGGCACAGTCTCCTGGCGCGGGCGACGGCATCAGCGGCATCCGGTTCCGGGTCGTGACCCAGCCGCGTGAAGGTGGTCTGCACCGCGACGATCAGCACCGTGTCGCCGTCGACGTCGACGACGAGACCCTCGGGCGTGGAACGCGTTCGCACGGACCCGCCGACGGCGCGGAGCACGACGGCGGCCTGCACTCCTCGAGGCTCCTCGGCCCACCGGACGGGATCGGCTACGCGCTGGTAGGCGGGCACGACGTCATCGGGCGCGCGGAGCACCACCCACGCTTCCGCGCCGGCGGCTTCGGCCTGCTCGAGGCGGAGGGGGGAGTCGAGCACGAAGGACACCGGATGCTGCGCCGCGGAGACCTCGACGACGAGAACCTGGTGCGGATCGCTCACGAACGCCCGCTGGTCCATGCGTGAGCTGCGACTCCACGCGACCGCCGCCCGAAGGTCCAGGCCCCGCGCGTAGTCCGCGGAGCGCCGGATGCCGTCGTCGACCGCGAGCGGACGATCATGTTCGGGGATGACGTCGTCCTGGGGTGATGGGTCGGGTGCGTGAGCCCCGATCGTCCGGCGCAACCGGGCCAGCGGCTGGAACGACTGCGGGTACGAGTGCTGCAGCAGGCGCAGAGAGTCCTCTGCCGCCACGTAGTCGCCGGCGGCGATGGCCGCCCGAGACGTCGAGATCGCTGCTCGGGCGGTTTCGGCGCTGACGGGGTGCGGGTCGGGGCGGTGCCCCGGTCCGGACCAGACGGAGCCCTCGCTGAGCCAGATCAGCTCATGCTCCTCACGGCCGTAGACCATGGCGCCCAGACGACCGTTGCCGATGGGCAGCGCCTCGACCCATTCAGCGGCCGGACTCGCGAACTCGAGCCTATGCATCGGGGATGACAACTCTGACAACATCCTCACCTCAGGTAATCGTTTTACTGATCAAGGACACCTTAGACGCTTGACCGGTGGATTCCGCAACATCCTTGTCGACCGAAATCTCGCGAGACTTGTATTCCTCACCGCATGGTTGAATATTTAGGCGGGGTTGCATCCCCGTTGATTCGATGGCTAGGATCCAGACAATCGATTTTTCGGACGACGAGGTCTCAGCGCATCCCCGCTCGCGGGGCATCGGTAGGCGCCCTGGACCGAGTTCATCGACAAGGAGTGTTCAGAGGTGGTGCAGATCGACGTCGAAGCGCCAACGGCGCGCGTGCGGAAGGCGGAGGCGTCGGCGACGGCGTCCTCGTCGGGCGGACGCGCTGGACGGAAGACGTCGCTGCGTCGACCAGGAAGACTGCGCAGGTCCATCGGACGGCATTGGCAGCTGTACCTGCTCATCATTCCGCCGTTGCTGTACTTCGCGCTGTTCAAGTACGTGCCGATGGCGAACGCGGTCATCGCCTTCAAGGACTACAACGTCATCGAGGGCATCTGGGGCAGCGCCTGGGCAGGGTTCGAGCATTTCGAGCGGCTCTTCTCCAACCCGGCGTTCGGCACGATCGTCAGCAACACGTTCCTGTTGAGCCTGTACGCCCTGATCGCGAGCCTTCCCATCCCGATCATCCTCGCGCTCGCGCTCAATGAGATCCGCGGACGGTTCTTCAAGCGCACCGTGCAGATGGTGACCTACGCGCCGTACTTCATCTCCACGGTCATCATCGTTTCGATGGCGATCCTCATTCTCTCGCCGCGGATCGGGATGCTCAGTACGGTCACCGGCTTCTTCGGCCTGCCAGCGGTCGACTACCTGGCTCAGCCGGACTTCTTCCGGCATGTGTACGTGTGGAGCGAGGTCTGGCAGACCGCCGGCTACTCGGCGGTGATCTACATGGCGGCGCTGGCCGGCGTCGACCCGGCGCTCTACGAGGCGGCCAAGATGGATGGGGCCAACCGGCTCCAGAAGATCTGGCACGTCGACCTGCCGAGCATCCTGCCGACGATCGTCGTGGTGCTGATCCTCTCGGTCGGCAGCATCATGGTCGTCGGCTTCGAGAAGGCGTTCCTTCTGCAGAATCCTCTCAATCTCTCGCAGTCCGAGATCATCGCGACCTACACCTACAAGATCGGCATCCAGAACGCCGACTTCAGCCTCGGCACGGCCGTCGGGCTCTTCAACTCGGTGATCAATCTTGTGCTCCTGCTCGGCGTGAACGCCGTGTCCAAGCGCGTGACGGGGAACGGACTGTGGTGAACAACGCGAAGATGGCCCAACGCCGGCTCGGTCGATCGACCAAAGTGCGCGAATCCACTGTCGACCGGTTCTTCCTCGTCGGCGTCTACATCCTCCTCACGACCTTCCTTCTCGTCGTGCTGGTGCCGCTGTGGTTCATCGTCGTGAGCTCGTTCAGCAGTCCAGCGGCGGTGTCCGCCGGAGAGGTCTTCCTCTGGCCGGTAGATTTCACGCTGCGCGGGTACGAGGTCGCGCTGAGCAGCCCGCAGATCCTCAAGGGGTTCGGCAACTCGCTGTACTACACGGTCGTCGGAACGGCCATCAGCGTCGCCCTCACCGTGATGATCGCCTATCCGCTCTCGAGGGTCGACTTCGTGGGACGCAAAGTGCTCACCGGCGCCGTCGTCTTCACGATGCTCTTCGCCGGCGGTCTGATCCCGACGTATCTCGTCGTGCAGTCGCTGGGCATGCTCGACACCCGCTGGGCGATGCTGATCCCCAACGCGGTCGCGGTGTGGCCGACGATTCTCGCGATCACCTACTTCCGTACGGCGATCCCCGATGAGCTGAGGGAAGCTGCGGAGATCGACGGCGCGAGCGACCTCCGCATCCTGTGGAAGGTGGTCCTGCCGCTGTCAGGGCCGATGATCGCCGTCATCGCGCTGATGTACGCGATCGTGCAGTGGAACTCGTACTTCGACGCTCTCATCTATCTGCGCGACGACAGCCTCTACCCGCTCCAGCTGGTGCTTCGGAACATCCTGATCCTCAACAACGACGCGGGTGGCGATGCGACCTCGGCGCTGGAGAGACAGCAGTTGTCGAATCTGCTCAAGTACTCGCTCATCGTGGTCTCCACGGTCCCGATGATGCTCATCTATCCGTTCGTGGCGCGCTATTTCACCAAGGGACTGCTCCTGGGCGCCGTGAAGGGCTGATCCCTACCCGGCCGTCGGGACGCCCGGTCCTGGCGGCTTTCCACCTCACGATGAAGAGAGGCAACACATGAAACGCTTCACCCGATCTGTGGCCGCGATCGCCGCCGGCGGGCTCGCCCTGACGATGGCGGCATGTTCGCCGCCGGCAGACGAGCCGGACGACGGCGTCATCAAGATCTTCAGTCCGCAGGGGGCGGATTCGGATCTCAACACGAACGAGTTCACGCTCTTCCTGGAGGAGGAGTTCGACGTCGACCTCCAGTTCGAGACGACGACGTGGGACGGGGGCTCCGCATCCGAGGCGCGCCAGATCGCACTCGCCAGCGGCAACTATCCGGATGCCTTCCTCATGATCCCCTGGGTGGACCAGTTCACTCAGGCGGAATTGGTCAAGTACGGAAATCAGGGTGTGATCCGGCCGCTGAACGATCTCCTCGAAGAGAATGCGCCGAATCTCGTCAAGGCGTGGGAGGAGACTCCCGAATGGGAGCAGCTGGCCACCTCGCCGGACGGCAAGATCTGGGGGCTGCCGCAGTGGAACGACTGCTTCCACTGCAGTTATCCGTCGAAGCTCTGGATGAACTCGGCGTGGCTGGACGCCGTGGGCTTGGAGCAGCCGACGACGCCGGACGAGCTCCGAGCCGTGCTGACCGCTTTCCGCGACCAGGACCCCAACGGCAACGGCCAGGCCGACGAGGTGCCGCTGTCCGGCACCCCGGGGGCGAACTCGGTGCTGCCGTACCTGATGAACCCGTTCGTCTACGTGCCCGCCGCCACGACCGACGCCTCGATCCCGGCGTCCTTGGCCCTGGATGGAGATGCAGTGACCCTGCAGCCGACATCGGACGGCTGGCGCGACGGGTTGCGCTACGTGAACTCGCTCTACGAGGACGGCCTCGTCGACGAGTCAGCGTTCACCCAGAACCAGGACGCACTCCTGGCGCTCGGTGACGTCGCCGGCGACCCGATCCTCGGGGCGGCGACGGTCGGGCACCCCGGTGTCTTCGTCACGATCGGCCAGGAGGATGGCCGAGACAAGCAGTACGACCCGGTCCCGCCGCTCACAGGGCCGAACGGTTCGCCCGCTTCCGAACTGCTGTCGTCGGTGCCGGGCGCCTCGCTCGTCATCACGAACAACGCCAGCGATGCGGATGCCGCGAAGCTCGTGAAGATCGTCGACTGGATGATCGATTACGACAACCACCTCCGAGCCGAATGGGGTGAGGAAGGCGTCGCATGGGACCGGCCCGCCGCCGGCGATGTCGCGCTGGACGAGTCGCTCGAGCCCCTGTATCTGCGTCACCGCCTGAGCGGGGCCGAAGCCACGCAGAACGCCAATGTGGCCTGGGGTCCGCTCGCGCAGTACTACGGCAGCACGGAGTTCCGTGGTGCACAGGTGGTGTCGGAGGACATCTACGATCTCGCCGGGTACGAGCGGCGTCTGTTCGAAGCGACCGAGCCCTATGCCGCGAACAGCCCGGAGGAGGCCTTCCCGTACTGGAACCTCTGGATCTCCGAGGACGACTCCACCGAACTGTCGACCCTGCAGACGAACATCGAGACCCTCGTGCAGCAGGCCAGCGCCGAATTCGTGACCGGTGTGCGCGACATCGACAGCGATGACGACTGGCAGGCATTCCAGGATGCACTCGTCTCGAACGGCAGCGAGCGCTATGTCGAGATCTACCAGACGGCCTGGGACGCCTCGAAGTAACAGCGAACGGCGAAGGCCTCCCGTCGAGAAGCGAGACAGCTTCTCGGCGGGAGGCCTTCCGATCGTCTCCTGTTCAGCGCTCCGCGAGCGCCTCGGCGGTGCGCAGGTCGGTGACCAGCGTCGTCACCCAGTCGCCGGCGAGAGCCCCGTGGATCGCTTCGAGCTTGCGCTCGCCGCCGGCGATGCCCACGCGTCGCGGGATCCGAAGCAGGTTCTCGACGGTGATCGCGATGATGCGGTCGTCCAGGGCGCCACGGACGCGGGAGCCGTCCGAGCGGAAGATGCGGTGGCAGATGTCGCCGACGGCGCCCTGGTCGAGCAGTCCCTCGCGCTCCTCGGCGGCGAAGGCGTTGCCGCTCGTGGCCAGCACGTCGGACGGCTCGATGCTGCCGATGCCCATGATCGCCATCGTGAGCTCGTTCCAGTGCCTGCTGACCTCCTGCATCGATGGGTCCGACAACAGGCTGTCGCGGATGCCGGCATCCGCGACGACGCCGGGCGCCTGCACATAGACGGGTTCCGCGCCGAGCGTGCGGGCGAGTTCGCCGAGGATGCGATTCGAGTGGCTCTGGGCTTCGGGCGCACCGACGCCGCCGAGCAGCTGCACGACTTCGGTCGCCCCACGGACCGTGAAGGGGCGCATCCGGTCGACCATGGCGAGGATGGTCTGGCTCCACGATGAGACGCCGATGCGGTCGGCCCCCGATAGTGTCGCCTCCAGGTAGGCGGCGGCTCCGGCGCCCAGCGATGCGAGCAGTTCTCGTTCATCCGCATCGGGGGCGACGTCGACGACAACCGCTTCGGAGAGGCCGTACCGCTCTTCGAGCCGCTCCTCGAGTTCGGCGTGGACACCCGGGGCGACCGTCACGATCGTCCGCACGATGCCGACCGCTTCGGCTCGTTTCAGCAACCGTGAGACCTTCGCCTGTGAGATATTGAGGGCGGTGGCGATGTCGGCCTGACGGATGCCGCGCTCGTGGTACATCCGCGCGACCTTCGTGAGCAGGCGGACCTGCCCGTCGGCGGGGCGGGTGTAACGGGGAAGGGACACGAGGACTCCGATCGTGGCGATCCGATTGAGGATTCGCTTACGAAAGGATATTCAGTATGCGGCCGCGGCGCCAGTGCCGACATTCGGGTCGGCACTGCCAGCCCCGGTCAGGGGAGGGTGATCGTGCGGGTGTGCGTCCCCGCTCCGATGATCTCCTCGTCACTGCCCGGCAGGTCGATGACGGCATCCGCACCGATCGGAACCCGCATGTCTACGTGCAGTTGATCGTCCTCGATCCGCCACGCGATCGATACCTCGCCGTACGCGGTGACCTGGCGCGCGGATGCCGAGGTGAGCCCGCCGCCCGGCCGCGGTGCGAAGCGGATGCGGCGGTAACCGGGACTCTCCGGAGAGAGGCCCGCGACGACGCGATGCATCCAGTCGGCGACCGCGCCGAGGGCGTAGTGGTTGAACGAGGTCATCTGCCCCGGGTTCACGGTGCCGTCCGGCAGCAGCGAGTCCCAGCGCTCCCATACCGTCGTCGCGCCCTGCTCGACCTGATAGAGCCAGGACGGGCATTCGCGCTCGAGCAGCAGGTCGTACGCAGCGTCCAGCTGGCCGTCGCTACTGAGGGCATCCGAGACGAGCGGCGTGCCGACGAATCCGGTCGCGATGCGATTGCCCGCTTCGCGCACGAGGTGCGCCAGACGGGTCGCCGCGGCATCCCGAAGCTCCGGATCCGTGAGGAGATCGAAGCGCAGGCCGAGTGCGTACGCGGTCTGCGCGTCGCTGGTCATCGTGCCGTCGGCGTTGACGTAAGTCGTGAGGAAAGCCGCAGCCACCTCATCGGCGAGTGCGTCGTAGTGCACGCGCTCGGCTTCGAGCCCGAGCACCTCGGCCATCCGTGCCACGGTGCGCGCCGACTTCGCGAAGTACGCCGTCGCGACGAGGTAGCGGTCGGTGAGTGCGTCGGCCGGATCCTCCGGCGGCGCGGCCGGGTCGAGCCAGTCGCCGAGCTGGAAGCCGGTATCCCACAGGCGAGATGAGCCGGCCAGTCGCTCGAGCAGATCGACCCAGCGGTGCGCGCTGTCGAACTGGGCGCGCAGCACGCCGACGTCGCCGAACCGCTCGTAGAGCGTCCAGGGCAGGAGGGTCGCGACATCGCCCCAGGCGGCGCCCGGACGGATCGGTGTCCACTTGTCGACCGCGGGGATCACCGGGACGTACCAGGGCACCGTGCCATCGGGCAGCTGCTCGATCGCGACGTCCTGGAGCCATCCGGAGAGCATCCCCGACACGTCGAAGAGCGTCGCGGCGGTCGGGCCGAACACCTGGATGTCGCCCGTCCACCCGATCCGCTCGTCGCGCTGCGGGCAGTCGGTCGGGATGTCGACGAAGTTGCCGCGCATGCCCCACACGACGTTCTCGTGCAGGCGGTTCAGCGCCGGATCGGAGGACTCGAACCAACCGGTGCGTTCCAGATCGGTATGAAGCACGCGGGCAATGAGGGCGCCGGCCGCGGCATCCGCATCCAGGTCGCCCGGCCAGCCGGTCACCTCGACGTAGCGGAACCCGTGGAACGTGAACCGCGGCTCCCACTCCTCGACGTCTCGGCCGGCGAGCGTGTAGTTGTCGCTCGAGCGCGCCGCGCGCAGGGGGCGGGTGTAGATCTCGCCGTCCTGCAGGACCTCGGCCGTCCGCAGCGTGACGGTCGTCCCCGCTTCGCCGGAGACGCGGATGCGGACGCGTCCGACGAGGTTCTGTCCGAAGTCCAGGATGCGGGATCCGCTCGGACCTGTGAGCACCTCGATGGGCCGCAGCTCCTGCGTCGCCCGTACCGGTGGTGCGGTGGGGGCGACCAGAGTCGCGGTGTCGCGGTGGCGCTCCTGCACGCCCTCCCAGGCGGAGTCGTCGAACCGGGGCGAGGACCAGCCCTGCTGCTCTTCGCGGGCGTCGTAGTCCTCGCCGTCGTACAGACCGCTCGCGATGATCGGGCTCGGCGCGGAGCGCCAGGTGCCGTCGGTCGCCACGACCTCGCGCGAACCGTCGGCGTAGGTGAGCTCGAGCTGGCCGAGGAAGGACTGATCTGTTCCGTAGATGTTGCGGAATCCGCCGCGCCACCCGAGGCGCCCGCGGTACCAGCCGTCGCCGAGCCAGGCGCCGATCGCGTTGGCGCCAGGGGACAGGACCGCCGTGACGTCGTAGGTGTAGTACCTGAGCCGCGCGCCGTAGACCGTCCAACCGGGGGAGAGCGCGTCGTTGCCCACCCTGGTGCCGTTGACCTCGGCCTCGTAGACCCCGTGCGCGGTCGCGTACAGGCGGGCGCGGACCAGACCGTCGCGCACGTCGAACGCCTTCCGCACGAGCGACGGCCGCCGCTCGTCGGAGTGCGGATTCTCATTGCGGATCGCGCCGATGGGCCGGGCGATCCAGTCCTCCGGGGCGAGCAGGCCCGTCTCGAGGGTCGTTGTCCCGGATGCGTCGGACCACGTTCCGTCCTCGCCCCGGACGGCGACCGAGACCGAGGCGATCTCGCGGGATGTCAGAGGCTCCGCAGGCCATGCGGTCAGCAACTGCTCCGGGCTTTCGATCTCGTAGGAGCGACGGATGCCGTCGCGGTCGACGTCCACCCGGTAGGCGCTCTGCCGCCACCCCTCTGGAGCGGCGGAGATGCGCCAGGACAACCTCGGCATCCGCTCGCCGATGCCGAACGGCTCACGGTGGTGCTCGATGCGGGGTGCGTCGACGATGACGGCCATTCCGGTCCTCCAGAGGGTGCGTGTACAGTGAGTGTGGCATCCATTTCGAAACGTTTCAAGTTTCCGGAACGGAGCCACGAACAGGAGGGCACGGCATGCGGATCGGTGTCACGGGAAGCGGTGGGAAGCTCGGCAGGGCGACGGTCGAACGGCTGCGCGCCGACGGGCACGACGTGGTCGGATTCGATCTCGCAGGCACCGCGGGCGCGGGCTTCACCCGCGTCGACCTCACTGATTTCGGCCAGGTGCTGGATGCCTTCGGGGCGGTCACCGCCCGGCACGACGGCCTCGATGCTCTGGTGCACCTGGCCGCGATCCCGGTCAACGGCCTGGTACCGGATGCCGCGACATTCCAGAACAACATGACCGTGTCGTTCAACGCGCTCTTCGCCGCCCACCGAGTCGGCATCCGTCGGATCGTGCTCGCGTCGAGCATCACCGCGATGGGCTTCCCCTTCCACGAGGCGCCGCCGTCGCTCCCGGTCGATGAGACGTACACGAGCGCGAACAACACGTACGGCCTGGGCAAGGTCGCTGAGGAGGCGATCGCCGCGCAACTGGTGCGCTGGCATCCGGATGCGTCGATCACCGCTCTGCGCTTCACCAACGTCGTGGCCGAAGGCGAGTACGTCACGTTCGAACGCGCTGGCGAGCCGGACTACCGCCGTGATCTGCTCGGGTCATGGGTCGACGCGCGGGATGGCGCCCTCGCGGTCGCCCTGGCGCTGGAAGCCGCGCAGCCCGGCTTCGAGGTCTACAACGTCGCCGCCCCTGATTCGGGGTGCGCGTCGCCTTCTCGCGAACTGGCCGCCCGCTGGTTCCCCGGCACTCCGGTCGCGGATGACCTCGGCGAGTTCGAATCCCTGATGTCCACGCGTCGGATCCGCGAGCGGCTTGGGTTCCGTGCCGCCTATGATTGGCGCTCATGACGCCAGCGGGGATTCGAGAGGTCGCAGCGCATGCGGGCGTGTCCGTCGGCACCGTCTCCAACTTCCTGAACCATCCCGATCGGCTGTCGAAGGCGATGGCCACGCGTGTCACCGAAGCCATCGACGCAGTCGGATTCGTCCCCAGCAATGCGGCCCGCCAGTTGCGAATGGGAGTCAGCTCGGTGATCGGCTACCTCGCATCCGACATCGGCAACCCGCACTTCGGTGAGATCGCCACCAGTGTGCAGGTGAGGGCGACGGAACTCGGGCTGTCCGTCTTCATCGCGGACGCGCAGGAGGATCCGCGCCAGGAGGATGCGTATCTGGACGCATTCGCCCAGCATCACGTCCGCGGGCTGCTGGTCGCGTCTCATCATCCGGTCGAGGACAGGCTCGCCCTGCTGCGCAGACGAGGGACGCCCTCCGTGCTCGTCGGGCAACGCGCGGCCTCGGCCGAGCAGCCTTCGGTCTCGGTGAACGAGATCTCCGGCGGACGCCAGGCCATCGAGCATCTGGTCGAGGCCGGATGCCGCACGATCGCTTTCGTCGGCGGACCGGCGCAGATCGTCCAGGTCGCGGCTCGTCGGGCCGGAGCGGATGCCGCGGCGGAGGCGCACGGCGTCGGATTGACCGAGATCGTCGTGGCCGAACGGTCGGTGGCCGCCGGTCGCGAGGCCGGAGCGGTGATCGCGGAGATGTCCGCGGGCGACCGCCCGGACGGCGTCTTCGCGGTCAACGACCTG
Source organism: Microbacterium sp. STRO-1N (assembly GCF_057748015.1). The sequence goes on from NZ_CM173234.1 coordinate 783,480, forward strand.
CTGGCCCTTGGCATCCTTCAGGAACTGATCGGGCGCGGTGTGCGCGTCCCCGAGGACCTCGCGCTGATCGGGTACGACGACAACGAGTTCGCCGAGGCGTCCCTCATCCCGCTGTCCAGCATCAGTCGGCGGCACCGCGACGTCGGTGAGATCGTGGTCGACGCCCTCTTCGAGACGATGGAGCAGCGCGCGCCGGCCGAACTCCACCGTGAACTCGAGCCGATGCTGGTGGCACGGCGGAGCACTCTGGGCTTCCCGCGCGCCTGATTCGTCAGTCGGCGAGCGGCGACCATGCGAGGGCGATCCCGCGCATCTCGGGCCGGAGATCCTCGCCGATCCGCACGGGTTCGTGTCGTCGCTGAACGGCGCAGTAGTAGTGCTCCAGGCGGTCGCCGGTGCGGATGACGCCCGGCTTGTGCGCGTGCCAGTCGTCGATCGAGCCCGGTGCGCCCGGCTCGATCAGCGGAACGGGATCCTTGGTCCAGCGCAGCAGATCGGGCGAGGTGGCGAGGAGGTCGACCGCGTGCCCGCCGGAGCGGAGTCCGAAGTAGAACATCGCCCAGAGTCCGTCGTCCATCCGCAGCACGCAGGGATCGGAGGCGAACCGATCGTCCGGTGCGCCAGGGCGCCCGATGGGCAGCAGCGGCTCGTCGGAGACTCTGGTCCAGCTGCTGAGATCGTCCGAGACGGCGGCGCCCGTCTGCTCGACCCAGGCGCCCGTGGCCCTGTCCTTGGCGTTGTAGAACAGCCAGAACCGGTCGTCGTGACGCATCAGCCACGACTTGTACAGGCCCCCGCGCTCCCACGTGCCGCCCTCCTCGGGGCGCAGGAGTCCGCCGGTCTCCTCCCAGTGCACGAGGTCGCGGCTGCGGACGAACCCGATGACGGCCGATCCCTCTTCGTATCCCGGTTCCGGGTAGGCGTGGAAAGTGCCGTAGTACCAGCCGTCGATCTCCTGCAGCTCGCCGGTGCCGAAGAGGTCGGGATCGCGCAGCAGGGACGTCAGGGCTGCGTTGTGTCTGCGGTGCGGCGAGTCGGAGTCGCGGCGGAACACCAGCTCCGGCTCGGACCATCGTTCGCCGTCGTGCCAGGCCAGTCCGGTCTGGTACCCGCGACCGTCCCAGCCGACCATCGTCATACCGAGACGTCCGTCCGCCCGGAACGGGAACGGGCAGTCGACGCCGTGGCTGCGCCAATCACCGGGGAGCAGCGAGGGGGCGAAGACGAGCTCGGGCTCTTTGACCGTGGGGCGGAGCCGGGACAGCGGGTCGGCGGATGCGGTCATGATCACGTCTCCGACGCGTCGACGCGTCCTGGGCGACCAGGGAAGCCTTCAGCGCGCAGGCGCCACCCGTCGGGGAGGTCGGTGCGCGGTCGTCCGTCGTCGTCGGTGGCGAGCATCGCCACCGCAGCGAGCAGGCCGCCGTTGCCGGGGAGATACAGCGGGAGACGGTTGGGCACCTGGAAGTTGTGCCCATTGGAGAGGTGGCGATTGCGAGGAAGGGGGCGCAGCAGGGAATCGAACGCGACGTCGAGGCGTCCGAGCCGCGTGGCGCACATCGCGATCAGCGGGTAGTCCCAGCCCCAGGTGGCGTTCCAGTCCCACTCGTCGAGCACCATGTCGAGCGTGCGCGACATGGTCGGGGCGTCGACGAGCGGCGTCGGCGGCACGAAGCCGAATGCTCCGAGGAGGGAAGGGTGATCGATCAGCGAGGTGTCGCCGCGGACGGCCTCATAGCGGCCCTCCGCGGAGACCGGCAGCGGCGCGATCGCGTCGATGGCGTGCTGCCAGTGCGTCGGAACGTCGGCGCCTCGCCGTCGTCGCCACTCGGATGCCGTGGTGAGCCCCCACCACACGTAGGCCAGCTCGAACGTCGGATCCCACGTCGTCGCGGCGTCGTAGCGCTCCTGCGCCGGCATGATCGGAGGGGCCAGGTGGGCCGTGCCCTCCTCCCACCAGAGCAGGGCGGCGAGGAACTCCGCGGTCTCGTCCACGAGGTCCGCGTACTGCTCGAGCACACCGGGGTCGTCGTCGTTCGCGCGGTACACGAGCTCGGCGTAGGAGATCGGATGGGGCTGCTGCCAGACCAGGAGCGGGCCGATCTCGTTCGGGCTCTCGATCCCCTCCGGACCGACGTGCTTGGGCCAGCGCGCCCCAGGGTACCCCAGCCGCGCGGCGTTGGCGCGGGCCGTGGGGAGGATCTCGCGGTACCAGGCCAGGCTGCGCTCGAGAAGGGCAGGCCGGCCCCAGAGCGCGAAATGCGCGGCATGCCACCAGTGCATCTCCAAGTGGAACGTGCCGCCCCAGGAGTTGCACACCAGCCCGCTCTCCTGGGGAGGCAGGGAGCCGGCGCACTGGATGGCTGTGAGGTACTGGGACAGGATGATGCGCCGCTCGAGTTCCGCCGCGCGCTGATCGGTCGATCCGTCGAGATCGATGAAGGCGCCCGTCGTCCAGTGCGCCTCCCAGTGCGCGGCGGCGGCATCGAACACGTCCCGTGCGGACGGCAGCGGCGCGGTGGATTCCGTCGGCGTGAACTCGACCACGAGTTCGATCCGGTCGGTCTCCGGCACGAGCTCGACGATGTGAGGCTCCGGCACCTCGACCCGGCAGCCCCTGGCGCGCAGCCGCACCGAATAGGATGCGGCGTCGACCTGCCGCGAGATCTCGACGGTGCCATCAGGGAGGACCGTGATGACGCTCTCATGCCCGTCCGGTCGCGACCAGTCCTCGTCCGCTTCCCACGTGTCCTGAATGCTCGCGAAGGAGAGACGCACGGTGGCGGCGCCGGCGGCGAAGAGCTCGGACTGCGAGGAGACGGCGAGCAGGTCGCGCACGGGATGCACGGCGGTCGTCGTGGTGGTCCGCCTCCCCCCGACCGAGAATGCGCTGTCGAGCGTGCCGGTCCAGAGATCGAGCACCTGCTCCGTGTCGGCCAGCTGCCCCGGGTCGTCCACGACGCGCCCCGTCGTCGGGTCCGTGATCCGGAACGCGAGACGCCCGAGGTGCAGGCGCTGCGGGTTCACCCAGTAGTAGTAGCCCGCAGGTTGCTGCTCCCGTGCCTGCGCCTCCGTCAGGCGCCAGTCGTAGGCGGTCGGGTGCGTCACGATCGCGCCGTCCGGCCGCGCGAACGGCTCCATCGTGTCCTCGAGGGTCACACCATCGGGGTTCGGCGCCCAGTGGAACGCCCACTGGGTCTGCGTTCCGAGGGGCGTCGCACTGCGGTCAGCGGCGCGCGCGGCCGCCCGGCTGTGCCAGTCGGCGAAGGTCTGCAGGCCGGTCGCATCCGCGGTGAAGGCGAACTCGCCGTTGCCGACGCTCAACGGCGCTTCGGCGTCGATCTCGGTGCGGCGGATGCGGTGGCGTGCGATGACCGCTCGGCGGTCGATGGCGTCTTGGATCTTCATGGCATCCCATCCCGTTGTGGATGCATATGCATTCACTGCAACAAGATTATGCACAAGTTTGATAACGTTTCAACTGGTTGCCGGGTTTCACCTAGTGTCGGAGGATGACGACGATGTCCCATGAGCTGCATCTCCCTGTCGAGCTCGTCTTCGAGGGGAGCGAAAGGCTGCCCGTCGCGGCAGGCGCGCCGCTGAGCGTCCGCTTCCGGCTGGCCGGCTCCGAGGACGTCACAGTGCCCGGCTTCTGGGACGGCGGCACCACCTATCGTGCGCGATTCGCCCCTCCGACCGAAGGCGAGTGGACCTGGGAGGTCGTGGATGCCCAGACTCCGGTGGATGTCGGATCCGGATCGTTCAGCGTCACCCGCGGCACCTCGCACGGCCCCGTGCGCGTCGCGCACCGCTTCCACTTCGCGCACGCCGACGGCACGCCGTTCCGTCCGGTCGGTGCGACGGCGTACAACTGGCTGCACCAGGACGAGCCGCTGTTCTCCCAGACCGTGGACGCGATCGCGGAGGCCGGATTCAACAAGTTCCGCTTCATGGTCTTCCCGCAGGGCGGCGGGTACGTCGAGCACGAGCCGACGCTGATGCCGTTCGAGAGGACCGACGGCCGCTGGGACGTCGCGCGGCCCGTGCCGGAGTTCTTCCAGCACCTCGACCGTGCCGTCGAGGTGCTCGGTGCGCGCGGAATCCAGGCCGACGTCCTGATCTACAACGCGTACGACCGCGGGCAGTTCGGGCTGAACGAGCTCACCGAGGAGGAGGACGCCGTCTACCTGCGCTACCTCGTCGCACGACTGGCCGCGTACCCGCACGTGTGGTGGTCGCTGTGCAACGAGTTCGACCAGCTCGAGCGCCCCGACGAACGATGGGACCGCACGGGCGAACTGCTCGCCGAGATCGACCCCGGCGATCACCTCCGCTCCATCCACAACTGGATCGAGCTGTACGACAACAGTCAGCCGTGGGTCACGCATGCATCGGTGCAGAACGGCTCGGCCACCACGGACTTCGGGCGAGCGAACCTCTACCGCGACGTGTGGGGCAAGCCGGTCGTCCTCGACGAGATCAAATACGAGGGCGATATTCCCGAGCGGTGGGGGAACCTGAATGCGCGCGAACTCGTCGACCAGTTCTGGATCACCACGGTCGCCGGATGCTACGCCTCGCACGGAGAGAGCTTCCTCACCGAGACCGGCAGCCTCCACATGGTCGAGGGCGGACCGCTCCAGGGGGAGTCGCCGGCGCGGCTGGCGTTCCTGCGCGGGATCCTCGAGGAGATCGACGGACCAGGGCTCGATCCGATCGACAAGTGGGACGATCCGGCATACGTCGCCGGTGTTCCGCGGCAGGAGTACGTCCAGTACCTCGGGCGCTCGGCCCCGGCGACCTGGACGTTCCGCCTGCCGATCGGCTTCCCCGGCGAGCGACCGGAGATCGGCGACGTCTTCGAGGTCGACGTCATCGACACCTGGAACATGACCGTCACCACGGTCGACCGGCGCTTCACGCTGGATGATGTCCAGCGCAACGATGCCTACGATCGGGCATCCGCGCCGATCGCGCTCCCCGTGGGCGAGGCGATCACCCTCCGCATCCGACAGGTCGAGGCCTGACATGACTGCGGATGCCGATCGGCTGCGGGCCTGGCGCGGAGGACCCCGCCTCGGTGTTGCGTACTACAACGAATACCTTCCCGACCCGTCGCGTCTGGAGACGGACCTCCGGCTGATGGCGGATGCCGGCATCACCAGCATCCGCGTCGGCGAGTCCGTGTGGTCCACGTGGGAGCCGCAGGACGGCGTCTTCGATCTGGACTGGATGACGCCGATCCTGGACGGCGCCGCAGAGCACGGCATCGACGTGATCCTCGGAACGCCCACGTACGCGATTCCGCCATGGCTCGCGCGCAAGCATCCCGAGCTCGCCGTGGTCCGCAAGGACGGTGCCTCGGTGCCGTGGGGCGGGCGGCAGGAGGTCGACTACACGTCGGAGCTCTTCCGCGGATACGCCGAACGGGTGATCAGAGCGGTGCTCGGCGCGCACGGCCGGCATCCGGCGGTCGTCGGCATCCAGCTCGACAACGAAGCAGGGCTCCACCTGATCCACAACGACCACGTCGTCGCACGATTCCGGGAGCGGGTGGCGGAGCAGTACGGCGACGTCGAGACGCTCAACCGCGAGTGGGGCCTGGCGTACTGGTCGCACCGCATCGCCGAGTGGGATGAGCTGTGGGCGCCGGGTGGCAACACGACACCGGCATACGATCTCGCCTGGCGGCGGTTCCAGGCCGAACTCACCGCGGACTTCCTCGGGTGGCAGGCCGGCATCGCCCGCGAGCTGGTCGCGGAAGACACGTTCCTCACCACCTGCATCGCGTATCAGCGCCCCGCCATGGACGATGTCGCGGTCGGCGCGCGGCTGGACATCGCCAGCGGCAATGCGTACTACCTGGCGCAGGATGCCCTCGACCTGTCCGCGAACGGCGCCGGAGGCCAGTGGTACGCCGACGATGTGCCGCAGCTCATCCTCATGGCCGACCGCATGCGGGCGACCGGACTCGACCGGCCGGAGGCGAGCGGCGGATTCCTCGTGACCGAGACCGGCGCCGCGTCGATCGGCAACGCCTGGCTCACGCGCCCACCGTACGACGGCCAGCTCGCACAGGCCGCGTGGCTTCTCGCAGCACGGGGCGCGCGGCTCGTCTCCTACTGGCACTGGCACACTCTGCACTCGGGTCACGAGGTGCACTGGGGCGGGGTGCTCGGTCACGACCTGGAGCCCGGGCGCATCTACGAGGAGATCGCCGGCATCGGACGGCAGTTCGCTCAGGCCGCCGAATGGGTGGCCGATGCGGAGCCGGACGCCGACGTCGGGATCGTGTACGCCCACGACAGCGAGTGGATGATGGCTTTCGAGCCGCCGCTCGCGGTGCCGGGGGCGGCGGCGCCGGATCGCAAGGCGTACGCCCGGATCGTCGGAGACTTCGGGCGAGCCGCGATCGATGCCGGCCTCCAAGTCGGGTACGTGAACGAGCGGCAGCTGCCGCCGGCGACCGACCTGCTCGACCGCTTCCCGGTGCTGATCGCGGCCGGGCTCATCGCGGCATCCGATCGGACGCTGGAGACGCTGGGCGAGTACGCACGGCTGGGCGGTCGGCTCATCGTCGGCCCCCGCACGGGGTACGCGGACGACCAGGGGCGGATGCGGTCCGGATCCGCACCGGCGGTGCTCAGCCCGCTCGCCGGTGTGCGGTACCAGGAATTCGCAGCGCTGGCGGAACCCGTCCCTGTCGAGGCGGACTCGGTGCGTCTCGGTACGATCTCTGGTCGGGCGCACGGCTGGATGGATGCGCTCGACGTCACGGATCAGGATGCCGAGGTGCTGCTCCGGTACCGGCATCCGCACTTCGGGAGATGGGCGGCAGCCGTGCAGCGCGAGGTCGGGGATGGCGCGATCGCCGTGGTCGGCACGCTGCTCGATCGCGCGATGCTGACCGCCCTCGTCGGTGCAGTGGCCGGTTCGTCTTCGCGCGTCGCGTGTCCGATCGACGAGCGACCGGACACCGTGACCGCGCACTCGCTGGTGGGAGAACGGGGGCGGGTGTGGATCGTGCACAACTGGTCTCCGGAGATCCGAACCGTGCGCGTGGCGCGCTCCGTGGCCTCCGTTCTGGACGACGTCGTGCACGAGGCCGGCGATGAGGTCATCCTGCACGGATGGGACGTCAGGGTGTGGAGCGAACGCGGCGCCTGAGCCGGAGTAACGATCCGATCAAGGGGTTCCGTCCCCTGATGTTCCCTGCTACCTTTTGGTCAACCGGTTGATGTATTGCGGCACCCGAGCCGCGGCATCCGACCATCTGACCTGCGAAGGAGCAGCCTATGAACGCGACGGCGCGTCGACTCAGGATCAAGGCCTGGATTCCGATCACCGTTGCCCTTCTGGCCGTGGCAGGCATCGGACTCGCCACGACGACGTACGTCTCGATCGAGGATGCCGAGGCGAGCGCGAGCGCCGGCAGCTTCGACCCCGTGACCTACGCGGACGAGAGGTTCGACAGCGAGATCGTCCCGCAGATCGAGGAGGACGCCGTCGACCTGACCACCCTGCTCGCCGACCTCGAGGCCGGCGCAGATGAGGGGGAGTTCGGGTACGCGCCGGGTGCCGGCAGCTCGTACAGCTTCCCCGTCACCTTCACGGCGACGGCCGGTGCGCAGAACGGATCGATCTTGCCGGTGACGGTCGAGGGGGTGCCGCCCGAGACGACTGTGCAGCTGCAGGTCGGCCCGGCGGTCAACGGCACCGCGCTGCGTGACGTCACCGGCACGGTCTCGTTCAACGACTTCACGAATCAGCTCGAGTTCCAGGAGGTCGCCACCGAGTTCAACAACCGTGTCCGCGACGGCGTGCTCGCCGAGGTCGGCCCGATCGCCGAGGGGCAGACGATCACGGTGACGGGCGCCTTCACGCGCGTCAACCCGGCCCTGGTCTCTGTCGTCCCGGTCGCGATCGAGGTCGAATGATGGCGCCGCTGGTCGACGACATCGTGAACGACACGATCGTCATGCGCGCCAGGGGGATCTCCAAGGTCTACGGGGCGACGCATGCGCTGAAGGGCGTGGACTTCGACATCCGCTCCGGCGCCGTCACGGTGTTGTTCGGAGAGAACGGCGCAGGCAAGTCGACGCTCATGAAGATCCTCTCCGGCGTCGAGACGCCGACCGCCGGCATCCTCGAGCTGCGCGGCGAGGAGATCGTCCTCGAGAACACCGTCGATGCTGCCCGTCGCGGCATCGCGATCATCCACCAGGAGCTGAGCCTGGCACCGAACCTCAGCATCAAGGACAACATCTTCATGGGTCGCGAATACACGCGCGGCGGCATCCTCGTCGACGACAGGGCCGAGACCGCGAAGACGCGAGAGCTCATGCGACGCCTCGCCGAGGACCTCGACCCGAAGACGCTGATCGGAGATCTGCGGCTCGGGCAGCAGCAGGTCGTCGAGATCGCCCGCGCTCTGGCGGGCGAGGCGCGAGTGCTCATCATGGACGAGCCGACGTCGGCCCTGAGCGGCAGTGAAGTCGAGGTGCTGTTCTCGCTGATCCGCGAGTTGACGGACGAAGGCGTCGCGATCGTCTACATCTCCCACCACCTGGAAGAAGCGCTGGAGATCGCCGACCACGCCGTCGTCTTCCGCGACGGTGCCCTCGTCGCCACGGGCGACCGCGCCGATATCGATCTGAACTGGGTCATCTCGAACATGGTCGGCCGTGCTGCGGACGACCTGGCACCCGACCTGCTCGACGAGTTCGGCGCTGTCGCGCTGTCGTTGAAGGGCGTGACGGTCGCCGACCCGGCCAATCCCAGCCGGCTCGCGGTCGACACCTTCGACCTCGAGGTGCGCGAAGGCGAGATCGTTTGTCTGTACGGGCTCATGGGCGCCGGGCGCACCGAGCTGCTCGAGGCACTGGCGGGGCGCTCGCCGATCCAGCGCGGCGAGGTCCTGATCCACGGCGAGCCGTTGGCGTCGCAGACGATCGGAGACCGGATCGCCTCGGGTCTCGCGCTCGTCCCGGAGGATCGTCAGCGCGACGGCCTGGTGCAGACGATGTCGGTCGGCGAGAACACCGCTCTGTCGAGCCTGCTCTCGTTCGCGCCGATGGGCTGGATCCGCTCTCGCCGCCAGCGCGAAGCGGTCGCGCGGAGCATGGCCGACGTGCGGGTGAAGGCCGCGGGCCCGAACGCGTCGATCACCTCGTTGTCCGGAGGCAACCAGCAGAAGGTCGTGATCGGCAAAACGCTCATGACCGAGCCGCGCGTGATCCTGTTGGACGAGCCGTCCCGCGGTATCGACGTCGGAGCCAAGGCCGAGATCTTCGCGCTCATGGCGCGCGAGGCGCGCCGAGGGCTCGCCGTGCTCTTCGCGACCAGTGAGGTGGGAGAGGCGCTCGGCGTCTCCAACCGCGTCATCGTGATGTCGAAGGGCCGGATCGTCGGCGAATTCGACCCCAAGAACTCCACCCGCGAGGACCTCATGGTCGCCTCCGGGGAATCGCACACCGACGAAGCCGCAGGGAGCGCGCAATGACCACCGAGAACACCGCCGTCAGGCGGAACCGCCTGCAGAACGTCGACATCGGCTCGCTGCTGCTCGAGGGCCGCGCGTTCATCGCGCTGATCGTGCTGATCATCATCTTCGCGCTGCTGTCGGACTCGTTCCTCACCTTCAGCAACCTCGTCACGATGACCAAGCACGTCGCGTACAACGGCATCCTGGCTCTCGGGATGCTGTTCGTGATCCTCAAGGGCGGCATCGACCTGTCCGTCGGGTCGACGGTCGGCCTGTCGGGTGTGGTCGCCGGAACGCTCCTGCAGGGCTGGCAGCTGACGGTGTTCGACATCGTCGCGTACCCGCAGGTCTGGTTCGTCGTGGTGGTCGCCCTCGCGGTGGGCACGTTCGTCGGCTTCATCAACGGCATCCTGGTGACGAAGTTCAACGTCGCCCCCTTCATCGCCACCCTCGGCATGCTCTACGTCGCCCGAGGGGCTGCCCTGCTCATCTCCAACGGGACGACGTATCCGAAGCTCGCCGGCACGGAGGAGCTCGGCAACCAGGGGTTCCTCCTGATCGGAGGCGGGCGCATCCTCGGCATCCCGACCGCGATCTGGATCATGGTGGTGTTCGCCCTGATCGCCTCGCTGGTGCTGCGCAAGACGCCGTTCGGACGTTGGGTGTACGCGACGGGCGGCAACGAGCGGGCGGCGGAGCTGTCCGGCGTGCCGGTGAAGAAGGTCAAGCTGCGCGTCTACATGATCAGCGGCTTCTGCGCGGCGACCACGGGCCTGATCATCTCGTCCGAACTCACCAGCGCGGCACCGCAGCTCGGCGAGACGTTCGAGCTCAACGCGATCGCGGCCGTCGTGATCGGCGGGGCGGCGCTGACGGGCGGTCGGGGCAACGTCCGCGGCGTCCTGATCGGTGCGTTCGTCATCGGCTTCCTCAGCGACGGACTCGTGCTGGTCGGCGTCTCGACGTTCTGGCAGATCGCGATCAAGGGCGCAGTGATCATCCTCGCCGTGATGCTCGACCAGGCCCAGCAGCGCATCACGCGCTCGAAGAACGCGGCGCTCGCCGCGGCGAACAAGCAGTCCTCACCCCCTCAGTCAACGCCGGCGACGGCGTGATCCCCGCTGCGACGTCAGCAGCACCACAGCACGATCGAAGGAGAATCATGCGACGCAGTATCCTCGCCGCAGCAGCGGCACTCACCCTCGTCTTCGGGCTCGCGGCGTGCAGCCCGGCCGCCGACGACGCCGGATCGGGGTCGGGTGACGGTGGCGACGGCGCCGGCGATGCCGGCGGCCTGATCGCGATCATCACGCCATCGCACGACAACCCGTTCTTCAAGGCCGAAGCGGATGCCGCAGCGGCCGAGGCCGAGAAGCTCGGCTACGAGACGTCCGTCGCCTCGCACGACGACGATCCGAACAAGCAGAGCGAGCTGATCGACGCGGCCATCAGCAAGGATGCCGTCGCGATCGTCCTCGACAACGCCGGCGCCGACGCGTCGATCGGTCCGGTGCAGAAGGCCAAGGATGCCGGCATCCCGGTGTTCCTCATCGACCGCGAGATCAACGAGACGGGCGTCGCGGCGGCGCAGATCGTCGCGAACAACGCGCAGGGGGCTGCGGCGGTCGCCGAGGAGTGGGTCGCTGCTCTTCCGGACGGCGGCAAGTACATCGAGCTGACGGGCAAGGAATCCGACACGAACGCCGGTGTGCGTTCGGAGGCTTATGCGAGCGTCATCTCGCAGTACCCGAACCTCGTCTCGGTCGCCAAGGAGACGGCGAACTGGAGCCAGGACGAGGCGTTCACGAAGATCGAGACGCTGCTGCAGCGCGACCCTGACATCCAGGGCATCATCGCGGGCAACGACACCATGGCGCTCGGCGCCGTCGCGGCGGTCGAGGCCGCCGGTCTCACCGGCAAGGTCGTCATCGCCGGATTCGACGGCAGCCCTGACGCCGTCGAGGCGATCAAGGCCGGCACGCTGCTGGCCACGGGCCTGCAGCCGGCTGTGCTGATCTCGCAGCTCGCGGTGCAGCAAGCCGACAGCTTCGTGCAGACGGGGGAGACGGGCGAGGACGAGAAGCAGTCGATCGACTGCATCGTCATCAACGCCGAGAACGCCGAGAGCTACACGCTCTTCGCGTTGGAGTGATCGGTCGGGGGACCGGAGAGAATGAGGGGCCGTCCTGCGGGACGGCCCCTCGTGGTCGTCAATCACCAGACCGATGAAAGAAAAGTAGGAGCCATGACACATCCCGATCTCGCCATCGATGCCCTGCCGCCGCTGTCATGGGTCCCCGTCGAGGGCGAAGCATCGGTCGACCCGACGACCCAGACGCTCAGCATGAGGAGTGCGGCCGGAGTCGATTGGACCAACGATGCGACCGGAGGGGCGCAGCAGCATCAGGCGGCCAGCCTGGCGTTCGTGGCACCATCCGCGCCGTTCACGCTCTCGGCCAACGTATCCGTCATCGGTGACCGCACGACCTTCGATGCCGGTGCGCTGTCCATCTGGTCGGACAAGGACCACTGGGCGAAGCTGTGCTTCGAGAACTCCCCGGACGGCGAGCCGATGGTCGTCAGTGTCGTGACGAACACCTACTCCGACGATGTCAACTCGCAGCTCGTCGCGGATGCCGGCATTCATCTGCGCCTCGCCTTCCTCGGTGACGATGCCTGGGCCTTCCACTCCTCGACGGACGGCGAGCGGTGGAACTTCGTGCGGCTGTTCAATCTCCCGGTGCAGGCCGGGACGTCGACCTACGTCGGATTCCTCAGCCAGGCGCCCTGCGGTGACCGGTGCGATGCGGTCTTCAGCGACATCCGGCTCAGCCACGCGTTGCTGAGCGATACCAGGGACGGCAGCTGACGTCCTACGCTGCTCCTGCGCGGCAGATGGGCCCGGTGATCCGGCCACGCCAGTCGCGTCCTCAGAGTATCGGCAGCAGTCCGCGCTCGTCGAAGACCTTCTTCGCGGTGAACGTCGCGTTCAGCGCCCGCGGGAAACCGCAGTACACGGCCGAGTGCAGGAGCGCCTCGACGATCTGCTGCGGTGACAGCCCGACGTTGAGCGATGCGTTGATGTGGACCTCGAGCTGCGGCTCGGCACCGCCGAGCGCTGTCAGCATCCCGAGCGTGACGAGCTGCCTGTCGCGCGGCTCGAGGTCGGGGCGGGAGTAGATCTCGCCGAATCCCCACGCCACGATCTGGTGGGCGAGTTCCGGCGACACCTCCGCGAGCGCATCGATGACCTTCGCCCCTGCGGTGCCGTCGACGGCGTCGAGGACGTCCTTGCCTCGAGCGAACTGCTGCTCTCGTTCCATGGTGTCGGTCATCGTGCGATTCCTTTCGATCGAGCGGTGATCTCTTCTTCGTAGGTCGCGATCTTCCTGGACAGAGCGTGGTCGTGCTCGCGGAGACGTGCGATCTGTTCGCGCAGGTTCTCGCGGTGCTGTTCGAGCAGGTCCAGTCGCTGTTCGATCGAGGCTGGCCCTCGCCCGCGGAGCTCGGCGTACTCGCGCATCCGCGCGATCGGCATGCCCGTTTCCCGAAGTCGCAGCAGGAACCGCACCCACTCGATATCCGCATCGGAGTAGCGGCGACGATTTCCCGCCGTCCGCGCGACCGCATGGATCAGCCCGGCCCGCTCGTAGTAACGCAGGGTGTGCGCTGACACCCCGGTCGCTGTGTTCATCTGCGCGATGGTGAGTCCTGTCTCCTCTGAGGCCATGTCTGCAGAGTAGAAGTTCGAGTGCGCTCCAAGTCAAGCGCTCCCTCGGTCTCGTCTGTTGCCCCCTTCTCGTTCGTTGAGCGACGAGCGGAGCGAGGGGCCGAAACGCGTTCATCGCTGTGGATCGTTGGCGGGGATTCGGGGGTGGTTCACCTCTTGCCAGTTTCGAACATAGATACTAAACTGGGGTGATGGATGCAGCAGCGCACGGCTCTTCTCTCCCGGTTCTCGGGCCGGCGGAGGAGATCGGTCTGCTGCTCGCGGATGCGGAGTGCTCGCAGGTGGATGCGAACCGGCAGGCGGCGTTGCAGGCGACCCGGATGCTGCGGGTGATCCAGCATGCCCGCCGGCATCCGGAACTGTATGTGGACGGGATCGAGGATGCCCGTGCGATTGAGTACGCCGAGCGGGCCGCGATCATGGACCTCGCGTTGCGGATGGCGATGTCGGAGGAGCACGTGCGCGGGCAGGTGTTCCTCGCCGAACGCGCCCAGGCGCACCTGCCGGGGCTGTGGGAGCGGGCAGTGACCGGGTTCGCGTCCCTGTACCTGGTGGGTCGGGCCGTGCACGCCCTCGGCCTGGTCGCCGCTCCCGCGGATGCGACCGCCGAGGAGCGGGCGGCCGAACGGGCGGCGTTCGCGGCGATCGACACCGCGTGCACGGACTGGTCCCCGTCGTGTTCGCCGGCGACGTTCACCCGGCGGCTCAAGCGCCTCACCGACCGGCTGCGTCCCCTCTCGCCCGAGGCGGGTCATGCCAGGGCGATGCGGGACCGGACCGTGTGGGTCGAAGACGTCGACGGGGGCATGTCCTGGTACCACGCGCTGGTGCCCACCCACGAAGCGCGGGCCGCGTTCCGACGCGCCACGTCCACCGCGAAGCACCTGTCCAAGGACGCCCGGGAGGGTCGCACCCGTGACCAGATCCGTGCGGACCTGTCCAGCGCCTGGCTGCGCGGGGCAGGCACCGACACCGCGGTCAAGACGAAAGTGTTCGTCACGATCCCCGTGCAACTGCTCACCGCCGCCCGTGACGGGAAGAAGATCGACCCCGCCGTCCAGGACGTCCTCGACGCCGAGCAGGCCGAGATCGTCGGCGGGGACACCATCGACCCGGCCACCGCGGCCCAGATCTTCACCGACACCACCGCGTTCCACCGCGTCATCACCGACCCCCTCAAGAGTGTGATCCTCGACATGGACCGCCGCACCTACCGACCCACCAAAGCGCAACGCGCCTGGCTCATCCTGAAACACCGCACCTGCTCCTGCGACGGCTGCGAACGCCTCGCCGCCGACGCCGACATCGACCACCGCCGCCCCTGGGCCACCGGCGGCACAACCAACACCGACTCCCTCGCACCCCTCTGCCCGAACCACCACACCCACCGCCACCGCACCCGAACCCACTACCGATCCCGCCCCAACGGCACCATCCAACTCACCACCCCCACCGGACACACCACCCAAGAAGACCCACCACCCTTCTGACACGTGCGTGTCCTCCGGGGCGTCGCCCTTCCCCTCGCTGGTTGAGCGCGAGCGCCAGCGAGCAGCCGAAACGTGTGTAGATTCCAGATCAGCGATCGTCCCGAGGCATGGACAATCGCTGATCGGTGATGAACGCGTTTGACTCGCCTCCGGCGCGCTCAACGATCGGGAGGGTTCCGATCAACGAGCGAGGACGGTTTCGCTTCTCAACCGGGGGACTGGCTCGAAGAGCGAGGGAAAGGGCGTCTCCCAGTCGAGCGATCAGGCTATGCAGTGCGCGAGGATCGCCTGCTGCACCGGGATCAACACGCTCTTGAATCCGTATCCGACGAAGGCACCGCTTTCCATCACGTCGACGCTGACTTCGCGCCCGCGCAGGAACGGCGGGCACGGCGCGAACCGCATACCGGCCGGTGCCTTCGCCAACAGGTCCGTCGTGATCCGATAGCCCGACAGAGCCTCGGCGTGCGCGCCCGGCCCGTCCGTGAGGATCACATCCGCGCGGGAGGCGGCGGCCTCGAGATCATCTGTCGCCGGCACATCCGTCATGCCCAGCCCCGCCGGGCAGCACTGCATGAAGTCGAGCGAGAGCACCTGCGCGGCCTCCCGCCAGGCGCGACCGATGTTGCCGTCCGCGCCGACGAACACGTAGCGCAGCGCCCGCACATCAGCGGAGAGCGACAGCGCGAACAGATCCGACAGAACCTCGCACGGGTGGTTCTCGTTCGTCATCGCGTTGATCACCGGCACAGCATCGGCGGCGGCGAGCCGCTCCAGCACCGAGATGTCCGGATGCCGGACCACGAGCGCATCCACGAACTGCGCAAGATATCCGGCGACGTCCGCGAACGCCTCCGGCTTGTCGAGCGCGTCCGGCGGGAACACGATCGGCTGCAGCCCCGCCAGAGCCGCTCCACGCTCGAACGATGCGCGCGTACGGATGCTGGACGGCGGGAAGAACATCGCCACAGCGCCGTCGTGACGCGGACCTTCGCCGGACCGGTAGCGCCGAGCCAGCGAGAACACCGTGTCGACGTCGGCTTCCGTCCAGTCGGTCAGGCGAATCAGGTGGCGCATCCGCTGAGCCTACGGCGTCACCCGACCCGCACCCATTCGCCGGCACCGACACCGACTTCGCCGACGCCCTCGATCAGAACACGCCGCTGCACACGGTCCACGTTCGCGACGAGCACGGTGGCATCGGCATCCGACTCCGAGCCGATCGCCCAGACCAGCCCGTCCGCGGTCATGCCCGAGAGCAGGGTTCCGCCGGCCAGGGACACGAGCGCGTCGACGGCATCCGCGGCGGCCCTCCGGCCGTCCGCCGAGACAAGGCCCCGCGGACCCCACGTCTCGAACCACGACACCGACGCGACGCCGGGAACAGCGAACGCGGCGGCGCTGGCGATCACCCAGGCGCCGAGTTCCGGCGCGACTTGACGTGCGTCGACCGCACCTGTGAACTCGGCGCCGTACCCCTCGGAAAGATCCGTCCGCGTCGGCGCAGGCTCGGGCGTCGTCGCCACGTTGTTGAACCGCGGCCGCAACGACACCGGACCGATGTGCACCGGCAGGCCGTCCGCGATCGTCACGGCCTGCTCGGCGATCAGCCGCTGCATCGCGAGCGCCTCCACGAGTTGCTCGGTGTCGAGCGTGTGGAACAAGGGAGTCATGTTCACGACGATCCCGTCCACGTCCCGCGCGATGCGCCCCTGCTCCCGGTTCAGCTCGGTGAAGTGCGAACGCGCGCCCGCCAGAACGGGCACGGACAGCCCGGATGCCGCCATCGCCGCGCGCAGCGCTCCGACGACGTGCGCGTCGCTCACATGCGCGACGGCGTCGAAGGCGGTCACCCGCCGTACGCCGGGGGTCTCGACGTACGGGGCCACCGCTCGGACCGCCTCCGACAGGATCCGTTCGTCCGTGGGCGATCCGTCGCTGCCGCCCGTCGGCCGATGCCCGTCGCCGGCGGCGTCGTGTCCGGCCCTGGGTGCCACCAGGCGCACGTCCAGCGCTACGCCGTCTGCTGCAGCACGTGCCAGGGCGGCACGCCAATTGGGCGTCGCAAGGTTCAGCTCGACGACGCGGAAGCTCCCGGCATCCGATACAGGCACGGGATCGGGGGCGGTCGAGGCCTCGACGCCCACCGACGGCACGTCCCCGCCGACGACCAGCGAAATGGCGTCGTCGGCGATCGACGGTGCACCGCTCCCGTCGAGCGCCCGGATCGTGATGGACTGCAGCACGCGCTCTCCGGCATCCAGAGGGTATGGATACGGCAGCTCCAACGGACGGCTGTACGTCTTGAACGACGCATCCGTCCAGTTCCGCTGGTCTTCCATCTCGAACACGTCGCCGGCGAACTCCAGCTCGAATTCATCGTCGACGCGCAGCGTGCGGATTCCGACGATCGGCTGATGGGGGCTGATCGCCTGCGGGAAGCGGACCTGCTCGGACGACCTGTCCGGATGCACGACCACCGCCGGTCGCCCCGCATCCGTCGCGGGGTGCAGCACGACGAGCCCTGTCCTGTTGGTGTCGAAGGCGTCCGAGTTCACGGCGTCCCACTCGATGCGCAGCGAGTCCGGCTGCGTCGTCACCGACAGCGTCGATTCCAGACGCGCGCCCAGGCCCTCGTGCCGCAGGCGCAACGTCAGAGAAGACGCACCGGAATCCAGCGAAAGCACCTGCGCCGGAACTGTCAGCCAACCGCGATCGCGCACCGCGGCGCGCACCGCTCGCAGCAGCATCCGTCCGCCGTATCGGATCTCGGCGAGCTCGTCACCGCGCACCTCGATGCTCCAGCCGCGCGCACTCCACGTCACAGCATTCGTCCGCCACCAGGACCTCGTCGTCGAAACCACGTCACAACCATAACCGGTTGACCAATTGCCCGATAGTCTCAGGCGAGGAAAGACGCGTCACACGAGAAACACCGAGGAAGGGCCGGCATGGCAGGCAATTGGGCGGGGACGTACGACTACCGGGCGCCGCGGCACATCGTGGTCGCCGATGAGGACGAACTGCGCGCCGCGCTGGCCGGTGACGGCCCTGTGCACGCCCTCGGCACGCGACACTCCTTCACGGATCTTCCCGACACGACCGGCACTCTCATCGAGATGGCCGGGTTCGACCGCCCGATCACGATCGACGAAGCCGCCCGCACGGTGCGCGTGACCGCCGGAACCCGCTACGGCGTGCTCGCCGCCCAACTGCACGAGGCCGGCTGGGCGCTGCACAACACCGGCTCGCTGCCGCACATCAGCGTCGGCGGCGCCACGTCGACCGGAACCCACGGCTCCGGCGACGGCAACGGCGTGCTCTCCAGCGCCGTCGCGGGGATCCGATTCCTGGATGCCGCGGGCGAGGCGCACGAGGTCAACCGCGGCGATACGGACTTCGACGCCCTCGTCGTCGGCGTCGGTGCCTTTGGCATCCTGACCGAGCTCACCCTCGACATCCAGCCGACCTACCTGGTGCGCCAGGACCTCTACGCCGGTGTCACCTGGGAAACGCTCCTCGGCGACATCGACGCCGTCACCTCCGCCGGCGACAGCGTCTCCGTCTTCACCCGCTGGGGCGAGGACCTCGGCTGGGTGTGGGTCAAGCGCCGGGCGATGGATGCCGCGGCGACCGCCCCCGAGGAACTGCTCGGTGGTCGGCTGTCCGCGACGCTCGAGCCTCTCGGGCTCGGCGACAACGTCACGGTGATCGGCGCGGCAGGTCCCTGGTACGAGCGTCTGCCGCACTTCCGGGCGGATGCCGAGCCATCCCGCGGCGACGAGATCCAGACCGAGTACTTCATCGACCGTGCCGATGCCGCAGCCGCGCTGCACGCCGTCCGCGAGGTCGTCGGACCCTATACCGAGCACCTGATCTGGACGGAGCTGCGCACCGCGGCGTCCGACGACCTGTGGCTCAGCGGTGCGTACCAGCGCGACGCCTTCATCATCCACTTCACCTGGGAGAACCACCCGGACGAGGTCACCGAGGCGCTGACGCTTATCGAGCCGGCGCTCGCGCCGTTCCACGCGCGTCCGCACTGGGGCAAGCGGCACCTGATGGAACGCGCTCAGATCGAGCGGGTCGTCCCGCGTCTCGCCGACGCCCGTGCCGTGTTCGAGCGCCTCGACCCGACCGGCCGATTCGTCAACGAGCACCTCGTGCGCGTGGGGCTGCGCGAAGCGCGCTGATCCGCGTCAGCCGCCGAGCGTGCTCTGCCGCGGCGTGAGCGGCACGGGCAGCACGACCCGTTCGTGCACGTGGTCGGGCTCGGCCTCGGCGTTCAGGAGCCGGATCGCTTCGGCACCCATCGCCTGCCCCGGCAGCTCGATCGACGTCAGGGTGATCCAGTCGAGCCCGTTGTCGTGGTGGTCGCCGTCGAGGCCCAGCACCGCGACATCGTCGGGAACTCTCAGTTCCGCGCGTCCGCGCAGGTGATTCAGCACACCCGCGGCGAGATCGTCCGACAGGCCGAGGATGGCCGCCCGCTCCTGGCCTGCGTGCAGCGGGAGGGAGGCTGCCGCGGCTGCGCCGGCCGCCGAATCCAGGCCGCTCGAGGTGACGTCGATCAGCTCGACGCCGCACGCAGCCGCCCCCGCGTGGGCTCCGCGCCGACGCTCGATGACGGGCTGGACGAGATCAGGGATCGAGACGAAGTACGCACGACGGATGCCGAGGTCCGCGACATGCTCGACGGCGGAGCGGCCGACCTGCTCGTTGTCCATGAGGACGGTGCACCAGTCGGCATCCGGAACGTCGTAGTTGATCACGACGATCGGGCGCACGTGACTGCGGATGCGCGCGATCCCCGCCGTGGGGTCGCGCATGGACGCGACCAGCACGCCGTCGGTCCGCGCTTCGGCGAAGTACTCGAGATACGAGTCCTGCAGGTCATGCTGGGCATAGCCGGCGGCGAGGTCGTGTGCGTTGAACAGGCTGTTGGCCATCACGAGGCGCTGTCCCTGCGCGGATGCCGTCGCCTGCGCCCCACGCGCGATCCGCACGAACAGCTCGTTGACGAGGTCGGGCGTGATCAGCCCCAGGCTGTCCGAACGGTTGCGGATCAGCGTGCGGCCGGCCGAGCTGCGGATGTAGCCGATCCGCTCGATCGCGGCCTGCACGCGCTGCAGAGTGTCCTCGGCCAGGCGCTCCGGATTGTTCAGCGCGTTCGAGACCGTCCCGACCGAGACGCCCGCCTCGCGCGCGACGGCGTTGATGTTCGGGTGGACCCGCCGGGTCGTCTTCGACACCTGCACCCCCTCGGCGGCATACGTTTTCACGCCATCGTACGGGAGTGCAGGTGCCTCAGATCACAGCGACGTCATGCCGCCGTCGACCTGGAATACCGCGCCCGTCGCGAAGGCGCCGTCGTCGCTGGCGAGGTACACCATGATGCCGGCGACGTCGTCCGGCGTGCCTGCGCGTCCGATCGGGATGCGGCTGACGATCGCGGCCCGCGACTCCGGGTCCTCGCTGATCGCCGCGACCAGGGGTGTCTCGGTGTAGGCGGGCTGGACGGTGTTCACCCGGATGCCGCGGTCGGCGTACGCCGCCGCGACCGTGCGCCCGAGACCGTGGATGCCGGCTTTCGTCGCGCTGTACGCGGTGAAGTCCTTGCCCTCTCCGTTCACACCGGTCGGGCTGCCCGTCAGGATGATCGACCCGCCGCCGCGCGGCAGCATCGAGCGGACCGCGTGCTTGACGGTCAGGAACGTCCCGGTCAGATTGATGTCGACCGTCTTGCGCCACACATCGAGGTCCAGGTCGGCGGCCGGAGCATCCTGTCCGAAGAGCTGCACACCGGCATTCGCGACGACGACGTCCGGAGCCCAGCCGTCGGCCTCGACCGCCGCGAAGCCGGCCGCGACGGCATCCTCATCCGAGATGTCCATCGTCACGGCGCGCGCGTTCGACCCCAGCGCCGACGCGGCCGCGGTCGCACCGTCGCCGTTGCGATCCGCGAGGATCACGCGCGCGCCCTCACGGACGAAACGCGTGGCGACGGCCAGGCCGATCCCCAGCGCCGCGCCTGTGACCAGGGCCGTCTTGCCCTCGAGCTGTCCCATGTCAGCGCTCGATGTGGTCGAGGTGCAGCATGCGGGCGAGGTTCTTGTCGAGCTCGTCATCGCGGAAGATCTTCTTCCAGTCATCCTTGATGATGCTCTCGCGGCCGTAGTCCATCGCGATCAGGCAGGCGTCGGAGAACGGGTTGTCGCCGCGCAGGCCGTTGGCCAGAGCCACCTGCGTGTGCCCGTACAGGATGCTGCGGGCGGCAGCCTCCGGGACGCCCATCGTGTTCACGGTCTCCTGAAGAGCCTCATTGAGAAGGTCGCCGATCATGCAGGCGACCGTCTCGACGAGGGTCGGCTCGAGCTGGGCGAGCTGCTTGATCGTGACCCAGTGCACGTCGATCACCGGCGCGTAGATGGCGCGGACGGTCTCCTCGACGATCGCCTTCTTCGCCGGGTCGTCGCTCTCGACCGCAGCGATGGCGTCCTGCGGGGCGGCGATGCCGCCGAACGTGTCCGCCCACTGCTCCGGGGTCTCGCGCTGCAGGAAGATGGACGGGTGGCACGGGTGCGCGACGGCCTGGATGACGTCCTCGCGCGTGGTCAGCAGACCCGCGTAGGCGGCAGCGGGGTCGAGCGTCAGCACGATCGCGCCAGGCCGAAGCTGCGGGACCAGGTCGGCCGTGACGGGGCCGAGCGCCAGGTCCGGGACGGCGAGGACGACGATGTCGGCGTCGGCGACCGCGACGGACGCCTCGGTCAGCTCGCGCCCGGCCTCGATCGTGCGCTGCTGTCCGGCCGGCGAGTTCTCGACGTACCAGACGGTGTGATCGGTCTTCACGAGGTTGTTGGACACGCGCATGCCCATCTTCCCGCCCGCTCCGATGACGGCGATCTTGTAGGTGTCGGTCATGATGTGCTCCTCAGGTGTTCCAGGGTGGTGCGGGTCCATTCCCGCTCGGTTCGGATGGTGGTCTCCGGGTCGTCCTGCCACGGCAGCCAGTGCTCGACGATCTCGTTGATGCCTCGCTCGCGCGGCCGCACGGTCTCGAGCAGATGGGCGTAATCGTGCAGCCCTGCGCCCATCGCGGCACCGGAGTACGTGAACCCGACCCAGCCGGGCTGCCGCGCGAAAGCGAAGTCCTTGACGTGCACGTTCTTCACGAGCGCTGCGGTCTGCTCGACGCACGCCTTCGGGTTCTCCAGTTGCGCGACGACGTTCGCCGGGTCGAGGCAGATGCCCAGATGCGCGCTGCCGACGCGCTCGATGACACCCACGAGGTCGGCGGTCGGCACCTGCTCGTACGTCTCCAGCGCGAGCGTCACCCCTGCGGCTTCGAAGTCGCGGATGCTGCTGCGCAACCACACCTGGGCCTCGGCGAGACTCGGCCGGGAGTCTGGTCCGTAGATCATGCTGCGGACCAGCTGCGCATCGAAGACGTCCGCGATCCGGAGGAAGCGCGTCAGATGCTCGGGGACGATCCCCTTGGTGCCCAGTTCGATCCGGATGCCGAGCTCGTGGGCCGCGCGGGCGGCGCCCTGCAGCTCGGCGTCGGACATGTGCTCCAGCGGGGCGTAGTCGCAGATCTGGAACAGGTCGACGTCCTGCGCGCGGGTGTCCTCGAGCGCGCCGATGAGGCTGAGCGGCTGCTCGACGCGGTCGGAGTGCTGCCAGAAGTAGGCGTAGGTGCCGAGGCCGATCATCGCGCGCTCACCGCCTCGTCGAGCACGCTCATCAGCGCATCGGGATCATGCGCGAAGCGTCCGAGGAACACACCGTCGACCGCATCGCCGAGTGCGGTCAGGAGGCCGGGGCCCGCCGCGCCGCCGTAGATCACCGTGGACCCGGCGCGGGCCAGATCCGCGTCGAGCGCGGCCCGGAGAGCTGCGGCGACGACGCGGATGTGATCGTGACCGGCGGGCTCCGGTGCGCCGATCGCCCAGACCGGTTCGTACGCGACGATCACGGCGCCCGCCGGTGCGCCGGCGAGGGACGCCGCGAGCTGCCGGGCTGCGACCACCGAGGCATCCTGCGGGTCCTGCTGCTCGGACTCGCCGATGCAGAGCAGCGGAGTGAGCCCGGCATCCAGAGCCTGCCGCGTCTTGGCGGCGACGACCTGGTCGGTCTCGCCGAACAGTCGCCGACGCTCGGCATGGCCGATCTCGGCGATGCTCGCGCCGACCTCGGCCAGCTCGGATGCCGATACCTCGCCCGTGAAGGCTCCGGATGCTTCGGCTGCCACGTCCTGCCCGCCGATGCGCGCCGGAGTGCCGGCGAACGCGTCGACGGCAGGACCGATCTGCAGGAACGTCGGGGTGATGAAGAACTCGACGGCGCCCGACGCGACGCCCTCGTGTCCGCGGACGCGCTCGGCCACCTGGTCGAACCAGGTGCGCGCGCTTTCCTGCCCGAAGTACATCTTCAGGCTCACCCCGACGACCTTCTTCGACATCAGCAGCTTCCGGTGGTCTCGTACTCGTCGATGACGGCGACCTTCTCGGCGGACGCGCTGGTCTCATCGAAGCGGTAGGTGAGCCACTCGCGCACGTTGCGGCGCGCGAGCTCGATCCCGACGACGCGCTGGCCCATGCAGAGCACCTGTGCGTTGTTCGACAGCACGCCGCGCTCGACCGAGAAGGAGTCGTGCGCCGTGACAGCACGGATGCCGGCGACCTTGTTCGCCGCGATCGCGACGCCGAGGCCGGTGCCGCAGATCAGCAGGGCGCGGTCGGCCTCGCCTCGGGCGACGCGCTCGGCGGCCTCGATCGCGACGCGCGGGTACGCGGTGTGCCCATCGGCATCCACGCCCACGTCGACGACCGACGCGACGCCGGGGTTGCTCTCGAGGTCCTTCTTCAGGATCTCCTTGTAGTCGAAGCCGGCGTCGTCGCAGCCGATGACGATACGGAGCGGTTCGGTCATGATGCGGTGTCCTTTCCTGCGGCGAGCGTTTCGCCGATGGCGGTGGCGATCAGCGCGAGCGAGACCGCGCCGGGGTCCGGGGTGCCGATGGCGTGCTCGCCGTGGCTGCGCGCTCGCCCCATGCGGGGGAGCAGATCAGCCGTGGCCACGGCGGCGCGCGTCGCGGCGTCCGCCGCGGTCGTCCACGCGTTCGTCAGAGAGCCGCCGCCGTCGACGGTCGTGGTCAGTTCGCTCGAGAACGGCACGAGGGCGTCGACCATGGTCTTGTCGCCGACCTCGGCCTTGCCGTGGTTCTGCACGCCCCGCGCGCCGTCGGCGATGCCGGATGCCACGGCCTGCGCGTCCGGTCGTCCGGCGTCGCCCAGGCGAGCGGCGACCGCGTTGAGGATCACACCCCACAGCACGCCGGAGGTTCCGCCGGCCTTGTCGGACCAGGCGTCGGCGGCACGGGCGAGCGTCGTCCTGGCGCCTGCACCGGCCTCGACCGCGTGGATGCCGGCGGCGAGAGCGGCATGCGACCCTCGCCGCATGCCGATGCCGTGGTCGCCGTCGCCGGCGATCGCGTCGATCCGACCCAGTTCATCGGCGTGCTCGTCGATCGTGTCGACGATCGTCTGCAGGGCGGCGCGCACGACCTGCGCGACCTCCTGCGACTCGGCGTCCCCGGGAACGATGACGTCCTCGATCGGCGCGACGTCGACCTCGTCGGACCGGGCTGCGGCGACGACGGATCCGCGGCGGTACGCCGGGGCGTCGACCGGCGTGTCCCAGAGCTGCTCGAGCTCGTCGTCCAGCCAGAACAGCGTGAGCGACGTGCCCGCCATGTCGAACGACGTGCAGTACTCGCCGACGTGCGGGTCGACGATCTCGATCCCGGCATCGGCGAGCAGCTGTGCGATACGCCGGTAGACGACGAACATCTCCTCGTACTTGAGCGAGCCGAGACCGTTGAGGATCGGGACGACCCGAGCGCCCGCGACCTCGATGCCGTCGGGGACCTCGGCGAGAAGCCGTTCGACCAGCAGCGCGGCCAGTTCGTCCGCCGTCGGGATGCCGGTCTCGTCGATCCCCTGCTCGCCGTGGATGCCGAGACCCACCGCCATGCGTCCGGCCGGCACCGTGAACAGGGGTTCCGGTGCGCCGGGCAGCGTGCAGCCGGTGAATGCGACGCCGAACGACCGGGTGCGCTCGTTGGCCTTCGCGGCGATCGCGGTCACGGCGGCGAGGTCGTCGCCGCGCTCTGCGGCCGCCGCGGCGGAGCGGAAGACGGTCAGGTCGCCGGCGATGCCGCGGCGCTTGTGCTTCTCGGCGACGGACGCGCTCGAGATGTCGTCGGTCACTGCGACCGTCGACGCCTCGATGCCCTCCGCGCGCAGGCGCTCCTGCGCCGAATCGAAGTTCAGCACGTCTCCGGCGTAGTTGCCGTAGGAGAAGAACACGCCGGCACCCCGGTCGGCGGTCTTCGCGACCGCGTGGATCTGCTGCGCCGACGGCGAGGCGAACAGGTTGCCCATCGCCGCGCCGTGCGCGAGTCCCTGGCCGACCATGCCGCCGAAGGCGGGGTAGTGGCCGGAGCCGCCGCCGATCACGACGGCGACTTGCCCGTCCGGGACGACGGTCGAGCGGACCACGCCGCCGGTCACGCGCCGCACGGAGCGGGCGTTCGCGGCGACGAAGCCGTCGATCATCTCGTCGGCGAAGTCCGACGGATCGTTCCAGAGACGGGTCATCGGGTGGTCTCCTGCGCGGTGGACGCGGCATCCGCTGCACTGCCGGTGCGGATGCGGCCGCTGCGGGCGAGCACGATCATGAGGATCGCCGAGACGAGCATGAATCCGCCGACGATGAACATCGGGACCTCGTATCCGCCCGTCCAGTCGTGCACGGCGCCCGTGATGTACGGGGCGCTGAAGCCGGCGAGGTTTCCGATCGTGTTGATGAGCGCGACCCCGGCCGCGGCGGCCACACCCGTGAGGAACTGCGTCGGCAGCGTCCAGAAGTTCGGCAGGGCGGCGAAGATCGCGCACGCCGTGATCGTGATGACGGCCATCGTTGCGACGGGGGAGCCGGCGAACAGCGCGAGCGGGATCGAGACGGCTCCGGCGATCGCGGGGGCGGCGATGTGCCACGTCTTCAGCCCGCGCTTGCCGGCGTCACGCGACCAGAAGTACATCACGATCGCGGCCGGCAGGTACGGGACCGCCGTGATCAGACCCTTCTGGAACACGTCGTAGGTTACGCCGGACTGCTCCTGGAAGCCCTCGATGATGGTCGGCAGGAAGAACGCCAGCGCGTAGAGGCCGTAGATGAAGCCGAAGTAGATGAACGACAGCATCCAGACCCGGCCGCTGCCGAAGGCGAAGCGGGCGGAGACGTGCTTCTCGGTGGCCTCGGTCTTCTTGCGCTCGGACTCGAGAGCATCCGTCAGCCAGACCTGCTCGGCGGAGGTGAGCCACTTCGCGTCGGCCGGCTTGTCCTTGAGGTAGAACCAGGCGATGATGCCGACCACGATGGCGGGGATGGCGACGCCCATGAACATGAAGCGCCAGCCCTCGAGGCCGAAGAAGATCCCGTGCTGCTGGATGAGGGCACCGGCCAGCGGGGCGCCGATCACGGTGGTCAGCGGCTGTGCCAGGTAGAAGAGCATGAGGATGCGACCGCGGTACTGCGCGGGCACCCAGAGGCTGAGGAACAGGATCGCGCCGGGGAAGAATCCGGCCTCGGCGACACCGAGCAGGAAGCGCAGCACGACGAGCTGCTCGAAGTTCTGCACCCACGTGAACAGCAGCGCGACGATGCCCCAGCTCACCATGATGCGGGCGAGCCAGCGTCGGGCGCCGAACTTGTGCAGGGCGATGTTCGAGGGCACCTCGAGGATGATGTAGCCGATGAAGAAGACGCCGGAGGCGAAGCCGAACTGGGCGGCGCTGAGCGCGAGGTCTTCGTTCATGCCGTTGGGTGCGGCGAATCCGATGGCGGTGCGGTCGAGGTAGTTGATGAAGAACATCAATGCCACGAACGGCACGAGCCGCACGGAGACCTTCCGGATGGCAGATTTCGCGACCGAACTCTCGGTCTGGGTGTTGTCCACGATGACTCCTGGAATCGACGGTGATGCGCGTGTGCTGCTCGAGCCATTTTGGCAAACCGGTTGACCAATTGCAAGCCGTCTTCGGAATTCGACCGGCCGGAGGGCGCTCAGCCGCGGGTGCGCGTGGCGATCCGGTACAGGCTCGTCGTCGCGGTGATGTAGAGATCGGTCCCGTCCTCGCCGCCGAAGCAGAGGTTCGCGACGGTCTCCGGCACGGGGATCCGTCCGAGCTGGGCACCGTCCGGGGCGAACACGATCACGCCGGTTCCGCTGGACGACCACAGCCTGTCGTGCTCATCCACACGGATGCCGTCGGGGTGGCCGTCTTCGGCATCCAGCACGGCGAACAGGCGCCCGTTCTTGCAGCGCGTGCCGTCCTGCACGTCGTACGCGCGGATGTCGCGGAGATCGGAGGAGTCCGCGACGAACAGCGTCGTGCCGTCGCGGGAGAACGCGAGTCCGTTCGGCTGCTCGACGTCGGTGATGACTGCGCTCGTGCGCCCGGTCGCCGGATCGTGACGGAACACGAAGTGGTCGCCGTACTCGCGGACGCCGGGGTGCCCCTCGCGCGGTTGCGTGATGCCGTACGCGGGATCCGTGAACCAGATCGCGCCGACCGCGTCGACGACGACATCGTTGGGGGAGTTCAGGCGCACGCCGCTCCACGCGTCGACGATGCTCTCGACCGCGCCGTCCCTGTCGCGCTCGACACGGCGGCGCCCGTGCGAGCACTGCACGACGCTGCCGTCACGGTCGAGCGCCCGGCCGTTCGTGAACTCGACGCCGTGCGCGTACACCGTCGTCTCGCCTGTCGCGGGGTCGTACTCGCGGATGCAGTCGTTCGGGATGTCGCTCCAGCGCAGCCGAGACCGGTCGGGGATCCACAAGGGGCCCTCGGCCCAGATCGACCCGGTGTGCACGCGTTCGAGTGCGGCATCCGGGGCGAGGATGCCGGCATCCACGAGTGGGGTCGTCATCGATGTTCTCCTCCGTTGCGCACATAACCGGTTGACCAAATGATGCCGAATCGCGCGCCTGCCCGGTAGGTTACTGCCATGCCCGCCTTTCCCGGAGACCCCGTCGACGACATCGCCGCAGCACTCGGCGCTCTTCCGTCCGGGACGCCGGTATCCGAGGTCGCCCGCCGTCTGCTCGATCTGTTCACCGGCGGATCGATCGCGTCGGGGACGCGCCTGCCCCCGGAGCGGCAGCTCGCGACGACGCTCGGGGTCGGGCGCTCTGCCGTGCGCGAGGCGCTCGCCGCTCTCGAGATCCTCGGCATCGTCGACGTGCGGCCGGGCTCCGGCACATACCTGCGCGGCGCGGCCAGCGAGCTGCTGCCGCAGACCCTCCGCTGGGGCCTGCTGATCGGTGAGCGCAACACGGCGCAGCTGCTCGAGCTCCGCGAAGGACTGGAGATCTTCGTCGCCCGTCTGGCGGCCGCCAGGGCGGATGCCGCGATCCTCGCCCGCCTCGAGAAGGACGTCGCGCGGATGCACGCCACGATCGATGACCTCTCGGCGTTCGCGAAAGCCGACCTGGACTTCCACCACGCGCTCGCCGAGGCAGCGGGGAACGCGACGCTCACCGACCATCTGCATGTGATCCGCTCGCTGCTGCAGGTGTATGCCGACCGCGCGGTGCACGACCGCGCGCACGCCGAGCGCGCGACGGCCGAGCACGAGGCCGTTCTTGCCGGCGTGAAGGCCGGAGACGGGGATGCCGCGGCATCCGCCATGGCGGTCCACATGGCCACCGCGACCGCACGCCTGCTCGCCGAACGAGCCGGTTGAACCGAGAGAGACGAATTGATCAACGACGATCGCCGAACCCGCCGCGTCATCATCGACTCCGACGTGAAGAACGAGGCGGACGACCAGTTCGCGCTCGTGCACGCGCTGCTGTCGCCGACACTCGACATCCGCGGCATCATCCCTGCGCATTTCGGGACGCATCGCACGACCGAATCGCTCGCGGAGTCGCGTGAGGAGCTCGACCTGCTGCTGCGCCTGCTCGACCTCGGCCGTGAGGTGCCGACCGCCGACGGCGCGCCGCACGCCCTGCCGGATGAGCGCACGCCCGTCGACAGCCCCGGCGCGCGGCTCATCATCGAGGAGGCGCGGCGCACCGATGCCGGGCCGCTGTACATCGCGTTCCTCGGACCGCTGACGGACATGGCCTCGGCGCTGCTGCTCGCCCCCGACATCGCCGAGACGGACACCACGGTGATCTGGATCGGCGGGCCGCCGTACGGCGGCATCGTCTCGACCGGGTCGTGGCCGGAGTTCAACCTCCGCAACGACATCGCCTCGGCGAACGTCGTGCTCGACTCCGCCATCAGCGTCTGGCAGGTGCCGTCGAACATCTACCGCCAGGTCAACGTCTCCTACGCGGAGCTCGAGGCGCGGGTCGAGCCGCACGGCGAGCTCGGGCGCTACCTCGCGCAGCAGGTCGTCGACTTCAACAGCGTGCACCACCGCACGGCCATCGAGTCGCGCTCACTCGGCGATTCTCCGGCGATCGCGCTCATGCTCGAACCCGGTTGCGCCGCGATGCGTCGTCATCGGCGTGTGCGGTTCACCGCCGACGGGCACTACAAGCTGGCCGATCTGACGCGCGAGGTCTTCGTCGTCGAGAGCATCGACGTGCGGTTCCTCCTGGAGGACATGTTCGCGAAGATCGCCCGCCACGCGCGCTGACAGTTCAGGCATGTCCGGGTTCGCGCGGGGGCGGCCGCGGCGGACCCGCATCAACCAAGACATCCTCGGACCACATGTCCGACTTGCGGAGGGTCGCTGTGCTGACGACCCGCATGAACCCGGACATCGACGAGGGCGGCCAGACGTGCCGACGGTCAGAGCCGGAAGACGTTCCGGGGGATGCCGTCGACGAGGTCGCGCGCGATCGTGTGAGCCTCTTCCTCAGCGAGTCGGCCGGTGACGACGAGGGTCGCCAGCCACCCGGCATCCATGCGGCGCGAGACGTCGTGCCGAGCCGGGATCGACAGGTAGGCGCGCGTGTCGTCGATGAACCCGCTGGTCTTGTAGAAGCCGGCCGAGTCGGTGACGCCCTCGCGGAACCGACGGATGCCGTCTGGGCTGTCCAGGAACCACCAGGGCGCCCCGGCGAAGACCGAAGGGTAGAACCCCGCGAGCGGCGCGATCTCGCGGGTGAACGAGGTCTCATCGACCGTGAACAGCACCATCCGGAACGTGTCGTTCGTGCCGAAGTCGCCCAATAGCTCGCGCAGCGGCTCGGTATAGCGCGTGAACAACGGCAGATCGTGGCCGGTGTCCGCGCCGTAGCGCTCGGCCGTCGGCCGGTGATGGCCGCGGAGCACGCCGGGGTGCAGCTGCATCACCAGACCATCCTCGCTCGACATCCGTGCCATCTCCCACAGCATGTGGCGGCGATACGCCGTCGCATCCTCGGCGGTCGCCGCACCGGCGAGACCTGCGCCATGGATGCGCTCCAGCTCCGCCGCGGGAAGACGGGTGGCCCAGGCATCCACGACTCCCGTGTCGGTCGCCGTCGCCCCCAGCGAGCGGAAGTGCGCACGTCGGTCCTCGAGCGCCGCGATCAGACCCGATGCCGTGCCGGTGTCCATGCCGCTGGTGGCATGGAGCTGCTGCAGTGCACCGCGCCAGCCCGCCGACGAAGGGTCGAAGTACCGATCGGGGCGGAACGTCGGCAGCACCCGTCCGATGAACGCGGGGTCATCGCGCAACGCGGCGTGGGCGTCGAGCGTGTCGGCGGGGTCATCGGTCGTGGCAAGCACCTCGATCCCGAACCGGTCGAACAGTGCGCGGGGGCGGGATCCGGCATCCCCGATCCATGCCGAGATCTGATCGAATTGAGCGTCCGCATTCGCGGCCGACGGATGCTCGTCCAGCCCGATCACGGAATGCAGCGTGTCCTCGAACCAGGCCCGCACCGGCGTGCCGGCGAACACGTGCCAGTGCGCCGCGAAGCGGCGCCAGATCTCCCGCGGGTCGACGGGGGCGGCGCCCCGTCCGAGGTCGTCGAGTCCGATGCCGTGCGCATGCAGGAGCCGCAGCACATAGTGGTCGGGGACGATGAGGAGGTCCGCCGGGTCGGTGAACGCCAGGTTGTCGCGCAGCAGTGACGCCTCGACATGCCCGTGCGGCGACAGGATCGGCGCCGCGCGCACGATCTCGTACAGCGTGCGGGCGATCGCCCTCGTCGACGGGTCCGCCGGCAGGAGCCGATCGGGGGAGGGGTCCAGTCTCACGGGGCATCCATTTCGTCGGCGGGCTCAGGTGCAGGACCGCTGCTCTCGCGCGTCCGCAGGTAGGTGGGCAGGACTGTCCGCAAGCGCGGAGTGCCGTTCTGCGACAGGCGGCTCAGCAGCATCGTCACGGCGACCCGGCCGGCCTCCTCGATGGGGGCCGAGACGGTCGTCAGCGGCGGATGGCAGAAGTCCGATCCGAAGATGTCGTCGGTGCCGACGATCGACAGGTCGTCGGGGACGCGGATGCCGCGCTGCGCCAGACGCTTCAGCATCCCGATCGCGAGCAGATCGTTGAACACGATGCACGCGGTCACGTCACGGGACGCGACGCTGTCGGCGGCAGTCGCGCCGGCGGCCGCGTGCGGAGCCCAAGGACCGAGGAACGTCAGGTCGACCTCGAGCTCTGCCGCGGCATCCTGCAGCGCCTCCCAGCGTCGGGCGCTCGACCAGGAGCCGGCGGGGCCGGCCACGTACGCGATCCGCCTATGACCGAGCGAGTGCAGGTGCGT
The DNA here is from genome assembly GCF_057748015.1 of Microbacterium sp. STRO-1N. The sequence goes on from NZ_CM173234.1 coordinate 814,970, forward strand.
CAGGGCCTGGCGGACGCCGGTCGGGGTGTCGATGAGCACGCTGGGCACGTCGGGGAGGTCGCGGTTGACGGTGACGAGCGGCTGGCGGGCGGCGGCGACGACGAGCTGGGATTCGTCGAGACGGGATGCCGCGAGGATCACCCCGTCTGCGGACTTGCGCATGATCTCGAGCGTGTCGGCCTCGACCTCCTGGGACTCCTCGGTGTCGACGAGCAGCTGGGTGTAGCCGGCGGCGCGCAGTTGGCGCTGCGAGCCGCGGATCAGATCGAAGTAGAACGGGTTGGCGATGTCGGGCACCAGCAGAGCGACGGTTCCGGTTCGTCCGGATGCCAGCGATCGCGCCTGCGAACTCGGCACGTATGCGAGCTCGGCCGCGGCCCGCTCGATCCGTTGCCGGGTGACCGCGTTCACCCGCGTCGGATTGCTGAGCGCGCGCGAAACAGTGGAGGCGGCGACGCCGGCGAGGCGTGCGACGTCGGTGATCGTCGCGGCGCGACCGGGCGGATCCCCGCCGTCGATGGCGGCCTCGTCGGTGTCGGTCATGCGGCGAGCATATCTATTCAGAAGGCTTGTGGCAAAGAGGCGGCAAACGCTTGTCAAAATGTTGCCGCATCGCTACCGTGGTGAACGCCGACATGGACCAACGAAGGAATGTGATGTCACCGACGACCGCCCAGCCCACCTGGACGCTCTCCGGATTCGGAGACGAGATCCACCCAGACCCGCGGATCCAGTGCGCTGTTCTTCTCGCGCTCGGGGCTCGCCACATCGAGGTGCGCTCCGCGTGGGGCATCAACATCGTCGATCTCGACAAGGAGCGGCTCGGCGAGCTCTGGGCAGCCATCCGCGCCGAGGGAATGGGCGTCTCCGCCATCGGCTCGCCGATCGGCAAGAGCAATCTGAGCGATCCGATCGAGTTCGAACTCACGCGCCTGGACAACGCCCTTCGCGCGGCCGACGTGCTCGAGGCGCGCTACATCCGGATGTTCTCGTTCTGGCAGACCGAGGGCGTGCCTGTCGAGCAGATGCGCGACGAGGTGATGGATCGACTCGGTCGCTTCGCCGAGCGCGCGGCGTCCGCCGGGGTCGTCCTCGTGCACGAGAACGAGAAGCACATCTACGGCGACGTCCCCGAGCGCGTGCTCGACATCGTCCGCACCGTCGACTCACCCGCCCTGCGACTGGCGTGGGACAACGCGAACTACGTGCAGTGCGGCGTACGCCCCGTCACCGACGGCTTCGCCCCGCTCGCCGAGTACGTCGAGTATCTGCAGGTCAAGGACGCCCGCCGCGAGACCGGCGAAGTCGTGCCGGCCGGCGAAGGCGACGGCGAGCTGGCCGAGACCATCGCCGGGCTCCGAGACCGCGGGTTCGCGGGCTTCGCCTCTCTCGAACCGCATCTCGCCGACCAGAACGCCCTGGGAGGCTTCAGCGGCGCGCACGAGTTCGGTCGCGCCGCCCGCGCCTTCCGCACCCTCACCGACAACGCTGGAGTGACCCTCGCATGAGCAACCTGTCCACCGCCATCATCGGCTGCGGCGTCATCGGACGCACGCACGTCGAAGCCGTCCTGCAACTCGCCGACCGCCTCACTCTGACGGCGCTCGTCGACGTGTCCACCGAACGAGCCGAGGAGCTCGCCGACGTCGTGGAGGAGAGCACGGGCGCCCGCCCCGGCGTCTACGCCACAGTGCAGGAACTGGTCGCCTCCGATGCGCCGCAGCTCGTCGTCGTCGCGACCCCGTCCGGCCTCCACGTCGAGCAGGCCGTCGTCGCACTGGAAGCCGGCGCTCACGTCCTGATCGAGAAGCCGCTCGATGTCGATCTCGTCCGTGCACGCCGCCTGGCGGACGCCGCCGCAGCCGCCGCAGCGCGCGGTCAGGTGTGCAGCGTCATCAGCCAGCACCGCTTCGACCCGTCCAGTCAGATCGTTCACGCCGCGATCGCCGACGGCGGGTTCGGTCGGGTGACCTCCGGCGTCGCGACGGTGCCGTGGTGGCGCTCGCAGGACTACTACGACTCCGGCGACTGGCGCGGAACGTGGGCGCTCGACGGCGGCGGTGCGCTCATGAATCAGGGCGTGCACACCGTCGACCTGCTGCTGTGGTTCCTCGGCCGCCCGGTGACCGTCTCCGCCGAGATCGCTCTGCTCGCGCACGAGGGCGTCGAGGTCGAGGACACTGCCGTCGCCACCCTGACCTTCGACAGCGGCGCGCTCGCGGTGCTGCACGCGACGACCGCGGGGTACCCGGGGCTGTCCGTACGACTGCAGGTGCTCGGCTCGGACGGGTCGGCCGTCATCGACGGCGATGCCCTGCAGTACATCCACCTTCGCAAGGACGCGGATGCCGCGGCCGGCGCGTACGGCGGTGGGGGGAACCAGGCCGACCGGTACTCGGTCGAGCCGCCTGCCGGTGTCGATGCGACCCAGTTCAGCTTCGGGCACGTCCGCCAGTACTTCGACCTGCTCGACGCGATCGACGAGGGACGCGAACCGCTGCTGACGGTGGAGCAGGCGCTGCTCGCGCTCGCCGCAGTGCGGGCCGTCTACGTCTCGGCCGTGCTCGGTCGGAAGGTGCGCATCGACGACGTCATCGCCGGCGAGTACGACGACCTGGTCCTCGAAGTGCCGAGCATCGAGGTCCCCGCGGTATGACCGCAGTCGTCCGCGCGCCCGTCCGGATCGCCCACCTGGGCCTCGGGGCGTTCCATCGCGCGCACCAGGCCTGGTACACGGAACTCGTGAACAGGTCGGGTGCGGAGCAGTGGGGGATCGCCGCCTTCACCGGCAGGCGCCCCGACGCCGCGATGGCGCTGGCGGCGCAGGGCTGCGCGTACGATCTGGTCGTCCGTGGGCCGGAGTCCGACTCGGTCGAGCACATCTCTTCGATCGTCGCCGCCCACGACGGTGCGGATGCCGAGGCCTGGCGTGCGGCGATGACGACCGTCGCCGTGCTCACCGTCACGATCACGGAGGCCGGCTACCGGGCAGGCAGCACGGCGATCGAGCGCATCGTCGATGGTCTGCGCGCGCGGAGGGATGCCGAGGCGGGGCCGATCGCGATCGTCAGCTGCGACAACCTGGACGGCAACGGCGCGCTGCTCGGGTCGCTCGTGTCGCAGGCCGCAGACGCAGAGCTCGCGGCATGGATCGCCGACAACGTCTCGTTCGTGTCGTCCGTCGTCGACCGGATCACGCCCGCGGTCGCCGACGCCCTGCCGATCACGATCACCGATGACCCGTGCGCGCTCGTCACGGAGCCGGCGGCGTCCTGGATCCTGTGCGGCGGCTTCCCGGCGGGGCGACCGGCGTGGGAGCAGGCCGGTGCCGAGTTCGTCGACGACATCGAGCCGTATGAACGGCGCAAGCTCTGGCTCCTGAACGCCGGACACACGCTGCTCGCGAGCCTCGGGCAGCTGCGCGGCCATGCGACTGTCGCGGAAGCGATGACCGATGAGGTCTGCAGAACGGCGCTCGCCGACCTGTGGGACGACGCGGACGCGGTGCTGCCGTTCGACGCGACGAACCTCGCCGAGCGCCGCGCCGTGATCGCGACCCGCTTCGAGAATGCGCGGATCCGGCATGCGCTGCGCCAGATCGCGACGGATGCCGAGATCAAACTGGCTCTCCGTGTGGTGCCGGTGATCCAGGCGCGGCTCGCCCGTGGGCTGGATGCCGGACGCGGTGAGATCCGCGCGCTGGCCGCCTGGGCGGCGCTGGAAGGCAGGGACGCGGATGCTGTCGCCGGCCGCTTCGACCTGGACGATGACGTCCGCCATGAACTGATCGGCGCGATCGCCGAGCTGAAAGGAGTGCACGCATGATCATCGACAGGGCAGAGGTGATCGTCACGAGCCCCGACCGGAACTTCGTGACGTTGAAGCTCACGACCGATGACGGGCTCACCGGCCTGGGCGATGCGACCCTGAACGGCCGCGAGCTCGCGGTGGTCGCGTACCTGACCGAGCACGTCGTCCCGCTGCTCGTCGGTCGCGATGCGCACCGCATCGAGGACACCTGGCAGTTCCTCTACCGCTCGGCGTACTGGCGCCGCGGTCCGGTGACGATGGCGGCGATCGCCGCGGTCGACATGGCGCTGTGGGACATCAAGGCCAAGGCCGCGGGCATGCCGCTCTACCAGCTGCTGGGCGGCGCATCCCGCACCGGGCTGCTGGCCTACGGGCATGCCTCCGGCAAGGAGCTGCCCGAGCTGTTCGACTCGGTGCGGTCCCACCTGGAGCAGGGATACCGGGCCATCCGCATCCAGACCGGCGTACCGGGGCTCAAGGCGATCTACGGCATCGCCTCGCAGGCCGCCGACACCGGCGGCGGCGAGGCGCGGTACGACCACGAACCCGCCAGGCGCGGTGCGAAGCCGGTCGAGGAGGACTGGGACACGCGGGCCTACCTGCGGCATCTCCCGGGAGTCTTCGAGGCGGTGCGCAACGAGTTCGGCCCCGAGATCCCGCTGCTGCACGACGGGCACCACCGGATGACGCCGATCCAGGCCGCGCGCCTGGGCAAGGACCTGGAGCCGTATGACCTGTTCTGGCTCGAGGACTGCACGCCGGCCGAGAACCAGGAGGCGCTGCGCCTGGTGCGCCAGCACACCACGACGCCGCTCGCGATCGGGGAGATCTTCAACACGGTGTGGGACTTCAAGGACCTCATCCGCGAGCAGTTGATCGACTACGTCCGCGGTGCGGTCACGCACATGGGTGGCATCACGGCGCTCAAGAAGACGCTGGAGTACGCGGCGCAGTACCAGATCAAGTCCGGCATGCACGGTCCGACGGACATCTCGCCGGTCGGCATGGCCGCCGCGATGCATCTGGGGCTCAGCATCCATAACTTCGGCATCCAGGAGTACATGCGCCACGGCGCTCGTACCGACCAGGTGTTCCAGCAGTCCTTCACCTGGCAGGGCGGGTTGCTGCACCCGGGGGACAAGCCCGGTCTCGGCGTCGAACTCGACCTGGACGAAGCGGGCAAGTACCCCTACGAGCAGGCCTATCTGCCCTACAACCGACTGGCCGACGGCACCGTCCACGACTGGTGACCGACCCCACCCGAAAGGAATCCCTCATGGCACGCATCGGCGTCCAGGCGATGATGCTGAAGAGCGCCGTCGCGGAGCTCGGCGCATTTGAAACGTTTCGACGGACGACGGAGATCGGCTACCGCGTCGCGGAGCTGTCCCAGATCCCGTTGACGGCGGAGACCGTCGCCGAATTGCGCCGGGCCAGCGACGAGCTCGGTGTCGAGTACTGCGCCCTGTCGGCTGCACTCACCGCCGGCGGGATCAACGACTCGCTCGAGGAGCAGTTCGACAAGATCGTCGCGGACTGCCGGACGCTCGGAGCGGACATGGTTCGCATCGGGATGCTGCCGATCCCCGCGCTGCGTTCGACGGATGCCGTGCTCGACTTCTGCCGCCGGGCGGATGCCGCGGCCACGCGACTGGCGGACGAGGGCATCGCGCTGTACTACCACAACCACCACGTCGAGTTCGCGAAGGTCGACGGGCGCTACCTCCTGGAACTCATCGCCGAGAACTCCCCGCACGTCGGAATCGAACTCGACGCGCACTGGATCGCCAGGGGTGGTCTCGACCCCGCCAGGGTGATCGGGCAGTACGCCGGCCGGGTGCGCATGGTGCACCTGAAGGACTACCGGATCGGGATGCCGGACGCCGACGTCATCGACGCCTTCGAGCGCGGCGACCACGCGACCTGGGCGACGGCCTGGAACGGCCTCGTGCAGTTCGCCGAGGTCGGCGAGGGCAACCTCGACTGGCCGGGGATCATCGACGCGAGCATCCGCTCCGGGGCGGAGTACCTGCTCGTCGAGCAGGACGAGCTGTACGGACGCACCGTCTGGGAGGCGCTCGAGATCTCGCACCGAAACCTCACGGAGCTCGGCTTCGCCGAACTCTTCTGACGCACCGCAACCTCGCACCAACCACGTATCAAGGAGGATCACATGGCACATCGCAGGACACTCACCGCCGTTGCAGGATTCGTCGTCGCGGGGCTGGCTCTTGCCGGCTGCGCATCAGGGGACTCGGGGGCCTCGGAGGACTCGGGAAGCACGAACGACGGTCCCGTCGAGCTCGAATTCTGGGCGTGGGGCTCGAACGTCGACAAGCGCGTCGCCGAATGGAACGAGCAGAACCCCGACATCCAGGTGAACATCTCCGCACCGGCCGGCGGCGCTGACTTCCCCGTGAAGGTCCTGTCGGCCGTGCGGGCGGGAGAAGGCCCGGACATGGCGCAGGCGGAGTTCACCCAGCTGCCCACGTACGTGTCGGCCGGCGTCGTGGCAGACGTCGAGTCCGTGCGCGACGAGATGGAGGCGGCGTTCTCCGAGACGACGCTGGACACCGTCACCTTCGACGACACGATCTTCGGAATCCCGCAGGACCTGGGGCCAGCGCTGTTCGTGTACCGCACCGATCTGTTCGGCCAGCTGGGTATCGAGCCTGCCGAGACGTGGGACGACTTCCGCGCTCTCGCCGAGCAGGTGCGGTCGCTGCCCGGAGACCACTACCTCGCCAACTTCAGCGCGCTCGACGCCGATCTGTTCATGGGCCTCGCCCTGCAGAACGGCGCCCAGTGGTGGGAGTTCGCCGACGGCGAGTGGAAGGTCGACATCGACGACGACGCCAGCGCCGAGGTGCTCGAGTACTGGCAGGGTCTGATCGACGACGACCTCATCAGCACGTATCCCTCGGGCAGCCCCGAGTTCATCGAGGCGACGGCATCCGGGAAGGTGCTCGGCCAGATCGCCGGAGCCTGGGCTCCAGGGCCGCTGCTGAACCAGTACCCCGACACGGTCGGCCTCTGGGCCGCGGCCCAGATCCCGCAGTGGGAAGCCGGCGAGCTGAAGACCTTCGCGCGCGGAGGATCGGCGGACATCATCCTCGCGGACAGTGAGCACTATGACGAGTCTGTGGAGTTCCTCACCTGGCTGAACGTCTCCGATGAGGGCGCCGAAGGCCTCGTCGGCATCAACAAGTTCACCGCAGCCCTGCACGGTCAGGAGATCGACCGCCCGGCACCCGACCTCATCCCCGAGGACGACACGTACTGGCCTACCGCTGCCGAATCGGCGTCCGGCCTGCAGTCCGTGCAGTGGGGGCCCAACACGCAGGTCGCCTTCACCGCGCTGAACGACGCGCTCGGAAACGCGATCGAGACCGGCGACTGGTCGACGGTGCTGTCGACCGTGCAGACCACCGTCGAGGGCGACCTGGACTGACATCATGACCGCACTCCTCCAAGAGAGTGCGCCTGCGGGCGGGGAGGCGACGCGCACCGTCGTCCTCCCGCCCCGGCGGGCGCGCCGACCGCACCTGCAACGGCACACGGGCTTCGCCTACGCGCTGATGGCACCGGCGCTCGTGATGTTCGCCCTCGTGTTCATCATCCCGATCTTCTACTCCGGATGGCTGAGCGTCCGCGGCCGCGGCGCGTCCAGCGGCGGAGCCTTCGGGCCCCGTGAAGAGACGTTCGTCGGGCTCGGCAACTATGTCTCGGTGCTCGAGGACCCCACGTTCTGGACGAGCCTTGCCCACCTCGGCATCTACGCCGCGATCATGGTGCCCCTGCTCATGGGAACCTCGATCCTGCTCGCGCTGCTGCTGGATCTGCCGCGGGCGCGCGCGAAGTCCTTCAGCCGCACCTCGATCTTCCTTCCGTACGGTGTTCCCAGCGTCATCGCCGCCCTGATGTGGGGATTCCTCTACGTCCCCGACATCAGCCCGGTGTACCAGTTCGCGAGCGCCATCGGCGTGGAGCTGCCGAACCTGCTCAGCGGCGACTGGATCTACGTCGGCATCGTCAATGTCGTGCTGTGGGGCGGGATCGGCTTCAACACCGTGATCATCTACACCGCGCTGCAGTCGCTCGACCGCTCGCAGATCGACGCCGCACGCATCGACGGCTGCGGCGAGGGGCGCATCGCCTGGTACATCAAGCTGCCGCACGTCGTGCCGGCCACCGTGGTCACCGGGCTGTTCTCGGTGATCGGGGCGCTGCAGATCTACAGCGAGCCGGCCATGCTCGCGACCCTCACGAACGCGATCGATTCGACGTTCTTCCCGCTCATGCGCGTGTACCGCGACGCGTTCGCGCACGACGACCTCAACTCCGCAGCCGCGGCATCCATCCTCCTGGCACTGGGGACGGTTCTTCTGTCTCTGCTGGTGCTGGGCGGGCGCCGCCTGGCCACACGGAAGGCCGACCGATGATGACTCTGCTCTCCACGCGCGAGAAACGCGCCTCGTCCGGCTCCCGTCCGCCGGCTCACGACCGCCCGGCCGGTTCGCGGCGACGCGGCGTGCCGATCGCGGCGATCCTGCCGACGACGGTGCTGATCGTGTCCGCGGTGTACTTCCTGCTGCCGGTCGTGTGGGTGTTCTTCTCGGCGACCAAGTCGTCGGCGGAACTGTTCACGACACCCGCGTTCAGCTTCGGAACGGCGCTGTGGGACAACCTCGTCGCCCTGTTCGCCTACGAGAACGGCGGCTTCGCGAAGTGGCTGGGCAACAGCTTCTTCTACAGCATCGTCGGCGCCCTCGCATCGACCCTGTTCTCGGCCGGTGCCGGCTACGCGCTCGCGATGTACGACTTCCGCGGCAAGCACGCGATCATGGTCGGCCTGCTCGGCGGCGTCCTGCTTCCGACGATCACCCTCGCGATCCCGCAGTACCTGTTGTTCGCGCAGATCGGCCTGGCCAACACCTACTGGTCGGTGCTGATCCCGACGATGATCACGCCCTTCGGCATCTACCTGGCCTACGTGTTCGCCAGGGCGTCCATGCCGGTCGAGCTTCTCGAAGCCGCGCGGGTCGATGGATCGAGCGAGTGGCGCACGTTCCGCTCGATCGGTCTGCCGATGCTCCTGCCAGGGCTCGTGACGATCTTCCTGCTGCAGTTCATCGGAGCGTGGAACAACTTCCTGCTGCCGTACATCATGCTCACGGATCCGGACCTGTTCCCGATCACGGTCTCGATGTACATGATGCTCAACCGCGGCGGCAGCGAGCCCATCCTCTACACTCTCGGGATCGCCGGTGCGGCGGTCGCGATCATCCCGGTCGTCGCGTTCGTGCTGGTCCTCCAGCGCTACTGGCGCCTCGACCTCGTCTCAGGGAGTCTCAAGTGACAACTGTCGGTCTGATCGGCCCGCGGGCCAACGGCCTCATCGCCCAGCGCCTCGGCGCGGACTACGTCGAGCCCACCATCGTCGGCAACGTCATCCTCTTCGCGGAGAACGCGACACCGTCTCTGAACCCGGAGTTCGCGGGCGAGCGCTATCCCTCGTTCGCGATCCTGCTGCCCGGCGACGTCCGCGTCGCCGACCCGTCGTTCGACCTCGAGCGTGTGCGGTCGTACTTCACCACGCTGTTCCCGGTACTCGCGCAGGTCGCCGAGCCCGGTGCGAAGATCGTCTTCGGCTCGGGTGCGGCACGGCGGATCCCCGAGGGGGTCGACCGGTCCGCCGCCGAGGCGCGCTTCGCAGAGTCGCTCGTGATCGCGCGGGATGCCGCGAACGAACACGATCTCCGGGTGATGCTGGAGCCGCTGCACAAGGGCGAGACCAACCTCATCCACACGCTCGGCGAAGCCGTGGAGTTCCTTGACGCTCACGGCATCGATGGCGTTCAGGTCGTCGCTGACCTCTTCCACATCGAGCAGGAAGGCGAGCCCCTCTCGACCGTCAGCGACCACATCGAGCGGATCGGACACGCGCACATCGCCGACGCCGGGCGCTTCTGGCTGGGGGCGGGGGATGGGCAGTGGCGCGAGTTCGTGGCGACGCTGCGGGATGCCGGGTTCGACGGTCCGGTGTCGTTGGAGTGCAACTGGGGCGACGACCTCGAGACCGAGATCGCCGCCTCGATCGCGGCGCTGCGAGCGCTGCCCTGACAGCTACCAGGTCCGCCGGATAGCGGCGGACGATCAGCGGACGCAGTGACGTTTCACGGACCGATCGGTTGAGATCATCCGTGAAACGTCACCGCCTCCGTGAAACGTCCATCCGGATCGGTGTCAGACGGGCAGCACCAGCTGTCCGTTGCGGCGGTGCGGGAGCGTCGCGAGCGACGCGTCGCGCAGCTCAGGAGGCAGCAGGAGCTCCGGGGCGTCCTGGAACACGACAGGACGCAGGAACCGCCGGATCGCCGTCGCCCCGACCGAGGTGTGCAGCGATGTCGTCGCCGGCCACGGACCGCCGTGCTGCTGCGACCACGTTACGGCGACCCCGGTCGGCCAACCCGCGAACAGTACGCGACCTGCTCGCTGCTGCAGCAGCTCGACCGTATGGGCCACGTCGTCCGCCGGCTCGGAGTGCAGCGTCGCCGTCAGGCTTCCCGGCACGGCACGCAGCGCGGCGTGCAACTCGGCTTCGTCCGTATAGCGGACCAGGAGAGTGAGCGGCCCGAACACCTCCTCGAGCAGAGCCTCCGGGCGTGCGGCCACGGCTGCGGCATCCGTCGTCACGACGACCGGGCGCGCACCGTCCGGCGTCTCGGCTCCGTTCGCGATGAGCTCGGTCGACTCGTCGGCGAGCAGGGACTGGATGCCGTCGGGGAACGCGGCCGTGATGCGATCCGTGAGCAGCGGCCCTCCGGCGACCGAGCCGACCGCAGCGGCCACTGCGTCCTCGAATCCTGACCCGGCCGGGATGAACACGACGCCCGGCTTGGTGCAGAACTGGCCGACGCCGAGCGTGAACGAACCGACGAGCCCGGTGGCCAGCTCGGCGCCTCTGGCCTGGAGCGCCGCGGGCGTGATGACGACCGGGTTGACGCTGCCCAGCTCGCCGTAGAACGGGATGGGATCGGGGCGCCCGGAGGCGAGGTCGAACAGCGCGCGTCCGCCGGACACCGACCCGGTGAAGCCGGCCGCCTGGACGACCGGGTGCTGAACCAGGGCATTGCCCGCCTCACGGCCCTCGATGAGTGCGAACGATCCCTCCGGTGCGCCTGCCGCGTCGAGCGCCGCGATGACCACCTCGGCCGTGCGACGCGACAGCTCCAGGTGCCCGGAGTGCGCCTTCACGATCACCGGGTTGCCGGCGGCCAGCGCCGACGCCGTGTCGCCGCCGGCGACGGAGAACGCGAACGGGAAGTTGGATGCCGAGAACACCGCCACCGGTCCGACGCCGATCAGGTGACGGCGCAGTTCGGGCCGCGGCGGGGTGGCCGCGGCATCCGCGTCGTCGACGATGATCTCGCGGAAGGAGCCCTCCTCGACAACGCCGGCGAACAGTCGCAGCTGACCCGTCGTGCGGGCCACCTCGCCGGTCAGCCGCGGCACGCCGAGGCGTGTTTCGCGATCGGCGATCTCCACCAGCTCGGTGACGTTCGCATCGAGCGCGTCGGCGATCGCGCGCAGCCAGCCGGCACGCTCGGGGGCGGACGACGCCCGCCACACGGGAGCAGCCGCAGCCGCCTGCTGCGCGATCGTCTCGAGCTGTTCGGCGGTCGTGGTCATGTCAGGCCTTTCCGGTCAGTGTGGGGGAGAAGCGGATGCCGAGGCCGACGTGCGGCGTCTCGGCGAGGTATCCGTCGGCGATGGTGACGGGCGACGGATCGGCCAGAGCGCCCAGGCCACCGAATCCGGCATCCTCGACGTCCTCGGCCCAGGGCTCCGCGACATCGTCCGGCAGGGTGAGCGCGAGCTGTCCGGAGAGTTCTGGCAGCAGGTGCGGATGAAGCGCTGCGCCATGCTCGGCCGCGAGGGCCGCGATCGTCAGGAACGGCGTGATGCCGCCGACCCTGACGATGTTCGGCTGCACGATCTGCGCGGCGCCTGCGCGGAGGAAGTCGCCGAAGCGGTACGCGGTGTGCAGGTTCTCGCCGACCGCGATCGGCACGTCGATGCGCCGGGCGAGCTCGGTGTGACCGGCGAGATCGTCCGCGCGCAGCGGCTCCTCGATCCACGCGAGGTCGAACCGTGCGAGCGCCTCGACGGACGTCGTCGCGCGGTCCAGATCCCAACGCTGGTTGGCGTCGATCATGAGCGCGCGGTCAGGGCCGAGCAGGTCTCGGACGGCGCCGACGCGGTCGACATCCTCGGCGATGTCCGGCTTGCCGACCTTGATCTTCACGGCGGTGAATCCGGCGTCGATCCAGCGCTGCACCTGGGCGAGCAGCTCGTCCTGCGTGTAGTGCAGGTTCACCCCCGAACCGTAGGCGCGCACCCGTTCGCGTCGTCGACCGATGAGGGACGACACCGGCAGGTCGCGAGCGCGGGCCGCGGCATCCCACAGCGCGAGATCGAGTCCGGCCATGGCGATCGTCGTGATGCCCCCACCGCCCGCCTCGTGCAGGTGCTCCCAGAGCCCCTGCCAGGCCTCGCCGGGTTCGGCCGATCGGCCGATCGCCGGGTGCGCGATGTCGTCCGACAGCAGGGCGTGCACGGCCGTCGCGCCGATCTGCGGAGTCCACGAGAATCCCCAGCCCTCGACGCCGTCCGATCGGACCACGTGGGTCGCGACGATGCCGACCGACGTGACGTCGGCTGCCCACGGCCGGGTCAGCGCGACGCGCTGGAGGCGCACGTCGAAGCGGGTGATCGTGGTCACAGCAGTGCGCGTCCCGCCTCGAGGATCTCGGCCAGCCGTGTCTCCTGCGCAGGCGACGGATCGACCAGCGGTGCGCGCACCGATCCGACCGGCAGGCCGCCGAGTCGCAGGCCGGTCTTGATCAGCGAGACGCCGAATCCGGGAGTCTCGTCCCGGAGATTCACCAGCGGTCGGTAGAAGCCGTCGAGGATCGCCAGGCGCCGCTGTTCATCTCCGGACACGTACGCGCGGTAGAACGCGTTCGCGACCTCGGGGATCATCGCGAAGGCGGCCGACGAATACAGCGGCACGCCGATGCCGCGGTACGCGCCCTGCGTCAGCTCGGCGGTCAGCAGACCGTTGAAGAACGCGAAGTCGTCTCGGCCCGTCTCGGCCACAGCGCGGACGATGAGCTGCGTCGTGCCGATGTCGCCGGTACCGTCCTTGAAGCCGACGACCTTCGGGTTCGCGGCCAGGGTGCGCATCGTGTCGACCGCGTACTGCGCGGACCCTCGGTGGTAGACGATGACGGGCAGATCGGATGCCGTGGCGATCGCCTCGACGTACGCGATGAGCCCTGCCTGAGTGCCCCCGACGAGGTACGGCGGCAGCACGAGCAGGCCGTCGGCTCCGGCATCCGCTGCGGCCTTCGCGACCTCGATGGCGTGACCGAGCGGGCCGCCGGCGCCGGCGATGACGGGCACGCGGCCTGCCACGGTCGCGACCGCGGTGCGGGTGACGGCTGCGGCCTCGCTTGCCGACAGCGCGTGGAACTCGCCCGTGCCGCAGGCGGGGAAGACGCCGCCGGCACCGGCGGTGACCCCGCGGTCGATGTGCCGGGCGAGCAGCTCGTGCTCGATCGTGCCGTCCGGAGTGAACGGCGTCACGGGGAAGAAGAGGATGCCGTCGAAGTTCATCGTTGAGTGCTTTCGGTCGATGGTGGATGTCTGGGTCGCGGATTCCGCTGCTAAGAGCCTGCGGAAGCGACAGTTTCTGCGACCTGGACGCGCTCGCCGAGCTCGGTGCGCCAGTCGTGCGACGGGCGCCAGCCCAGGAGCCGTTCGGCTTTGGCGGTCGAGAACGCCGGCAGCGTTCCGGTCAGCGCGGCGGCTGCTCCGGCGGTTCCGGGGTGGAACTGCGGCAGCAGGTCGGCGAGGGGCTCGCGGGCCAGGGCATCCGACGCGCCGACGAAGAAGACCTCGCCGTTGGGGATCTCGGTCATGCCTGCCAGCAGCGTGTCCGCGAAGCCGGCGACGTCGCGTGCGTCGACGTAGTTGAACAGGGCGGGGGCCGAGAGTGCCGGGTCGTCCAGTCGCTCGCGGACGGTATGGCCCTGCTGCGTCGGCGCACCCGCCCACTCCTCGGGGGCGATCACGTAGCACGGGCGGAACGCGGCGAAGCGGGTGGCGTCTCCGGTCTGGCGCTGCAGCATCCCGAGGGTGTCCTCGATGAGCAGCTTCGACAGCGCGTAGGCGTTCCAGGGCTTGGTCGGGGTGTCCTCGTCGAGCGGCAGCAGGTCGGGGCTCCAGCCGGTCGGGCAGCCGTAGCCGAGGACGGTCGGGCTGGACGCCGCGACGATCTTCGGGATGCCGGCGCGCACGGCGCCGTGCAGCACCGAGATCGCGAGCCCCGCGTTGGTGCGCATGATCACGTCTTCCGGAGCGCTGAAGGGCACGGCGATCGCGGCGAGGTGGATCAGGGCATCGGCGTTCGCCTCCGCGAGGACGGATGCCGCGGCATCCGCGTCGGAGAGATCGAGGGCGACCTGCGTGATGCCGTCCTGTTCCAACTCGGGCGCGGTGACCCGGTCGAGCGAGACGATCTCGTGGCCGAACCCGGCGAGACCGGTGACGAGGCTGCGACCGAGCCGGCCGGCGCCTCCGGTCACGACGATGCGGCTCACGCGCGCACCGCACCTTCGAGCAGGCGGATGCCGAGGTCGGCGACCTGGACGGGGAGCCCGATCTCGAGCGACCGGTTTCCGGCGATGCCGACCGCGATCGAGCGGATGCCGTCGCTCCAGTCCGCCGGACGCGCCAGAGGGTCATCGGCCGGGCCGACGAACACGTCGGACAGCAGCAGGGCGTCGCCGCCGCCGTGTCCGCCTTCGCCGCGGACGATCGGCACTTCGCGAGCGGCCTCCCAGTGCTTCTGCACGATCAGACGCTCGCCTTCGGGGCGCAGCGTGGGCGCGGCATCCGATCCGGACAGGCTCGGGTCGAGCACCGGGTGCAGTCCCTCCTCGGCGAGCACGGCTCCGCGTTCCACGACCTCGAGCTCGGCGCGCCCCAGCGTGCCGTTGACGGCGACGCGGTAGCCCTCCCAGGGGGAGTGCGCGTTGAGCGAGTACGACAGCGTCGCACCGGAGGCGTAGTCGACGACGAGGGCGAGGTTGTCCTCGATCGTGATGCCCTCGCTGAAGACGTCCAGGTCCCGCACGTACCCGTCGTGCTGCTCGGCCTCGAGGTAGAGGGCCTTCAGACGCGGGTCGTCGCGAAGATCGAGTTCGAACGCGTCCGCGCCGTCGTGGGTGCCGCGCGCAGGGCGGCGGGTGATGCCGCGGGCCGCGGCGTTCTCGGCGCCGTAGAAGCGCAGGCCGCCGGAGGCGTACACGCGCCGCGGCTCGGAGCGCAGCCACCAGTTCACCAGGTCGAAGTGGTGGCTGGACTTGTGCACGAGCAGCCCGCCCGAGTTCGCCTTCTGGCGGTGCCAGCGGCGGAAGTAGTCGGCGCCGTGCTTGGTGTCGAGCATCCAGGAGAAGTCGATGGACGTGATCTCTCCGATCTCGCCGTCCTGCAGCAGCCGACGCAGCGCGGTGTTGCGCGGGGAGTATCGGTAGTTGAACGTCAGAACGACCTGGCGCCCCGTGCGTTCGACGGCCTCCTCGATGCGAGCGGCGCTCGGGGCGTCGATGGTCAGCGGCTTCTCGACGACGACGTCGGCCCCGGCCTCGAGCGAGCGGACGATGAGCTCGGCGTGCAGATCGTCGCGCGAGCAGATGATGACGCGGTCGATGCGCTCCTCGCGGATGATCTGCTCGAGTGCGTCTGGGCCGGCGGTTCGGGGGGCGGTGACGCCGGCCGCCGTGACGCGATCGACGTAATACTGCGCGCGGGTCGGGTTCGGCTCGATGATCGCGATCAGCTCGGCGCGGTCGCGATGCTCGCAGATGATCGCATCGACATACATCTGGGCGCGGTGGCCGGCTCCGGCGATGGCGTAGCGCGTCATTGTCATCCACTCATCTCGAACATGTCAGGAAACGTTTTCTCGAGACTAGCACAGGGCGGGAGAGGATCGGGCGGCCGACGGTCAGACCGTCGGCGCAGCTGTGGTCCCGCGGACCACCAGCTCCGGCACGACCGTCGTGACAGCGACCGGGGTGCCGTCCCCGAGCAGCTCGTGCATCGCCTGCCAGGCATGCGCGCCGAGTTCGGCCGCGGGAACGGATGCCGTGGTCAGCGGCGGCGTCGCATTCGCCGCGAACGGGATGTCGTCGAATCCGGCGATCGAGATCCGCCCCGGCACGTCGACGCCTCGGGAGCGCAGCGCCGACAGCAGGCCCATCGCGACGAGATCGTTGAACGCGAGCACCCCGGTCGCGCCGGATGCGAGTACGCGATCGGCCGCCTCGGCCCCGCTGTCGAAGTCGACGCCGGTCGGTATCTCGTCGACGCGCAGATCGGCGTTCTCGGCGACGACTCTGGCGATGGCGTCCTGTCTGGCACGGTGCGACGCGCTGCGCTGCGAACCGGCGAGATACACGAGATGCTGATGGCCGAGCCCCGTCAGATGGTCGATGATCTCGCGGAGACCGGCTCCGTAGTCTGCCGCGACGACGGGGGCGTCCCCCTGCGGGGCGCGATTGATGACGACGGCGGGGGCGAGGTCGGGCAGCAGTGCCTGCAGTTCGTCCTCCGGCATGCGCGGCGCGCACAGGATGATGCCGTCGGTGCGCAGTCGTGTCGTCTTCGCGAGCGCCCGCTCGTTCTCGAGGTCCTCGATCGAGTCGGCGATGAGCACGTGATACCCATCGGTCGAGGCGGCCCTGCTGAGGCCGCGCAGGATCGCCTGGTAGGTCGGGTTCTCCAGGTCCGGCACGACGACCGCGACGGTCTGGGTGCGCCCGAGCACGAGGCTGCGGGCGAGCGGGTTCGCCGTGTAGCCGAGTTCGGCGGCAGCGGCCTTCACCCGCTCGACGAGGGCGGGATCGACGGTCGGGTTGTCGTTCATCGCGCGGGACACGGTCGACAGCGAGACGCCGGCGAGCTTCGCGACATCGGTGATCCGCGTCCGTGGTGTCGTACGGCTCATCGGCCAGGCCCCTCTGCTCGCGTCATTCACGCGGGTGGCGCGAACCAGGCCATATTAGCCACTATCGTGTGAGAAAACGTTTCCGGACGAAGGGGGACCGATCGCGATGGTGGGATCGACACGTGACCGCGAGGTCAAGCAGGATCAGCTGGCGCGGGTGCGCACGGCGGCCGGGGGGCCGCTGGTGCTGACCTCTCACGAGGCGGTGTCCTGGTATCTCGATGGCATTCGGACGCATGTCTCCCTGGCCGGTCCTCCGGTCCTGGCCGTCCGGGTCGAGGATGCCGGTGACATCCTGTTCGTCGCCGCCAATGAGGCCGATCGCCTGATCGTGGAGGAACTGCTGCCCGCCGATGCGGAACGCATCGTCCGCGTGCCGTGGCAGACGCCGCCGGCGGAAGCCGCGCTGGCTGCAGGGCCCGGAATCCCCGAGTCGGTCGTCGCCGCCGAGCTGCGCGCGGCGCGCGCGTCGCTGCTGCCGGGGGAGCGCGACCGCTACCGGGCTCTCGGGCGCGACTCCGCCGAGGTGCTCACCGACGTCCTGTCCACGGTCGCGCTCGGACACACGGAGCAGTCGGTCGCGGCATCCGTTGCGGCCGGACTCGTCGCCCGCGGTATCGATCCACTGGTGATCCTCGTCGCCGGCGCCTCGCGGCTGGCGTTCCGGCACCCGCTGCCGACGGCGGCCGCGTTGGGCGAGCGGGCCATGGTCGTCGCGTGCGGACGCCGGCACGGCCTGATCGCCAACATCACCCGCTGGGTCGGTGCGGATGCCGCGGATGAGCGGATCCTCGCCGTCGAACGCGCCTTCCTCGATGCGTCGGTTCCCGATCGTCCGCTCGACGAGGTGTTCGCCGAGGGGAGCGCCGCGTACGCCGCGAACGGGTACGCCGCGGACGAGTGGCAGCGTCACCACCAGGGTGGCCCGACCGGCTACGCCGGACGCGACCCGCGGGCGACTTCGGCGACGACGGATGCGCTCGCCGAATGGCAGGCCTTCGCGTGGAACCCGACGGCGCCGGGGGTCAAGGTCGAGGACACGCTGCTGCGCACGCCCGAGGGCTGGGAGGTGCTCACGGTCGACGAGCGCTGGCCGACGATCGTCGTCGACGGTCTGGACCGGCCGGTCGCCCTGCCCTACGCCTAGCCGGCCGGGTCACCCCAGAAGCGCCGCCACCTCGGCATCTGTCAGCCGCCCGTCGGCGACGACGCCGCGGAAGGACAGGGCGACGGATTCCCCGGCATCCAGGACGACGGGCTGGTCCCAGGCCAGAGCCGAGCCGATACCCGGGTAGTCGGTCACGCGCACGAACCACGGCCGCTGTTCCTCCGAGGCGAGCGCCACGGTCGCCTCGCCGTCGGGGAAGCGCGCGCTGAAGGCGATCCAGTCCGACACGCTGCCGTGCACGGCATCCTCTCCCGAGACATCCGCGGTGCGCACGTCGACATCGGATGCCGCGGGGAAGCGCCATGCGAACCCGCCGTACCCGCCTCCGACGCGGCCGTGCGATCCGGGACTGCCCAGTTCGATCGGGCCGGATGCTGCTTCGAGAGACGTCGTGGTCTGGAACGTCCAGGCGCGAGAGTCGGACGCCTCCCGGAACCGCCACGTCGTCGCCTCGTGCAGCAGCACGGTGCCGTCCGGGGCGAGCCAGTCCGCCGTCGAGGTGAAGCCGGACCTGGTGCGGTCGAACGAGGTCGTGGTGATGCGGCCGTGGTCGTTCAGCCAGCGGTAGCCGCCGTCGCGCGTGTAGGTCGGTCCGCCCCAGAAGTTGACGCCGCTCGCATGCTGGATCGCGACCGAGACGCCGAGATGCCAGTCGTGGTCGGCCGGGTGCGCGTCGGTCACGACGACGCCGCCCGGCGTACGGACCGGATGCAGGAACGGGCGGGGGCCGGATGTCGGGGTGACCGAAGCTCCGTCGTCTCGGACGGCGATGACGGCGTCGCCGAGGGCGATTTCATCCGTGGCGCCGTCAGTGAACTCGGGGGCGAACGGCGCGCGCACCTCGCTGAAGAGGGCGCCGGCGCGAGCGGTGCGCTTCACCCAGTCCGCGATGTCGTCGACGACGATCATGGTGTCCAGGGTCGTGGTCGCGGCATCCGGAATCTTCAGGGGTGCCGGGGCGGTGCGGACGGCCTCGAGTACCTCCATGTACGCCCCGGAGTCGACGAGCGCCGACAGCTGGGGGGTGCCGTGCTCGAGGTGGTCGAGGAACTGCTCGAACAGCTCGATGCGCCCCGGTTGGGACACGCGGCCGTCCGGGTAGGTGATGACGTCGTCCGTGTACGAGAACAGGACGTCCGCGGATGCCGCGCGCACCTCGATGAGCGGCTGATCCTGCGCGGCGCCGGCGAGGGTGAGGGCGGCCGAGACCACCCGACCGTCGGTCAGCGTGATCCGCACGCTCGACGTGTCATCGGCCTCGATGTCGTTCGCGCGGTAGAGCTCGAGCTCGATGCGCGCGATGTGCTCGCGGCGGCGTGCGCCGGCGATGTGCAACGCGGTCGCGACGGCGTGCGAGAGAGCGTTGGTGAGGACGCCGTCGACGACGGGCTGCCCGTCGAGGGTGCGTTTGCCTGCCCAGGCCGAGCGGTTCCAGTAGGCGAACTCGCGGCTCCAGTTCGCCCAGGTGGCGACCGAGATCGCGCCGCCGAGCTCGGCGATCTCGGTGAGGGCGTGCGAGCCGAAGCTCTGGAATCCGACCTGGATGCTGAGCCCGGTGCGCTCCTGCAGTGCGAGCAGCTCGGTGAACTGCTCCATGGTCGCGACCGGCGGCTTCTCGAGGTAGACGTGGCTGCCGTGCTCGAGGGCCAGGGCCGCCAGGCCGAAGTGCGTGTTGGTCGGGGTGGCGACGATGACGATGTCCGGATGGATGCCGGTGGCGAGCGCGTCGTCCAGGCTCTGCCAGCTCGGGATGGCCGACCCGAAGCCGTCGGTCGGGCCGCCCTTGGGATCGACCAGGCCGACCAGCTCGACGCGGTCGCCGAGGCGCTCGAGGTTGCGGAGGTGGACGCTCCCGTAGCCGTGGGCGCCGACGAGGAGGACGGTGGTCATGCGGTTTCCTTCGCGGTGTCGGCGGTGATGCGCGGCTGGTCGAGCAGCACGATCTCACAACGGTAGTGCTGAGAGGCGGTCATCTCGCCGCGGAACCACAGCAGCGGGATGCGGTTCGCGTCGCCGGGGGCCACGATCGGGCGCAGATTGTCGTGCGGTGAGTTCTCGGTGATCGGGGTCCACGACCAGGTGATGCCGGCATCCGATGTCGTGCCGTGGAAGATCTCGTAGTGAGCCAGCCGATCGCGCGTGCGCGGGTCGACAGGCGTCGAGATGTACACGGAGTCGATGTCGAACGGGTCGATGGCCGCGAGACCGGTGTAGTCCTGCTCGTGGGGGAGGAGGCCGCCGCCGGCCTCGGCGAGCTCGACGAGCTGCCAGTTGTCGGCGCCGGGCGAGAGACGAGCGGCGTAGAAGCGGATGTCGCGGACGGGGTGATTGCGGTCCGGGTCGTCCTCGAGGTCGTCGTCGACGCGGGCGGTGAGAACGGCGGCGATCGTGCCGTCGGGTGCACGGCGGATGTCGGTCGTCCAGGCGTGCATGCGCACGCCCTCCGGGCCCTCCGAACCCGCCGACAGGATCGTCGTGAGCTCGACCTGGGACGGGGCGTCGTCGCTCGGAGCGGGGTGTGCGATGACGTTTCCGAAGCTGTCGTGCAGGGCGCCGGCGGCAAGATAGCCGTGGTAGATCGAGTTGTCGTAGTCGCGCGGGTGGTGGTCGGTCGTGACGAAGTCGATGCGGTCGCCGGTGGAGACGTAGCGCGTGTACCCGTTGACGTAGCCGACCTTGGGGCGGGTGAAGAGCTTGCCCGCGTAGGTGAAGGTGTCGCCTTCGTCATCGGAGACGAGCGCGCAGGGGTCGTCGTTGATCGCGCGGGCGAAGCAGTACAGGCGTCCGTCGAGTTCGTGCAGGTTCGAGTAGGTGACGCCCTTGCCGCCCGTCAACTCCGTCCAGTCGAACGTCTGCTCCGGACCCCAGCGGGTGGGGTCGTCCGGCTCGCTGACGCGCCAGCGGGTGAGGTTGTCGGTCTTGTGCTTCGCGTAGACGGCGAGCCAGCGTCCGTCGCGGCGGCGCCAGAGCGCTGGGACGTCGTGATCGTCGGTCTCGAGACGCTCGTGCAGGACCACGACCTGCGCGGTGCCGGTCTCGAGGTCGGCGACCGTGAGCTCGATGTTGCCGGCGCGGGCTTCTCCGCCTGGGCCCTCCGGAGCGGGAACGGAGCCGACGACGAGGAGCTGTCGGTCCGCGTCGATGAGGGCGCGTTCGTCCTGGAACCAGCACCAGGCTCCGTTGTCGTTGATGACGCGGGGTTCGGGCATGTCCTCTTCCGTTCCGATGCTTCGGTGCGATCGCCGTTCAGCATAGCGGAAAGCGCTTACCCTGGGCGGGATCGGCGTCGGTTCGTTACGGACTCCGCCTCGGTTCGTCGAGGATGCCGGGAGCGGTTATGATGGCATGACGCGTTCTCGCCATGGCGGAACGCATGGAGACGTCGCATAGTCAGGCCTAGTGCACCACCCTGCTAAGGTGGAGTCCTCGCAAGGGGACCGAGGGTTCAAATCCCTCCGTCTCCGCCAAAGGAATCGCGCTCCGGGACCAAGTCCCCGGGGCGCTTTTCGTTTGCGGCGGCGAGGGAAGCGGATCGGATAAGGTTAGGCTGTGCTTACTTTGGCGTGAAGGTATTCCGCCTTCTGCGCCCGACTCCTCCGAAAGGTCTCTTCGCGATGCGTACTCCCATGCCCGGGCGGGCTGCGTCTTTGGCTTCGCTCTCCCTCGCCGTGGTTCTGCTGGTCGGCTGTTCTTCGCCGTCCGGCGCCGATGACCCCACGTCATCGGAGACGCCTGGTACGCGCAGCGTGGAGCACGCGCGCGGAACGACGCAGGTGCCGGAGGAGCCGAAGCGTGTGATCGTGCTCGAACCGGTGGAACTCGACACCGCGGTCGCGCTCGGAGTGACACCGGTCGGGGCGGCAGTGGCCAGCAACGTCTCGGGCGTTCCCGAATACCTCGGTGTGGACGGCGTCGAACCCGTCGGAACGGTTCCGGAACCTGACCTGGAGGCGATCGCGGCTCTCGAGCCGGACCTGATCCTCGGTACCGAGTCGCGCCATTCTCAGTTGTACGCCCAGTTGGACGCGATCGCACCGACGGTGTTCATGCAGACGCAGGCCGATCCGTGGCAGGAGAACGTGCTGCTCATCGGCGAAGCGCTGGGGCAGAAGGACGGGGCGCAGACCCTGCTGGACGGTTTCAACGAGCGCTGCGAGGAGATCGCGGGCGAGTTCGACGTGGCGGGGACGACCGCGAATCTGATCCGTCCGCGTGACGAGACGACGCTCAGCGTTTACGGTCCGACGTCCTTCGCCGGCGGCGCGCTGGAGTGTGCCGGACTGACGATTCCTGACCGCGAGTGGGTGGACGGTCTGCAGGCGGACCTCTCCCCGGAGAACATCATGGACGCGCAGGCGGACTACGTCTTCGTCACGACGGCCGATGTCGACGACGAATCGACGATCCCGTCGGCGATCACGCAGAATGCTGCCGCCTTCCCCACGGTGACCCTCGTTGACACGAGCTACTGGGTGTCCGGTGTGGGGCCGAAGGGCGGCGACCTCGTGCTCGATGACATCGAGCAGTTCCTCAAAGCCCAGAAGTGACGAGCCTCCCATCCGCGCCTCCCCGTGAAGCCGCGCTCACCGGGAGGCGCGGCAGGACGGTGCTCGGGCTGGTCGTTCTGGCCATCCTCCTCGTGGTCGCGGTGACATTGTCGCTGACAGTCGGGTCGAACTTCCTTCCGGTGTCGACGGTTCTCGATGTGCTCCAGGGCGGTGGCACATCGGAAGCGCGCTACGTGGTCGCCGAGCTGAGGGTGCCCCGCACCGTCACCGGTCTCGTGGTCGGGGCGGCGCTCGGAGTCGCGGGAGCGATCATCCAGGCGTTCACCCGCAACCCCCTGGCAGACCCGGGCATCCTGGGCGTCAACGCGGGCGCCGCATTCGCGGTCTCAGTCGGTGTCGCCTTCTTCGGGATGCGCGACATCGCCTCGTTCGTGTGGCTCGCATTCCTCGGTTCCCTAGTCGTCACGGTGGCGGTGTATCTCATCGGGTCTTCCGGCAGGGGCGCGGCGGACCCGATCCGGCTCACGCTCGCGGGAGTGGCTCTCGGAGCGGTCTTCTCCGGGATGACGACGGGGATGACTCTCAGCAATCCGGACGCGTTCGAACAGATGCGTTCGTGGAACGCTGGTTCGCTCCTCGGCCGCGGGTTCGACGTCCTCCTGCCCGTGCTGCCCTTCATCGTGGTCGCGGTGGTCGGAGCGCTGCTGCTCGCCCCCGGACTGAATGCCCTCGCACTCGGTGAGGATGTCGCGAGGGCGCAGGGCGCTCACATCGCAGGCATCCGGGTCGGCGTGATCGTGACGGTGACCCTGCTCGCCGGGGCGGCGACGGCTCTGGCGGGACCCATCGGATTCATCGGGCTGATGGTCCCGCACGTCGCCCGGTGGGTGTTCGGGGTGGACCAGCGCACGATCCTCGTGATCTCCGTCCTGCTCGCACCGGTCATCGTGCTCTTCTCGGATGTGCTCGGACGGGTGCTGATCGCCCCCGCTGAGATCCCGGTCGGGATCGTCACCGCGTTCGTCGGCGCTCCGGTCCTGATCACCCTGGCACGCCGACGGAACGCGAGCACCCTGTCATGAGCCTGCTGAGTGACGCCCGGCCGATCGAGGTGGGCTATCGACGGAGAATCCTGCGCGCGGGGTCGTTCGCGGTTCCGGTGCGTATCCGGAGTCTGAGTGTCGGGACCATGCTGGCCGCGGCCGTCGCGCTCCTCGGCGTCGTGGCGCTCGGGCTCGGCACCTACCCCTTGTCTCCGGAGGAAGTGGTACGGGTGCTGCTCGGGGGCGGCGAGCCACTCGACCGCACCGTCGTGTTCCAGTGGCGCATGGCCAGAACCGTCGCGGCCATCGTCCTCGGTGGATTCCTCGCCGTCGCCGGGGCGCTGTTCCAGACTGCGACGCGCAATCCACTTGCGAGTCCGGATATCCTCGGTCTCTCCAACGGGGCTTTCACCGGAATGCTCCTGATGATCGTCTTCTTCTCCGCGTCGTGGCCGCTGATGACCGTGGGCGCTGTCGCAGGGGGGCTCATCACGGCCGCGCTCATCTGGGCCTTGGCGTACCGCGGCGGTGTGCAGGGTTTCCGCCTCATCGTGATCGGCATCGGCGTCGCAGCGATGCTCGCGTCGGCGAACACGTGGATGCTGCTCGAGGTCGAACTCGAGACGGCGATGTTCGCCTCCGCCTGGGGCACAGGAACCCTCAACGGCGTCACCGGGCCGCCGGTTGCCGGCGCCGTTCTCTGCGCGGCGCCCCTGCTCGTGCTGCTGGTCATCCTGTCGCCGCGGCTGCGGCAGCTCGACCTCGGTGACGACGTCGCGACGGCGACCGGCGAGCGGCCGGCCATCGTACGGGCGCTCGCCCTTCTCGTCGCCGTCGGTCTGGTCTCGATCGCGACGGCCGTCATCGGCCCTGTCGCCTTCATCGCTCTCGCCGCCCCGCAGATCGCACGGCGCATCGCCGGCACCCCATACCTCTCGTTGACGCTGTCGGCGCTCGTCGGGGCGCTGCTGTTGCTGATATCCGACCTCGTCGCCCAGCACGTGCTGCCCGTCGCTCTGCCGGTCGGCGTCGTCACGGTCTCCCTCGGAGGCCTCTATCTCGTCATCACCATCATCCAGGAGATCCGCCGCCGTGCCTGAACACCCGAATCCCTCGACGACGCTCCGCCCACCGCACGGGTCCGGCTCACGGCTCCGTGCAGAGAATCTCACCCTCGGCTACGACGGCCGATCGATCATCGCCGCGCTCAGCACCGCCATACCGGACGGGTCGTTCACCGTGATCATCGGGCCCAACGCATGCGGTAAGTCCACCTTGCTCCGTGGCCTCTCCCGGCTCCTCGCACCCGACACCGGACAGGTGGTTCTGGACGGCAAGGCGATCACGAGCATGCCATCGAAGGACGTCGCCAGGAAGCTGGGGCTCCTGCCGCAGTCCGCGATCGCTCCGGACGGAATCACTGTCGCCGACCTCGTGGGGCGGGGCAGATACCCTCATCAGGGATTCCTGCGGCAATGGTCCGAGAAGGACGACATTGCCGTCCAGGGCGCGTTGGACGCCACAGGCACCGCCGCTCTCGCACCGCGCAGAGTCGACGAATTGTCGGGGGGACAGCGCCAGCGGGTCTGGGTCGCGATGGTCCTCGCCCAGCAGACCGACCTGCTGCTGCTGGACGAACCGACGACCTTCCTGGACATCGCCCACCAGGTCGAGCTCATGGAGCTGTTCGCCCACCTGAATCGCGAGGGCCGCACGATCGTCGCCGTCCTCCACGACCTCAACCATGCCGCCCGATATGCCGATCACATCATCGCGATGCGCGGGGGACGCATCATCGCCGAAGGTGCCCCGTCCGAGGTCGTCACCAGCTCCAGGGTCGAAGAGATCTATGACCTGCCCAATATCGTGATCGAGGATCCCATCACCGGCGGTCCTCTCGTCGTGCCACGCGGGGCACCTGTCACCACGTCGGGCCGGGGAACGCGATGACTGCTGGGGCACTCCCTGCATCCCGCAGCTGGGAGTACAGCGCGTTTCCGGTACGGGTCGCCCGCAAGCGACAGCTCACCCCGGGATTCATCCGGATCACCCTCACGGGACAGGCTTTGAGGGAGTTCGCGCCCTGGGGACTGGATCAGCGCATCAAGCTCGTCCTGCCCATGCCGGACGGAACCGCGCCCGATTTCGGACTTCTCACGGAACCCACACCGCACCCGAGGGACTGGTACGCACGCTGGAAGGAACTCCCCGAGGAGGGACGCAACGTGCTGCGCACGTACACTCCGTCGGGTATCCGGCCGGAAGATGATGAGATCGACGTCGACCTCTTCATCCACCAGCCGGCTGGTCCCGCTTCCGCCTGGGCGAGCACCTGCCAGCCCGGCGACGAGCTGATCATCACCGGCCCCGACATGCGCGTCGGGTACACCGGCTACGGCATTCACTACGCACCGCCTGCTCCGCCCGCGCGCGTACTCCTCATCGGGGATGAATCCGCTCTCCCCGCGATCCGCAACATCGTCGCTGCACTGCCGCCTGAGGTCGCGGCGGATGTGCTCCTCGAGCTCGCAGACGCGGGGGACGGCGCGCTACCGCTTCCCGGCGGTCGGATGAACCTGGAGGTCGTCGATCGAGCCGACCGTGCCGGCGAGCGGCTCGAGAGCGCCGTGCGCCGCTGGACCACCGACCACGCCGAGCTCCGCGGAGATCCATGCCTCTACGCGTGGGTCGCCGGGGAATCGACGGCGACGACGCGCATTCGCCGTCATTTGACGGCTGACTTCGCGCTCGTCAAGGAACAGGTCGCCTTCCTCGGCTACTGGAAGCTCGGCGGACCCCTCGTCGGCTGAGGAGTTACGGCCGGCCCCAGAACGCGTCCTCCGCTGCCGCGTCCTCCGAGAAGAGATGCACTTCGATGATCTTCCCGTCCCGCACGGTGAGCAGATCCACACCGGCCATGTCCATCGACGCGCCGACGCGCGTGCCCGTGAATCGCACGGGCACTGCTGCGAACTCCCCGTTGACCATCGTGGCTCCGGTCACTGTCAGGCCGAAGCTTCCTTCGCTGGCCTCCATCATTCCGCCGAGCAACGCGCCGACGCCCTCGACCCCGACGTGATCGCCGGAGAAGCGGTTCGCTCCGGGCTGGTGCCATACGACCTGCGGATCGAACAGTGCCAGTGCGCCAGGCACATCGCCCTTGCTCAGGGATTCGAAATAGGAAGCGGCCACGGCCGCCGGTGTCTGCTCGCTCATCACTGCACTCCTCGGATCGGTGAACGTGTCGCCTTATGGTTACATTGGGTTACCTGTTACCTCAACGTAACCATGCGAACGACTTCGAAAGGCGGCGGCGAATGCAGCGGACCTGGGATGTGATGGTGTCCACATGTCCTTCGCGGACGTCGCTGGCGCGCATCGCGAACAAGTGGACCGCCATGATCGTGATCGCGCTCAGCGGCGAGCCGATGCGATTCGGCGAACTCCGCCAAGCCGTGGACGGCATCAGCGGCAAGGTCCTGGCCGACACTCTTCGTGACCTCGAGCGCGACGGGATCCTCACCCGCACGGCCTACGACCAAATGCCGCCGCGCGTGGATTACGAACTCACCGCCCTCGGACGGACACTGCAGGAGCCGTTGACGGCGCTGGCTCGCTGGGCGGAGGCGCACATCGAAGAAGTCGAGACGGCACGCGCCGAATACGACGAGGTCAAGGACGGCGCGGTGCGAGCTCTCCCATCGGCTTGACTCCGACCTCTTCCCGGGAGTACTCTCAACGAGTCATACGATTAACTAGTCCACAAGGAGGTGTGACATGGGCCGCAAGCCGCGCAACACGGCGACGATGAAGCAGGTCGCCGAGCGTGCGGGCGTGTCCCAGGCCACGGTCTCCCTCGTGCTCAACAATGTCGGCGGCAGTCGCGTCAATGAGTCCACGCGCCAGCGCGTGATGGACACGGTCGAGGAACTCGGCTACCGGACGAACGCCTTTGCCAAGTCGTTGCGCAGCGGCGAGTCCGGAATGATCGGGTTCATCTCCGACGAGGTTGCCAGCTCGCCGTTCGCGGGCGAGCTCCTGAAGGGCGCGCAGCAGCTCGCGTGGGAGACCGGCAACGTCATCCTCAGCGTCGACACGTTCAACGAGCCCGACCTCGAAGCCGCAGCCATCGACATGATGCTGTCGTATCGGGTCAAGGGCGTCGTATACGCCTCGATGTATCACCGCGTGCTCGATCTTCCCGCCGGCCTCGAGGCGGTGCCGACGGTCGTCGTCAACGCGCAGGAGCGTTCGAAGCGCGTCGCCAGCGTGTTCCCGGATGAAGAGGCCGGCGGCTATGCGGCCACCCGTCAGCTCATCGAGGCGGGGCACACCCGGATCGCGATGATCAACATCCAGCCGGAGGGCAGCGACCTCCCCGCCGGCATCGGCAGGCTCGCCGGGTACCGTCGCGCGCTCTCGGAGGCCGGCATCGTCGACCACCCGGAGCTCGTCCGGTACGGCGGAGGCATCGTCGAGGACGGCCTCGCGCTGACGCTCGACCTGTTCGATCTCGATGAGCCGCCGACGGCGATCTTCTGCGGAAACGACCGCACGGCGTGGGGCGCGTATCGTGCGCTCGAGTCGCGCGGGCTGCGTGTTCCGGAGGACTGCTCCATCGTCGGTTTCGACAACCACGCGATGCTCGCCCCCATTCTCGACCCGGGGCTCTCCACCATCGAGCTCCCTTACGAGCAGATGGCGCGCGCGGGAATCGAACTGCTGCTGTCCGGCAGTGCTCAGGAGCCCACATCCAATCCGATCGAGTGCGTACCGATCCTGCGGGGATCGGTCGCCGATGCGAAGGTGCATGCATGACCACTCACGCCCCCGCCGAGTCCACCCCGACAGTGCCAGCGCAGAAGAGTCGCGTGCGGTCTCACTTGCGACGCGCTCTTCGGTCTTGGCAGTTATACGTATTACTAGCGCCGGCGGTGATCTACGTCATCGTCTTCAAGTACTGGCCCATGTACGGCGCGCAGATCGCCTTCCGCGACTACAACCCGGCTCTCGGTTTCGCCGGCAGCCCGTGGGTCGGGCTGGAGCACTTCATCCGATTCGTCAACTCGTTCCAGTTCTGGCGCCTGATCGAGAACACCCTGACGGTCAACGCGCTCGGTCTGCTGATCGCGTTCCCGGTGCCGATCATCCTCGCGCTGGTCGTCAACCAGCTCTCCAGCCCGCGCTTCAAGAAGTTCACCCAGACCGTCCTCTACGCACCCTCGTTCATCTCGGTGGTCGTGGTCGTCGGCATGATCTTCCTGCTGTTCTCACCGCGCTCCGGCATCATCAACAACGCCATCGTCGCGTTCGGCGGCGAACCGGTGTTCTTCATGGGGTCGCCCGACTGGTTCCGGCCGCTGTACATCGGATCCGATATCTGGCAGAACGCCGGATTCTCGATGATCGTGTACCTCGCAGCGCTGACGGCCATCGACCCCGCCCTGCATGAAGCGGCGCGCGTCGACGGCGCGAGCAAGTGGCAGCGCATCCGTCACATCGACATCCCGGGGATCATGCCGGTCATCACCATCCTGTTCATCCTGGCGATCGGCAACCTCTTCAACCTCGGCTTCGAGAAGGTGCTGCTCATGCAGACCGATCTGAACCTGCCGACGTCCGAAGTCATCCAGACGTACGTCTACAACATCGGCCTTCAGCAGGCGCAGTTCAGCTACTCCGCCGCCATCGGCCTGTTCAACTCCCTGATCAATCTCGTCCTGCTGCTGACCTTCAACTGGGTCGCGAAGCGCGCCGGACAATCGACCCTTTGGTGATGACGCCATGACCGACACGCTCGCCGCACCGCCGGCATCCGCCCGCCCGTCCCTCCCGACCGGCACCGACGCACCACGCCGACCGGCCGCGCGCGGACGACTGCGCGACCGCGCTTCCGATCCGGTGTTCAACTTCTTCGCCATCGGGATGCTGATCGTCGCGATCATCGCGATCCTCTACCCGATGTACTTCATCGTGATCGCCTCGGTCAGTGAGCCGTCCGAGATCCTCAACGGCAACGTCTGGCTGTGGCCGCAGGGCTTCACGCTCGAGGGATATGCGCGCATCTTCTCCGACGCGACCATCATCCGCGGTTTCGCCAACTCCGTGCTCTACACGGTCGTCGGCACAGCGATCAGCGTGACGGTGATCCTGTGCGCCGCCTACGCGCTGTCGCGCAAGGATCTGTACGGTCGCACGTTCTTCATGCTGCTGTTCATCATCACGATGTTCATCGACGGCGGGCTCATCGCCCGGTACCTCGTGGTCCGCGACCTCGGCATGCTCGACACCATCTGGGCCATCGTGCTCTCCGGTGCCGTCGGCGTCTGGAACCTCATCATCGCCCGAGCGTTCTTCGAGAACAACGTGCCGGCCGAACTGCGCGAAGCCGCCCAGCTGGACGGCGCGAACGACTTCCGGTTCTTCTTCCGGATCGTGCTGCCGCTGTCGAAACCGCTGATCTTCCTGATGATCATGATCCACCTCGTGGCCAACTGGAACGCGTTCTTCGACGCGCTGATCTTCCTGGGCGACGAGAGCAAGTACCCGCTGCAGCTCGTGCTGCGCAACGTGCTCATCCAGTCCGAAGTCTCCTCCGCCGGAGGCACCGGTGCGCTGGACTCCTACGCCGCCGCCCAGCGCCTGGGCGAGCTGATCAAGTACGGAATGATCGTCGTCTCCACGATCCCGCTGCTGACCGTCCTGCCCTTCATGCAGAAGCACTTCACCAAGGGCGCGCTCCTCGGCGCCGTGAAGAGCTGACCCGTTCCGACCACACCCACCATCACCCCGACAGAAGGCACATCATGAGACACCGCCGTTTCCTCATCGCTTCGACCGCCGCCGTCACGGGCGCACTGCTGCTCGCCGGATGCACCGGCGGCGGCGACACCGCCGCCGAGATCGAGGACCAGTCCGACGAATACGGGTTCAACCAGGAGGGACTGCCCATCGTGGACGAGACCCTCTCGCTGACCTTCGGCGGCTCCAAGGCCCCGCTCGCGCCGGACTACTCCGAGATGGAACTCGTCCAGCAGTGGGAAGCCGACACCAACATCGCCATCGCGTGGGAGAACCTCCCCGATCAGGTCTACGCCGAGAAGAAGAACCTCATGCTCGCCAGCGGCGACTTGCCGGATGTGCTCTTCAACACGGGGCTGTCGGATGCCGAGATCGTCGAGAACGGCAGCAACGGCACGCTGCTGCCGCTCGAGGATCTCATCGACGACTATGCGCCGACGCTCTCCGCGATCCTCGACGAGCGGCCCGATATCCGAGCGGCCATCACCGCCTCGGACGGACACATCTACACGCTCCCGTCCGTGGAAGAGCTCGGCCTCGTCGCGTATCCGAACTTCCTCTTCATCAACACCACCTGGCTCGACGCGGTCGGTCTGCCCATGCCGACGACCATCGACGAGTATCACGACGCGCTCGTGGCCTTCGCCACGCAGGACCCGAACGGCAACGGTGCCGCCGACGAGATCCCCCTGAGCTTCCGGACCGACTCGTTCGCAGCGAACCCGCACGACCTCGTCGCAGCGCTGGGCGGTCAGCCCGAGAACAACGACCACCGCATCGTCCGCGACGGCGAGGTGCAGTTCACCGCCGACACCGAAGAGTACAAGGCCGGGGTCGCGGGCCTCGCTGACTGGTACGCCGAAGGTCTCATCGACCCCGAATCCTTCTCTCAGGACGACGTGGCGTATCTCTCCAAGGGCAAGGCGTCGACCGAGATCCTCGGCTCGTTCTTCTGGTGGGAGCTCAAGGAGATGGTCGGAGACGATCGCATCGACGACTACGCCCTGGTCGGCATCCTCGAGGGTGAGAACGGCGAGAAGCTCGCCAGCGTCTCGAACAACCAGGAGATCGGCCGAGGCGCTATGGCGATCACCCGGGAGAACAAGTACCCGGCGGCGACCATGCGCTGGGCCGACCGGCTGTTCGACCCGGTGATGTCCGCGCAGTCGAACTGGGGGCCGATCGGAGTCACCCTGGAGGAGAATGCCGACGGCATCCTCGTCCAGATCCCCGCCGCAGCGGGAGAGTCGGAAGGCGAGCGCCGCCAGCGGGTTGCTCCTGGCGGGCCCAAGGTCACGACCGCCGAGGACTTCGTGACCGTCGTCGCACCGGAGCCGCGTGCCAAGGAGCGGCAGGATCTCGTCGCCGAGTTCTACGAGCCGTACCAGGCCAACGAGGGCTACCCGCCCGTGCTGCTCTCCAACGAAGAGCTCGAGCAGGTGTCGTTCGCAACCGCCGACATCAACACCCTCGTGAAGGAGAAGTTCGCCTCCTGGATCGTCGACGGCGCCGTCGAGGACGAGTGGGACGCCTACGTCTCCCAGCTGAAATCCCTCGGCGTCGACGACGTCATCGCCACCTACCAGCAGGCATACGACCGCTTCCAGGAGGGCGGCGAACAGTGATCAACACCCCCACCACGAACATCTCCGCATTGCGCCCGGCCGTCCACTTCACCGCGAGGGACTCCTGGCTCAACGACCCGAACGGACTGCTGTTCCACGACGGCACCTATCACCTCTTCTTCCAGAACAACCCGCTGGGCAGCACCTGGGGCAACATCTCGTGGGGTCACGCGACCTCGACGGATCTCGTCTCCTGGCAGGAGCAGGACGTCGCCATCCCGTGGACCGATGACGAGATGGCGTTCTCGGGCAGCGCCGTGGTCGATGTGCGCAACACGGCAGGATTCGCCGGTCCGGGGGAGACCGCGATGGTCGCGATCTACACGGCGGCGAAGCACGGGTCCCAGGCGCAGGCGCTGGCGTACAGCGTCGACGGCGGATCGACCTGGACGCGCCATGCGGGCAATCCCGTCCTCGACATCGGCTCGAGCGAGTTCCGGGATCCGAAGGTGTTCTGGTACGGGGGAGACGACGGGCACTGGGTGATGGTGGCGGTCGAGGCGGTCGCACGCCGGGCCGTCATCTACACCTCGCCGGATCTGCTGCAGTGGACCTTCGCATCGCACTTCGGCCCCGCGCACGCCACGGGCGGGGTATGGGAGTGCCCCGATCTGTTTCCGCTCATGGTCGAGGGAAGCACCGAGACGCGCTGGGTGCTGATCATCAGCATGAATCCCGGCGGCATCGCGGGCGGTTCGGGCACCCAGTACTTCGTCGGCGATTTCGACGGCACGCTCTTCATTCCGGAGCGCGTCGTCGAATCCGACGACCTCGCCGACTTCGACTGGCTCGATTACGGCCGGGACTACTACGCCGCGGTCTCGTTCAACGATGCTCCGGACGGGCGCCGTCTGATGATCGGCTGGGCCAGCAACTGGGACTACGCCAACGAGACCCCGACCGCGCCGTGGCGATCCGCCATGTCGCTGGTGCGCGAGGTCCGGCTGGTGCGGGATGCGCAGAGTCGCCTGCGCATCGCGCAGCGACCCGTGCTGCCGCCCGACCGCGAGGGCCTTGCGGTCTTCGAGCTCACGGTGCCGGCCGCGGCGGGCGACCGGCACGCCGTGGTCCTGTCCGGGGCCGACGACGAGCGCCTCGTCATCACGGTCGACGGCGAAGAGCGCAGCATCACCTGCGATCGCACGGCGAGTGGCGAGACCGGGTTCCACGTGGGCTTCCCATCGGTCGACCGGGCCCCGCTTCCCGTCGATGCGACCGAGAACCTCGATCTCCTGATCGTGGTCGACGGCATCATCGTCGAGATCTACGCCGGCGACGGGTTGGTCACGATGACCGAACAGGTGTTCCCGACCGAGCAGTACAGCCGGATTCGCGTCGAATCCCTCGGAGGATGAGGTGACGGCGCGTTGGGAACTCGAGGTGCTCGTCGTCGGGGAGGCACTGGTCGACATCGTCCGGATCGGTGGTGAATCGAGCGAGCACGTCGGCGGCAGTCCAGCCAACGTCGCGCTCGGGCTCGGACGGCGCGGCGTCGCCGTCGGCCTGCTCACGCAGATCGCCCGGGACGCTCGAGGGCTCGCGATCGTCGAGCACCTCACCGCGTCGGGTGTCGACGTGCTTCCGGAGTCGATGACGGCTCCGGCGACCTCCACCGCGCGGGCGGTCGTCGGAGCGGACGGCCAGGCCGACTACGGGTTCGACATCGCCTGGGAGACGTTTCCGACACCGATCGATCTCGCCCCGCGGCTCGTTCACACCGGCTCCATCGCGGCCTTTCTGGCGCCGGGTGCGGCATCCGTCGTCGGCCTGCTGCGGGGTGCGGATGCCGCGGTGATCACCTTCGACCCCAACATCCGTCCGTCGCTCATCGGCGACCGTACGGAGGCGCTCGGTGCGTACGAGTCCGTCGCCCGACTGGCCGACGTCGTCAAGATGAGCGATCAGGATGCCGAGTGGCTGCACCCCGGCAAGAGCGTCGATCAGGTGATCGACGCAGTGTTGGCCCTGGGGCCCTCGCTCGTGGCGATCACGCTGGGCGCGGATGGTGCGGTCGTCGCGACCGCGGATCATCGTGCGACGATTCCGGCGGTATCCGTCGCGGCGGTCGACACGATCGGCGCGGGCGACACCTTCATGGCGTCGCTGATCCACTCCGTGCTCGTGCACGGTCCGAGCGGATTGGATGCGGCGGACCTGCAGCGCATCGGCGAGGCCGCCACGCGTGCTGCGGCGATCACCGTCTCCCGGGCCGGTGCGGATCTGCCGTGGGCGAGGGAGCTCGAAGCGAGCCCGAAGTCATCGAGCCGTTGACCGTTTCGCGCATTCGGACGACCCAGGCGATCAGCTTCCGTCTCGCCGCCCCGCCTGCGTCGCATGCAGTTGCGCGTAGCGCCCCTCTGCCGCGAGCAGCGTCGCATGGTCGCCCTGCTCGACGACGCGGCCGTGCTCGAGCACGACGATCCGGTCGGCTTCGCGGATCGTCGACAGCCGGTGCGCGACGACGAGCGTCGTGCGCCCCGTCATGAGGCGCGACAGCGCCTCCTTCACGAGGCCCTCCGACTCGGGGTCCAACGCGGACGTCGCCTCATCCAGCAGCAGGATGCGGGGGTCGCGGACGAGCGCCCTCGCGATCGCCAGCCGCTGTCGCTGACCGCCGGACAACCGGGACCCTCGCTCGCCGACGACGGTGTCCCAGCCGTCAGGCAGCCGGTCGACGAACTCGGCCGCATTCGAGTCGATCAGCGCTCGCCGCAACCGGTCCTCGGGCGGGTTCTCGAGGCCGTAGGCGATGTTCTCCCGGATGCTCCCCTCGAACAGCACCGATTCCTGCGGCACCACCGACATCGACTGCCGCACCGTGCGCATGTCGACGTCCTGCATATCGAGGCCATCCAGCAGGATCCGACCGCTCGTGGGCCGCACGAACCCGAGCACGAGGTTCAGCATCGTCGACTTGCCCGAGCCCGATGAGCCGACGAACGCGACGGTCTGACCCGCCGGGATGTCGAGGGAGATCTCGTGCACGGCATCCTCATCCGCACCCGGATACCGGTGCGAGACCCGGTCGAGCTCCACGTGCCCGGCGACCGCACCGACCGGCCGCTTGTCCGCGTTCTGCTCGAGGTCGGGCTCCTGCAGCACCTCCGAGATCGAACGCATCGACTCGAGTCCGCGCGCTCCGACCGGAATGAGCATGAGTAACGAGGTCAGTCCCTGCGTGAGCAGCGCGAAGTACGACGACAGCAGCACCACTTCGCCCGGTGTGATCGGCAGGATGCCGGTCAGCGCGAAGATACCGGCGAGAGCGAGGCATCCGAGCCCCAGCAGCTGCATCGCGACCCAGGAGATGGAGGCGACGTGGCCGTTGAGCATGTCGAGATGGAGCCCTGCCCTGCGCACGCCGTCGGCGCTCGCCGAGACGCGCGAGACGGCTGTCTGCTCGAGTCCGTGCGCGCGCGTCACCGGGATGAGCGACGCCATTTCGCCCACGCGTGCGGCGAAGCCCTCGACCTCGCGCCGGAACACCTCGTTGCGCACCCTCGATCGCCGGCTCAGCGCCCAGCGCAGAACCAGCGCGATCGGCACGGCGAGGGCGTACACCGGCAGGAACTCGGGCACGGCGATCGCGGTCATCGTGATCGCGCCGATGAGCACCATCGTCGCCGACAGCAGCGGATGCGTCAGCTGCTGCAGCATGAGCTCGACGTTCTCGACGTCGCGCACGACCTTCGTCTGGACGATCGACGAGCTCACTCGCGTGTGATACCCGATCGACAGGCTCTGCAGGCGCGCGGCCAGGGCGTTGCGGAGGTCGGCGCCGGTGTCGCGCACGACCGTCATGAAGTTGCGCGTGTAGACGATGTGGTTCGGGTAGTTCTGCAGCAGCAGGACGGCAGCGATGCCGAACCACAGGAGCAGAGTCGACACCTCGCCGCCGGTAGCGACGAGGTCGATGATCTGGGCGGTGACGACCGGAAGGAACCAGAGAGGGATCTCCTTGAGCGCGAACGCGATCAGCGCGACGGTGATCCGCCCTGGACGGCGGGCGAGCAGGCGCAGCACTGAGCGGGCAGGGCGGGGTCCCTGGACGATCCGGATGGTTCCGGTCGCCGTGCTGGAAAACGCTTTCGCAGGCATGCTCGATGGTACCGCGGGATTCGAATAACTTCCATGTGGAGGTTTCTGCTATTCTGACCGCTGGGCCGCCGCCGGCCCGTCGTTCCCGTCAGAGAAGGAAGGTCAACGTGGCCCTGCCAGAAGCCTCGGTTCAGCTGTACACGCTCGCAGCGGAGTTCTCCGCCGACATGGGGGGCTCGCTCGACAAGCTCGCCGCGATCGGCCTGCGCAACGTCGAAGCGTTCGACTTCGTGCGCCGTCCGGAGGAGATCCGCACAGCACTGGATGCCTCGGGACTCGCCTCCCCGACCGGCCACGCCCCGCTGCTCTCGGATGAGCTCTGGACGCCGGACGGCTCGATTCCCACCCCGGCCCCGGAGGTCGTCTTCGAAGCCGCGGCCAGGGTCGGCATCAAGACCGTCATCGACCCGTTCGTCGCGCCGGAGCGCTGGCTGACGCTCGAGGGCGTCACCGACATCGCCGACCGCCTGAACGTGCTCGTCGACAAGGCTGCCTCGTTCGGCCTCGAGGTCGGATACCACAACCACGCGCAGGAGTTCATCGCGGACTTCGATGGTCAGACCGCCTACGAGCGCTTCGTGGCGCTCACCGACGAGCGCGTCGTCATCGAACTCGACCTGTACTGGGCGCTCGTCGGCGGCCAGGATGTCGTGGGCCTCGTCTCGCGTCTCGGCGACCGCCTCGTCGCGGTGCACGTCAAGGACGGCACCGCTCCGGCGAGCAACCCGTTCGCCCCCGGTGCGGACAAGTTCGGCTCGGACTCTCTCGACCAGCGTCACGCCGGCACCGGTGACGTGCCGCTCGCCGACGCGCTGGGCGCGGCATCCGCCCTCCAGTACGCGATCATCGAGTACGACAACGCCCCGGGCGACGTGTTCGCCGACATCGCGGCCAGCTACGCCTTCCTGATCGAGGGCGGGTTCGCCCGATGAGCGCGGTCGGCATCGGCATCATCGGGGTCGGCGTCATCAGTGACACCTACCTCGCCAACCTGTCGTCGTTCCCGGACGTCGAGGTGCTCATCGTCGGCGACCTGCTGCTCGATCGCGCGGCGGCGCAGGCCGAGAAGTACGGCGTCCCGGCGTCCGGCTCCGCCGAGGACGTCCTCGCCCACCCCGGCGTCGACCTCGTCGTGAACTTGACCATCCCGGCCGTGCACATCGAGGTCTCGCGTGCGGCGATCGCCGCGGGCAAGCACGTCTGGACCGAGAAGCCGCTCGGGCTCGACCGCGAGGGAGCCGCCGAACTGCTGAAAGAGGCGGAGGCCGCAGGACTCCGGATCGGCTCCGCACCGGACACTCTGCTCGGGCCGGCGTTCCAGACCGCACGGCGTGCGATCGACGAGGGCATCATCGGCCGTCCGCTGTTCGCGCAGACCACGTTCCAGACCCAGGGGCCCGACCTGTGGCATCCGAGCCCGGCGTTCCTGTTCGCGCAGGGGGCGGGCCCGTTGCTGGACATGGGGCCGTACTACTTCTCGGCACTGGTCAGCCTGCTCGGCCCGGTCGACCGGGTCTCGGCCGTCGGCTCGAAGGCACGCGAAGAGCGCGAGATCCACGCAGGCC
This sequence comes from Microbacterium sp. STRO-1N, assembly GCF_057748015.1. The sequence continues at coordinate 852,666 of NZ_CM173234.1, forward strand.
CGAACGCCGGAACGATGTTCCCGGTCGAGGTGCCGTCCACGATCCAGATCGTCACGGCATTCGAACGGGGGACGCAGGCGCAGAGCCTGCTCAGCTTCGACTCGGCGCTCGAGCGGCACGGCATCGTGGAGATCCACGGCACCGAGGGCACGATCGTGATCGCCGACCCGAACCAGTTCGCCGGTCGCATCGCGTACGTCAAGCCGCTCGGCGTGATCCGCGACGGGATGTCGTTCGAGCAGGAGTGGATCGAGATCGAGCACGACGACGTCGAGGTCGGACGAGGCATCGGCGCGCTGGACATGGTCCGTGCGATCGCCGAGGACCGGCCGCACGTGGCATCCGGAGAGCTCGGATTCCACGTGCTCGACATCCTGCTCTCGGCGCAGGAATCCGCTCTTACTGGGCAGACGATCCTCGTCGAGAGCACAGTCGCACCGGTGCCGCTGCTGCCGGAGGGCTTCGACCCGTTCGCTGCGACGCTCTGACGTCAGCTGCTCGGGGGCGTCGCGCCCCTGAGCAGCACGTCGAGCATCTCCAGTGCCGCCTCGTGATCGACGGCATCGTCGAGCAGCCACTGCGTCTGCAGACCGTCGGATGCCGCGATCACGAGCGCGGCGACGAGTACCGGGTCGAGATCCTCGCGGAGGTGGCCCGATGCCTGCAGCTCGCGCACCTGCCCGGCGATCCCTTCGCGGAGCCGGGCGAAGCGGCCGGTGATGTACGCCTGTGCCGCGGGGTGGTTGTCCTCGAGGGCCATGGCGGTCAGCGTCGAGTAGAGCTGCACGAGGCCGGGGATGCTCCGGTTCTCCTCGGCGGACACTCGCATCTCCATGGCCGGGCTCGATGCGGCGGGAGGCTGCTTGCCGCTGCCCGGGCGCCGCTGCGATTCGCGGTAGACCTCGACGAGCAGCTCTTCGAGGGAGCCGAAGTAGTGCGTGAGGGCGGCGTGGGTCACGCCCACCTCCTGGGCGATCGCGCGCAGACTGGTCTTCTGCGAGCCGCGCTTCGCGAAGACCTCGATCGCCGTGTCGAGGATCTCCTGACGCCGGGCGATGCCCTTCGGATATCGGCCTCGGGGGTGGGGCGCATCGGCTGCGGAGTCGGTCATAGCTCGATGATACCGAGAGGCCAGGCGGAAAACCTCCACTTGGAAGTTCTTGCACATCCGGTCGATTTCGCGCAGTTCGCATGATGTCCACCGGTGGCACCGGGTCATACCGTCAGGCATGGCCATCGATGAGACACCGGACACCGGTGCGACGACGCGTTCGCGTACGACGCGATTGCTGACCGCGATCGACCATCCGCTCGCGGTCGGCTTCATCGGGGCACTCGGCGTGATCGGCGCCGTCGTGCTCGGCAGCGCTGTCGGGTCGATCTCGACGATCCTCGTGTACATCGTGCTCGCGATGTTCGTTGCGGTCGCTCTCGACCCGCTCGTCGCACGGCTCGAGAAGCACATGAAGCGCGGTGGTGCGGTGGGCATCGTGTTCGGCGGCTTCGCGCTCGCGGTCACGGCATTTGCCGTGTTCGTCGTGCCGCCGGTCATCGGACAGGTCATCGAGCTGGTCAGAGCGATCCCGGCGGAGCTCGCCGGTGTTCAGGAATCCGACTGGTATCTGGGGCTCGACGAACATGCGAGGGCCGGCGTGGACTCCGGGCTCGAGCAGCTGGCGAGTTTCTTCGGAGACCCGAATACGCTCCTCACGATCGGCGGCGGCGTTCTCGCCGCCGGCATCGGACTCGCGAGCTTCGTCTCCGCAGCGCTCGTCGTCGTCGCCCTGACGCTGTACTTCCTGGCCTCCCTCCCGGCGATCAAGAACGCCTTCTACGGGCTCGTCCCCGCCCACAGCCGCACGCGGGTCGCCGGGTTCACCGAGCGCATCACGGGTTCGGTCGGCGCATCCCTCATCGGATCGTTCACGCTGTCCGCGCTGAACGCGGCGTTCGTCTTCGTCGCCCATCTGCTCATCGGGCTGCCCTTCCCCGCTCTCATGGCGGTCATCGCTTTCGTGATCACGCTCATCCCGCTGTTCGGGTCGGTGGTCTTCCTCGTGCTCGGCGCCGGCGTGGCGCTCTTCACCAGCCCGACCCAGGCATTGATCTTCGCGATCGCGTATCTGATCTACATCCAGGTCGAGTCGTACGTGCTGAGTCCGCGCATCATGAACCGGGCGATCTCGATCCCCGCCGCTCTCGTCCTGATCGGCGCGATGGTCGGCGGCGCGCTGATGGGGGTGCTCGGGGTGCTCGTGGCGCTGCCGGTCACGGCATCCATCCTGCTCATCATCCGCGAGGTGGTCGTGCCCAGGCAGGATCGGAAGGTCTGAGGCACCGGATCTCTTCGCCTCAGCGCGCTGGAGCAGCGGCGGACGCCCTGATCACGAGTTCCGGCTCGAGTTCGTAGTGCGCCGCATGCTCGCCGGTGAGGATCTGGTGATGCAGCATTCGGAACGTCGCTGCCCCGAGCCCTCGGAAGTCAAGGCGCATGGAAGTCAGCGGCGGGGAGAAGTAGGCGGCCGTCGGCATGTCGTCGACGCCGACGATCGAGTAGTCGTCGGGGGCGCGCAGCCCGCGTTCTTCGAGGGCGTTCATGAAGCCGAGCGCGATCTCGTCATTGGCCGCGAATGCCGCAGTGAAAGACGTCGGATCGATCGCGAGTCCCGCGTTGCGGCCTGCCACAGGTGACCAGTCCGTCGCCCCCGAGAGGACCGACGGCTCGAGCCCGGCCTCCGCCATCGCCTCCAGGTACCCGTGCTCGCGCTCGAAGGTCTCGTTGCGCGTCGCGGGGCCGGCGATGTGCACGATCCGGCGATGGCCGAGTCCGATGAGATAGCGCGTAGCCTCGGCGCCCGCCGCGCGGGAGTGCGCGCTCGCCGAACTCTCGTCGGTCCATGGCCGCTCAGACACGGTGAGGACCGGAGTCGCCTGATTCCACCCGGTCAGCAGCCGGTCGACATCCGGGATGGGGGTGGCCAGCACGACCCCGTCCACCTGCACGGAGAGGAAGTGATCCATGGCGCGTCGGGCATCGGCTTCCCAGTTCTTCGCCTCGAAATCGAGATCGAGCTGCGAGATCATCAGCATGACCTCGGCTTCGCGGGCCGCTTGACCGAGCCCTGTCAGCACAGCGGCGCCTCCGTAGTTGAGAGCACCCATCGACAGGACGCCGACGATGTTCGAGCGCTGCGTGCGCAGGCTGCGCGCCGACAGATTCGGAATGTAGCCGAGTTCATCGATGGCCGCGGCGATCCGCTCGCGGGTCTCGGCGCGCACGTAGCCGACGCCGGTGAAATAGCGGGACACGGTCTGCGTGGAGACCTTCGCCAATCTGCCCACGTCCGCCATGCTCGGCCGGGCCTGGGTGCGTTGCGTCGTCAACAGACCCTCCTGGAGTGCTCGATCACGCCTCGATAACGATGGGATAACGCTGGGTCCCATCCTATAGGTGATCGATCACCTACCGATATAGGTTATCGATCACTTACATGGTTGGGTTATCGATCACCCAACTGGTCCGACAACAGCACGACAGAAGGTCAACGATGACGGCAGTTCCCGACGACGCGACGATCGCGAGTCACACCGCGCGCACCTGGACCCTGGGCACGAGCCCATGGCAGCGGATCGCTCCGATGGGCGCGGCGCGCATGCGTGTCATCATCGACAACGACTTCTCCGGCGATCCGGACGACCTGTTCCAGTTGGTGCATCACCTGCTCTCGCCCAACGTCGACATCCGTCTCGTCATCGGCTCCCACCTTCGCGACGGCGACCCGTTCGATCCCGGCCCCGGTAGCGCGGACAACGCCGTTCTGGTGATCCGGGACGTGTTCGCACGCATGGGGCTGACCTCGACCGACGTGATCGTCGCCGGATCGAACAGTCCGCTCGAGAACCGCACGACGCCGCAGCCGTCGGCGGCGGTCGACGCCATCATCGCCGAGGCCATGCGCGACGACGAATCGCCGCTGTTCTTCCTCGCTGGGGGCGGGCTCACCGACCTCGCATCCGCCTGTCTCGTCGAGCCGCGCATCGCCGATCGCATGCAGGTGGTGTGGATCGGCGGTGTCGAGCACGACGGACTGGCCGTTGCGCCGCCGAATGCGATGCCGATCGAATACAACCTGCTCATCGACGTCACCGCGGGCCAGGTCGTCTTCGAGGACTCGGCGTTGTCCATCTGGCAGATTCCTCGCGACGTCTACCGTCAGTGCCTGGTGTCGGACGCCGAGCTGCGTCTGCGGGTGGCGACGGCTGGGCCGATCGGCGAGTACCTGTATCGGGAGACGGCGGAGGTGATCCGTCGCGCTGCCGGCGAGGGCCGCGGCCCTGCCGAGACCTATGCGCTCGGCGATTCGCCGCTCGTGCTGCTGACCGCGCTTCAGTCGCTGTTCGAAGCGGACCCTTCCTCGTCGCGGTACACCGCGGCACCGACGCCGTCGATCGGCGCCGACGGACAATACATCGCCAGGCCGGATGCGCGTCCGATGCGCATCTACCGATGGGTCGACACCCGCCTGATGTTCGAGGACTTCTACCTCAAGCTCGCCGAGTTCGCCCGCTGGCAGTCCGAGCGAGCCTGACCTTCACTCACCACCCGAACGATTGGAAGCAATGATGCGTAACAACCGAATCCTGGGCACCGTCGCACTGAGCGCCGCGGCCATCACCGTTCTCGCCGGCTGCTCCGGCGGCGGTGGCGGCAGCGACGAGAACGAGCTCGTGATCTGGATGCCCACCCAGGAAGACAGTCAGGGGGAGGCGATCAACGCGCTCATCGACGAGTTCGAGGCGCAGAACCCGGAGGTCGCCATCACCCTCGAGGAGCGCTCGGTCGATGAGCACAAGAACGCCATGCGTCAGGCTGCGGGGACCGACGCCGGTCCGGACATCTACTGGTACTGGGAGGGCTCCGGACTCGGCGGCGAGCTCATCGACGTCGGCGTGAGCAAGGATCTCAGCGACTACTACGCCGAGTACGGCTGGGAGGATCGCTTCACACCGGCATCCCTCAGCGGGATCACGCAGTACGGCGGCTTCCACGGCGTGCCCTGGAGCCAGCAGGGGGAGGGCATCTACTACAACAAGGCGCTCTTCGCGCAGGCAGGAATCGAGGCCGCTCCGACGACGTACGACGAGCTCGTGGACGCCGCGCAGAAGCTGAAGGACGCCGGGATCACACCGATCGAATTCGGCGGCACTGTCAACTGGGATGTCATGCGGCTGCTCGATTCGCTCATCGAGACCGAGTGCGGATCCGACGTCGCCGACCAGCTCAACACGGGCGACGGTGACTGGTCTTCCGAGCAGTGCGTGACCGAGGCGTTCACGGAACTCAAGACCTGGGGCGACGAGTACTTCAACGATGGGTATCTCGGGATCAACAATGACGACGCCGCGCAACTGTTCTTCTCGGAGCAGGCGGCGATGTCCCTGGAGGGAACGTGGTACAACTCGCAGGTCGTCGACAACGGGATGAACGTCGACGAGATCGGCATCTTCCCGTTCCCCACCGGCACGGGCCGGCTCTACGGCTTCGGTGAGGCGTTCTACATCAGCGAGTCCAGCGACAAGGCGGATCTCGCTGCGAAGTTCCTCGACTTCGGCACGTCGGTCGAGGGGCAGGAGATCGTCGGCGACGCCTGGGCGGCGCTGTCGGTCAACGGTGACGTCGCCGTGGATGACTCGAACCCACTGAACGCGGTGTGGGCGGACATCTTCGCGAACGTCGATGGCGGCTACACCAACAACGACCAGAACTTCTCCACCGCCGAGACCACCGAATTCTGGCGCATCCAGAACTCGGTGCTGACCGGCGACATCGACCCGGCGGACGCCGGCCCGGAGTTCCAGAAGTTCCGCGATTCGGCCCAGTGAGCACCGATAGGACACCCTGATCATGGCCACCGTCGCCGTGGTGACCCAGGGCCGCGCCAAGCGGCGCGGCCCTGCGCACCACAGATTCCGTCTCGCCGCCCCGTACCTCATCCCTGCTGTGGTGCTGTACGGCTGGTTCCTGCTGTACCCGATGCTCGATGCGGTCCGCCTGTCGTTCTTCTCGTGGTCCGGATTCCGTACCGAGCAGCCCGCGTGGGTGGGGTTCGACAACTACGTGCGCCTGTTCACCCAGGATGCGGTGTTCTGGACTTCGCTGCGCAACTCCGTCATCTGGGTCGTCCTGTCGCTGCTCGTCCCGACCGTGATCGCGTTGCTGCTCGCGCTGGGGCTGAACCGCAAGATGATCGGCCGCAACCTGATGCGCGCGATCTTCTACATCCCGGCGGTGTTCGCATCCATCACCGTCGCGGCGATGTGGCGCTGGATCTACAACCCGACGCTCGGGTTCGTGAATCAACTCCTCACAGCCGTCGGCCTGGGGGAGTGGACGCAGTCCTGGCTGGGCGATCCGCAGTTCGCGCTCGGATCGATCTTCGTCGCGAACATCTGGCAGGCGGTGGGCTTCAGCATGGTCCTGTTCCTCGCGGGGCTCCAGACCGTCCCGGTCGAGCTCATCGAGGCTTCGAAGCTCGACGGGGCGAACGCATGGCAGCGGTTCCGTGCCGTCACGCTGCCCGCGCTGCGGCCGACCACCGTCGTGGTCGTGATCCTCACGATCATCAATTCGCTCAAGGTGTTCGACCTCGTCGTCGGTATGACGGGCGGCGGGCCGGCGCAGTCGACACAGGTGCTCGCGCTCTGGTCCTACACGCAGTCGTTCACCAATCATCAGTTCGGCATGGGCGGCGCTGTCGCGACCGTGCTGCTGATCGTCACGCTCGCCCTGGTCATCCCCTACATGGCCTGGTCCATGAAGGAGGAAGACCGATGAAGCGTCGCCTCGACTACGTCGGCATCGGTCTGTGGATCTCGCTCGGCGTCACGTCGCTGCTGTGGTTCGTGCCCCTGCTGCTGATGTTCCTGACCTCGGTCAAGAGCAAGCCCGATCTCAACTCGCTTCCGATGTGGGCTCTGCCGTCCACGTGGGAGTGGGGCAACTACGCCAGCGCCGTCGACACCGGCGACTTCTGGGTGACCGCCGGGAACAGCCTGCTCATCGCCGCCATCAAGGTGCCGCTGGGGCTCGCGATCGCCGCGGCCGCCGCCTACGCATTGGCACGGATCCGCTTCCGCGGTGGCCGTGCCGTTCTGATGATCATCGCGATCGGGTCCATGGTGCCGGTCCAGATCGGCCTGGGCCCGTTGTTCAGCACGATGCTGGATCTCGATCTACTGGATTCGCTGTACGGTTTGATCCTGCCGTACCTCGCGTTCGGCATCCCGTATCAGATCTTCGTCCTGTACGGCTTCTTCCGCACCATCCCGGACGAGCTCGAGGAGTCGGCCCGAATCGACGGAGCGTCGACGTTCCGGATCTTCTGGCAGATCGTGCTGCCGTTGGCCAAGCCGGCGCTGGCAGCACTGTTCGTGCTCGATTTCGTCGCGACCTGGAACGAGTACGCCATGGCGACCACGCTTCTGCAGTCGCAGGGCAACTGGACGATTCCGCTCGCCGTGCAGGGATTCTCCACGCAGCACGGCACCGACTACGGGCCGATGAACGCCTTCATCTTCATGTCGGCCATCCCGGTCCTGATCGTCTACCTCCTCTTCCAGAGGTACTTCGTCTCCGGAGCTCTCGCAGGGGCGGTGAAAGGCTGATGCGTCGCGAACTGGATGGGGGACCGGTCGGTTTCGGGTGGGTGTCATCGGCATCCACCCGGCTGCCGGGCATCCGGACGTGATCATGTCCTGCAGGGGCGCTGTGGATCGAGGGCTCACCCCTGCGGGATGATGCGTCGGGCGCGTCGGGATGCCGGGGTGCGAGCATCCTCGCAGACGCACTTGTCGAGGGGAGGAAACCCGTCATGATCGGCAGTCGCGCCACGCTCGCCCCCGCCCAATACGGACCGGTGGAGCTCACGGTCATCTCGCTGCGGGACCCCGTGCCCTCGGCCGGAGTGCTCCATGCTCTCGCCGATCAGGTCTCGGAGGGCGTGGTCCGAGTGCTCGACTTCGTCATCCTGTCCAAGAGCGCATCAGGGACGGTCTCGATCGAGGAGATCGACCTCGACGGCTTCGCGCTCGACGGACTCGAACTGCACGCCCCGGGTCTCGCGGGTGATGAGGATCTGACCGCGATCGCCGGACGGCTGCCGTTCGGCGGCGCGGCCGCGGTCGTGGTCCTCGAGCTGCTCTGGGCGCGCGATCTCGCCGAGCAGCTCGCAACCGACGGCAGCGTGGTGCTGGCGGCCGAGCGGATCCCGGCATCCGTCGTCAACACCATCGTCGGCATGGCCTCCGACGACTGACGACTCAGGCGAACAGTCGTACGGCCTCGCGGCGGGAGGCCACTCCGAGCTTGCGGTAGATCGCGCGCTGGTGCGTCTTGATCGTGTTGATGGAGACTCCGAGGCCGGCGGCGATCTCCTGCATCGTGCGCGTGGTGCGCAACTGTGCGAACACCTCGCGCTCGCGTTCGGACAGCACCTGGAGCGAGCCGCCGTCGGTCTTCGGCGCGAGGCACGACGTGATGAACTCCTCGTGCTTCGTCCCCCAGGCGAGCTGCTCGGTCAGCACCTGACGGAGGTCGAGGCCACCGCCGGCGAAGGGGCGGCGCAGGTTCTCGGCGACGGCGATCTCGAGCGCGTCCTCGATGACATGATGGGCCTGCGACAGCCGGTCCGACCGCCAGTGCAGCACGCCCTCGACCAGCATGCGGCTCACGCGCACGTACGAGATCGCGTCGTAGCGCTCGATACGGCGCAGCATGTGCAGCGCGAGCTGAGGACGCCCCATGCGCTCGGCGATCGCGGCGAGGATGACCGTGACCAGCGGCAGATCATCCGCGTCCTCGTACTGTGTCACGATCTTCAGCGCCTGCTCGCGACGTCCGGACGCTTCGAACAGGGTCGCCAGCGATGCGTGCCGGAATGCCACCCAATCGACGCCCTGCAGCATGCTCTGCGGCAGGGACTGCAGCTCGCGCGCCGCGTGCTGGCAGGCGTAGGGATCCCGGCCTGCCGCGGCCGTGAAAGCCAGCATCATGCGGGCGATTCCCGCGAACGAGCGGTTTGAACTGCCGCTGCGCGTCGCCCTGGTCAGATCCGTGTGGGCGCGGTCGAGATCGTCGCGCCAGTAGGCGGCGAAACCGGATGCCGTGGCTGCACTGCCGCCCGCGTACGCCGACCATCCCGCCTCCTCGCGCTGCTCGACACCGCACGCGAGCACCTCATCCGCCCGTGTGAACTGACCCGCCCAGGCCAGTGTGTAGGCGAGATGACCGAGGGAGCGCTGCTCCAGAGCCTCCTGTCCCGATGCCTTCGCCTCGACGGCGGCCGACGAGAAGAACTGCACGATCAGCTCGGGCGAGGTGCGATGGCGCAGCTCCGACCAGCCGAGCAGATACAGCAGCGCTGCACGATCCGTGCTGCGCACTCCGTCCGCCTGCTCGAGCCGTCTGTGCGCGCGGGAGACGGCGCGCACCAGCTCGGTGCGATCGTCGACGAGGAAGAGGTCTGCGCCGATCCGGATGGCGGCGTACTCGTCGGCGTCGACGGTGCCGGCGCGGGCATCCGCCCTCGTCGCATACATCTGGGCGATCTCGCGGCCGCCGATGACATCCTGTGCGCACGCCCTCATCAGCAGCACCCGCGGATCGTCCGCGTAGCCGTCGGGGAGTGCGGCGCACCAGGCATCCAGCGCGTGGGCGCGGGAGCCGACGGCCAGCGCGATCCAGTGCTCGATGACCAGTCGGATCGCGTCCTCGGTGTCACCGGCATCCACGAGGTACTCCGCAGCGGCGAGGGGATCCAGATCCCGCAGATATGCCGCAGCGAGCCGCAGAACCTCGACGCGACGTTCGGGGGCGCGCTGTTCGAGCAGCCGCCGGAACTGTCGTGCGGCGACGCCGTGCCATCGATACGCGAACCCGCCGTCCGTCTCGAACCGATCGAGGAACAGGCCCAGCTCGGCGCACCGCTCGAGCAGCTCTCCGCCGTCGTCGACGCCGGAGATCACGGATGCGAGCCCAGGCGTGAGCACCCGGCACACTGAGGAGTCCAGAACGAACGCCGCCACATCGTCGGGCAGGGCCGAGAGGACGTGGTCGCGGATGTACCGGCGCAGCAGCGGCTCGTCCGTGCCGTCGACGGCATCAGGTCGCACGCCGCTCAGCTGCACGAAGCGCAACGCGATGGGCCAGCCGCTGGTCTCGGCGAGGACGGCATCCGCATCGACCGGCGTCCTCGCCGACGTGTACAACTCGCCGATCTCGTCGCGGGTGAACGCGAGGTCGCGGGGCTGGATCGTGCAGGACGGGTGCGTCAGCGCCATACGGCTCAGCGCGATCTCGACGTAACCCGTACCGATGACGATCACCTGGAGCTGTTCGCATTCGCCGCGGATGAACGCGCCGACCAGCCCCTCTGCCAGTTCGTCCTTGGCCCGATGCGCGTCATCGACGACGAGCACGATCGGGGCCGGTGCCTGCGACAGGGCCTCGGCGACGACGTCGAAGGCGAGGGCATCGTCGATCTCGTCCGGATCGATGCTCAGCAGATCGGCGAGATCCGCGCGACCGGACTCATGCGCGAGCCCTTGGAGGGCTCGGAGCGCGCTGACCTTCAGGTGCGCGTTGTCGGTGTCCCAGGTGCCGAGCGTCAGCCACGCCACGCGATCGCGATACGGCCCGGCCCATTCGGCCACGGCCGAGGTCTTCCCGTACCCGCCCGGCGCCACGACCAGGATCGTCGGATGCTCGGCCAGACGCGCATCCAGCAGCTCGGGCAGCCGGGGTCGCCGCAGATATCCGGGCTGCTGCGTCGGCGGCCGGAATCGGACACCGCGAACGCGGGCCGAAGCGGATGGCGGGGGGACCATGCCCTCAGTATCTCAGCGGATGCCGATGGGGACGTCCGACCCGCCCTCGCGCGTCAAGCGCGCCCCCATCTGCACCAGCTGCGGTTCGGAGGCGAACCCGCCGGCGAACAGCGCCTGTCCCTGCTGGAACTGCGGCGACTTCTCGAGCAGCTCAGACGGCGTGAAGCCGAAGATCTGGCCGAGCTCGTCCAGATCGCGGGTCGAGCTCATCTTCATCAGCGCGAGGTTGTCGCACTGCGAGATGACGTTCGGGTGCAGCTTCGATGGGCGCTGCGTCGACAGCAGCAGCCAGATGCCGTACTTGCGGCCTTCCGCGGCGATCTGGACGATGCGCTCGGTGAGGGCGCGGGCGAGAGGCGTCTCGGCATCTGGTGCCGCGAGGTTGTGCGCCTCGTCGATGACGACGAGGCGGCCGGTGCGCTCGTGGCGCTGCGCCCACAGCCGATCCAGCACGGCCAGCGCCGTGGTCTGCAGCTGCGCTGCGGAGTCGAAGCCGCCGAGGTCGATGACGGTCGCGTCGGGCAACTCGTTCACGACGTCCGCGACGTCGCGGTCGCCCCATGCCCACATGTCCCATTCGAGCACGCCGAGATTGCGCAGACGCAGGGCGAGGCGTCGGATCATCGGGTCGTCGTGGGCGTCCAGCCACCCGGCGAGGTTGTGGTCGTCGCCCATGTCGAACTCGGCGCCGACGCGGAGCATCGCGTTGTACTCCTCGGCATCCAGTACCGGGTCCAGCTGCAGGACGGCAGCGCGCGAGCGGATGTCCATGTCGACGAAGCGCACCCGGAGGCGGTCATCGCCCTCGCCGCCGGGGCGGAGGATGCGGATATCGCGAGACGCCAGCTGCGTCGCGGCATCCTCGGGTGCGGTGTCCTGCGGGGTGTCCAGGTGCACGAAGTCGGAGTTCGGGTCGAGCACGACCAACGGCAGCCGGGTGTGCAGCAGCACCTGCTCGAGCACGACGCCCAGCGCGTAGGTCTTGCCCGACCCGCTCTGGCCGCACCAGAACGTGTGGCGGTTGAACTTCGGCGCGCGCAGGTACGCGGGCTCCGACGAATCCAGGAGGGTGCCGATCGGCATCTCAGCGCTCATGATCGCCATCGTATTCGGTGCCACGATCCTTGATCGCACTCAGCGCGTCGTCCAGCGAATCGCCCAACCGGCGGCGCAGCGGGAAGATGTTGCCCTCGCCGACGATCGCGCCGACGCCGGTCGCGTCGAGCTGATGCGCGAGACGCGGCTCGACACCGGTGATCATCAGCGTCGCCCCGTTGCGGCGCAGGTCGGCGGCGTAGTCCCTGATCATGGTGAGGAACGTGACCCCGAGCTCTTCGGTGCCGCGCAGGCGGATCACCACCGTCGCGCCGGCGGAGGCGGCGGTCGGCTCGGGTAGCTGTGCGCGGAAGGACTGCGCAGAGGCGAAGAACAGGCTGCCGTATGCCGTGAGGATCACGGTCTCGCGCGGCGGAAGCTCGGCCGGCGGCGCGACCTCTCGTGGGTGGAAGGTGCCGTCGTCGAACAGCCAGCGCAGCACGCGGATCCGATTGGACTGCCGCGCGATGTGCATCACGATCGACAGCCCGACCCCGACGAGCACCGCGTACTGCAGCGGGATGAGGATCGTGAGCACGAACGTCACGAGGAACACCGTGATCTGCATCGTTCCCGTGCGCCACACCATCATGATCTGGTGGATCTTGAAGGTCCGGATGCCGATGAGGATCAGCAGGGCGGCGAGGGCCGGCATCGCGACGTACTCGATGAGCGGACCGCAGGCGAGCAGCGTGACGAGCATCACGACGCCGGCCGTCAGGTTCGCCAGCGCCGTCTTCGCTCCGGCCGCGCGGACCAGCGACGTGGCGGACATCGATCCGCCGACGGGCATGCCCTGCAGCATCCCCGTCGCGACGTTGGCGATGCCCTGCCCACGGAAGTCTGCGGATGCATCGGGGTACTTGCCGTCCGGGTTCGGGACGGAGCCCGAGATCGCCGCACCCTGAACGAGCCCGACCAGCGCCAGCGACAGCGCGGGGACGAGCAGCGACAGCGCCAGCATCGGATCCGGCAGCGATATGCCGGGCAGCGACCGGGTGACCTCGGCGAGATCGCCGACCGTCGCGACGGACTGATTGGGCATCAGCAAGGCCGCGGCCGAGCCGACCACGACCGCCACGACCATCGCGAGAGCGCCGATCCTGGTTCGCTCGAGCAGCAGGATGATCGCGGCCGTGACCGCGCCAACGATGAGCGACGGCCAACTGAAGTGGGCCATTCCGAGCGCACTGTCCAGTGCCCGCAGGAGACGGTTCGCGCCCGTGCTGGTGAATCCGGTGAGGTTGTCGAGCTGACCGAGGATGATGTTGATCGCGACGGCGTTGACGAAGCCGATCAGCACAGCGGTCGGGATGAAGCGCACCAGGCTGCCCAGCCGCGCGAGCCCGAGGCCGAGCATGATCAGCCCGGCCATCACGGTGAGCGTCGCGATCGCGGTGGCGGCGAGCGGACCCTGGATCTCGGGCACGTCGGCGAGGATCACCGACATCGCTCCGGTGGCCTGCACGCTCATGAACACCGAACCGGTGGTGAGGGCACCGGCGAACGTGCCGATCATGTAGGCGTTCAGCCCGAACAACGGGTTGACACCGGCGAGGACGCCGGCCGCCAGGCCGTCCGGCACGCTCTCGACGCCCAGCGCGACGCCGGCGACGAGGTCCTTGCGAAGGGTTTTGCGCCCGCCGAAGCGGCGCAGGTAGGCCTCCAGCGGTGCGGGGATCCTCATGAGGCGGTCGGCGCGGGCTCTGGCTCGGCCGCCGGGCGGCGCAGGATCTCGATGAGGAGCAGCAGCACGATCACGCCGACCAGAGCCCACAGCACCCCGCCGATCGTGATCGGGCGGGTCAGGAACAGGATCGCGACCGCACCGAGCACGATGATCACCCGCAGCGCAGAGGCCGCCTTGTCGAGGAACGCACCGAAGTCGCCGGTGCTCAGCCCGTAGCGTTCGGCGGTCCTGCGCAGCGTGTCCTCGGTGTCCTGACCGATCTGACGGAGCTTGCGCGCCGGACGCCATGGCCCCGAGAACCACGCGCCGACCGTGATGAGCAGAGCGAGGACGGTGAGCGCCACGAGGGTCGAGTTCATGAGCTCGACGACCTGATCGAACACGACAGTGGCCGTGCCGGTAGGCATCACGGACGGGCTCACCGCACCGATGAAGAACTGCTTGCCGATTCCGAGGCCGGCCAGCAGCGCCAGGAAGGCGATCGTGAGACCTGCGCCGGTCGCGACGACCGCCCTGGGGCGGTGAAGCGACAGCGCGATGCCGATCACGAGCAGGCCGAGCACGACCCACGGCAACCAGTACCCGGCTGCCGTGGCCACCTGGTAGAGCGTGCGGATGAGCACGAACGAGTCGGCCGTCGCCAGTGGGATGCTCTTCTCGATCTCGGGGATGGCATCGGCGAAGCCGAAGCCGTTGTCGACCATGTATTCCTTGACCTTGCTGACCACGACGCCGAGGTCGACCGCGATCGTGCCGTCCTCGAGCGTGATCGCGGTGCCCTCCTGCCCCTGGATGATGGCGATGGCACGCGAGTGCGTCTCCCGCAGAGTCGTCTCCCAGACGTCGGCGAACACCTCGGAGGTGACGACCCTGTCGACGGCGTCGTTGATCAGGCCGCGGATGCCCTGCGCGGCCGGGACCGTCAGCAGCTGGATCGCGTCCTCCGCGCGCGGCGGCAGGTCGAGCTGGGTCAGGCCGTCGGCGAGGTCGTCGACGATGCCCTGGATGTCGAGGTTCTCGTCGATCGCGACCATCGCCTGATCGGAGATGTACGACTGCACCTGCGGGCTCTCGGCCAGTGGCGCGAACGTGGCGACGAAGCGGTCCGTGTCGACGAGCTGGACCCGAGCCCACGTGCCGAGCACGGCGATGGGGGCGAGCAGCACCGCGACGATGAGCAGGACGCCGGCGATGATGCTCCGACCGTGCACTCGACGACGGCGGGGTTTGGCGGAGCGCAGCGAGTCGTTCTCGGCTTCGAGAGCGGCGATCTTCGCCTGCAGTGCTGCGGTGTCCGTCTCGGCGGTCATGGTTCCCCCATCGATGTCTGTGGACCGCGGGCGGTCCGTGTCCACTGTGCAGGTGCGTGCTCAGCGGCGAGCGGCGTGCTCATCCCTCACGGGTGAGCGTAGCGCTCCCGCAGAACGACGAGCTCGCGAGTCGACCGCGTCATCGCGACGTACCTGTCCACCGCGCCCTCGACCCCGTCGCCCCATCGGTCCGGGTCGATCAGCACCACGAGATCGAACTCCAGTCCCTTGGCGGTCTCGGGCGTGAGCGACAGCACTCGCGGCGGCGTCGGCCGCTGGCCCGTACCGATCACGGCGGCGGTGCCGTCCTCGTTCGTGTCCAGCCAGTCGGCGAGCAGGCCGGCCAGCTCGGAGAGGATGCCGTGGCGCACCGGCACTCCGCTGGAGCGGATCGAGGTCGGCACGTTGGCGTCGGGGATCGCCGCCCTGATCACCGGCTCGGCCGCAGCCATGATCTCCGACGGCGTGCGGTAGTTCACCGTCAGCGAGGCGACCCGCACGTCGCGGAGACCCGCGTGATCCAGATGCGTCTCCCACGTGTCGGTGAAGCCGTGCCTGGCCTGCGCGCGGTCGCCGACGATCGTGAAGCTGCGCGACGGGCAGCGCGCCAGGAGCATCTGCCACTCGGCATCCGTGAGCTCCTGCGCCTCGTCGACGATGATGTGAGCGAACGGCCCTGCGAGCGGATCGGACGCGACCTCGGGCAGCACGTCGAGATCGTCGAGCGAGTTGCGAAGGTCGTCCCCTCGGAGCATCGACATGAGGCCGAGGTCGTTGTCCGAGCTCGCGATCAGGTAGTCCGTGACGTCCTCGCGGTAGCTCCGCTCGGCCGCCAACCGGGCGGAGCGTTCCCGGCGGGTCCGCTCCGCGGTCGGGTCGCCGACGAGTCGGCGCGCGGCATCCAGGAAGGGCAGGTCGGATGCCGTCCATGGCGCGTCCTTCGACCGGATGAGCGCGGCGATGTCGGCATCCGCGAGCCAGGAGGCGCAGCGGCGCAGGAACGCGGCATCCGACCAGAGCGCTGCCACCAGCGCGGTCGGATCCAACAGGGGCCAGGCGCGATCGAACGCCGCAGCGAGCCGGGTGCTCTCGGTCAGCGCCGGCGCGAGGAGCCGCTGCGGCACGCGTGCTCGACGCGCCAGGATCTCGACGAGCGCTCGCCAGACATCCGGCCGCGCGTCGTCGTGCACCGTGCCCGGTTCGACCGTGTCGAAGGCGTCGACCCAGTCGTCGGGCGTGAGCGGGATGTCCACCCACTCCGTCTCGACGACGATGTCCTGCCGGGGCGGCCGCTCGTAGGCGCGGACCGCGTTCGTCACGGCATCCAGCAGTCGAGCGTCTGCCTTGAGCGCGGCCGTGCGGGGATCGGACTCGACCCGCGCCGCCGCGCCCTCCGGCACGAGGTCGCGCAGCGTGCAGGTCTGCACGCCGTCTTCGCCGAGGCTCGGCAGCACGTCGTCCACATAGGCGAGGTACGGCTCGTGCGGACCGACGACGAGGACGCCACCGCTGCCGCGTGCGATGCGCGGCTCGGCGTAGAGGAGGTACGCCGCACGGTGCAGCGCGACAACCGTCTTGCCTGTGCCAGGGCCGCCGTCGACGACGAGCGCGCCGTCGGAACCGGCGCGGATGATGGCGTCCTGGTCGGCCTGGATCGTCGCGAGCACGTCGCGCATCCGAGGCGACCTGCTCGCTCCGAGGCTCGCGATGAACGCGGACTGATCGTCCAGTGCCACGCGGTTCTCTAGGCCGTCGGCGACGAACACCTCGTCCCAGTAGTCGCTGATGCGCCGGCCGGCCCAGCGGTAGCGCCGTCGGCTCACGAGCCCCATCGGGTCGCCATGGCTCGCGGCGAAGAACGGCGCGGATGCCGGGGCGCGCCAGTCGATGAGAAGGGGCTCTCCCTCGGCATCCGACAGCCCGACGCGTCCGATGTAGACCGGGTCGCCTGCCTCGGGGACCATGCGCCCCAGGCACAGGTCGATGCCGTAGCGGCGCAGGACGCCCAGACGCGCGTTCAGCCGATGGATCTCGAGGTCGCGCTCGACCGCGGCTCCGCCGACGCCGGCCGGGGCGTGCAGCACAGCATCCAATCGGGCGGATGTCGAGGTGACCGCCTCCTCGAGGGTGCCGGCGATGCGGTCGAAGTGGGCGATGTCGTCGGCGATGAGGGACGGGTCCGCCTTGGCGGCGAGACGCTCGGGGAGGTCGAAAACGGTGGGGGACAGGTGGTTCACACGGGCTCCGATCGCACGCGCCCGCCGGGTTTCGGCGGGCGCGACGGACCAGTATGCGCCCTGCAGGGGGCCTTGTCGCAAGCCCCCACCTCTCCGGTATCCTGGAAGTGCGGGCAGGGTGGTGCTAGCGGCTCTCCGGCGGAGCGGTCGACGCTCTCAGCACCAGTTCGGTGGGCAGCGGCGGCGGCGAGGCCGCTTCCTCGTCTCGCAGCAGACCGAGCAGCGTGTGCGCCGCCGCTTCCCCCTTCGCGTCGACGTCCTGGCGAACGGTGGTCAGTGCGGGCGAGACGCGTGCGGCGATCGGATTGTCGTCGAAGCCGATGATCGACAACTGTTCCGGAACGCGCAGGCCGCGATCCTTCGCACGTTCCATGACTTCGAGAGCGGCGAGATCGGAGAAGGCGAGGACGGCCGTCGGCGGGTCGTCGAGCATCCGATCGATCCGTTCGCGCAGCAGCTCATCGATCGCGAGGGCGGGCGTTCCGACGAGAATCGGATCGATTCCCGCCTGCGCGAGCGGACGCATCCACCCGTCCATGCGCCCGGCGATCGTGGTCGATTCGGTCTCGAGGGAGATCGACGACGCGGGGGCGTTGTCCGCGTCCAGCGCCGCCAGGATGATCGCGATACGGGTGTGCCCGAGGTCGACCAGGTGCTGAGCCGCCTGGGAGGCGCCGGTGGCGTTGTCGATTCCGATGTCGGGCACCCCGGGGTGCGGCGAACCCTCGACGTTCACGATCGGCAGCCGCCGCTCCCGCAGCGTGGCGAACGCGGAGGTCGCGGTGTCGCACGAGTACACGATGGCGCCGTCCATCGCGATGTCGCGGGCGGGGACCACGCCGATGTCCCCCGAGGAGTGCAGCAGGACGAGCGAGTAGCCGGCGTCGGCGAGGGAACCGGCGACAGCTCGCACGAAGCCGACCGCGACGTCATCCGTGAAGGCATCCCTCGGCGAATCGGTCAGCACCATGCCGACCACCCCGGTGCGTCCACGGGCGAGCGCGCGGGCCGCCGGGTCGGGGCCCGCGTAGCCCAGTTCGTCCGCGGCGCTCAGTATCCGTGCACGGAGGTCGCCGGAGAGCTGGTCCGGGCGCGAGAAGGCGTTCGAGACGGTCATGCGGCTCACGCCGACGTGCTCGGCGATCGTCTTCAGCGTCACGCGCGCCATGTCGACCACCTCCGTCCCCATT
Source organism: Microbacterium sp. STRO-1N (assembly GCF_057748015.1). The sequence continues at coordinate 871,072 of NZ_CM173234.1, forward strand.
GTGCCCGACCGGGGACTCTCGTCGGCCGAAGTCAGCACGGATCGGTCGCGGTGGCGACGCGTTCCGGCCGCGGCGGTTCGATCGCCTCGGCCAGGCGCCGGATGCCGAGGGCCAGCGCCGCTCGCACACGCCTGCGCCGCTGCGCTCTCGCCCCTGCGGCGAGAGCGCGATCCCTCGCGCGGAGAGCGTCGAGCCGGCGCTGGCGATGAGGGTCGCGCGCGACGCCCTCGCGTTCGGCCTCGTGGTCGGCGAGAACGAGGGTCGTGATCGCCTGATGCTCCATGTGAGTTTCTTTCTGTAGCGGTACAGAAAGGAGCGTACTGTACCGGTACAGAAAAGGCCAGGGGCATTTCACGGAGCGCGACCGACCAGCACCTGGGAGACTGGATGCATGCACGCCTCCCGTCCGCCGGAACCGCAGTTCCAGCGCAACGCGCTCGCGCCGGGCATCCTCGCCGCGATCGCCCTGTTCCTCTCACCCCTCGTCCCCGAGGGCCTCGGTGCCACGATCGTGCGCTTCGCCGTCGCGGTCCTGGCGCTCATCGTCGCGTGGTTCGCGGTCCAGGCGGGGCAGTGGTGGTGGACGATCGTGTTCCTCGCGGTCGCCGTGTTCTGGAACCCGATCGTCGCGGTCGAGGTGGACTACGGCGTGTGGGCGATCGGCGGCGTGATCGGGGCCGTGCTGTTCCTCACCGCCGGCGCGCTCATCAAGAACGAGCGGACGCCGTCATGACCGGTTCACTGACCGACGCCGAGGTGCGCGGACTCAAGACGGACTTCCCGATCCTGCAGACGTCCGTGAACGGGCATCCGCTCGTCTACCTGGACTCGGGGGCGACCTCGCAGCGCCCGCTCGCCGTGCTGGATGCGGAACGCGATTATCTGCTGAACCTGAACGCGGCCGTGCACCGCGGCGCGCACACGCTCGCCGCCGAGGCCACCGAGGTCTTCGAGGACGCCCGTGCGACGGTCGCCGGTTTCATCGGTGCGGACGAAGGCGAACTGGTGTGGACCTCGAACGCGACCGAGGCCGTCAACCTCGTCGCCTACGCCTTCTCGAACGCCTCGGTCGGGCGCGGAGGCGTCGCGGCAGAGCGGTTGCGGATCGGCCGTGGCGACGACATCGTCACCACGGAGATGGAGCATCACGCGAACCTCATCCCGTGGCAGGAGCTGGCGGCGCGCACCGGTGCGAATCTGCGGGTCATCCCGGTCGACGACGACGGCGCGCTGCGACTGGACGAGCTCTCCTCGTACATCACGGAGCGCACACGGCTGGTCGCCGCCACGCACGTCTCGAACGTGCTGGGTGTCGTGAACCCGATCGATCGCCTGGTCGCCGCCGCGCACGAGGTGGGAGCGCTGTTCCTGCTCGACGCGTGCCAGTCCGTGCCGCACCTGCCGGTCGATGTGAACGCACTGGACGTCGACTTCGCGGTGTTCTCGGGGCACAAGATGCTCGGGCCAACCGGCATCGGTGCGCTGTACGGCCGCAGGGAGCTGCTCGAGTCGATGCCGCCGTTCCTCACCGGCGGTTCGATGATCACGACCGTCTCGACGACCGAGGCCGAATACCTCCCGCCGCCGCAGCGCTTCGAGGCGGGCACCCAGCGCGTCTCGCAGGCGATCGCGCTCGCCGCGGCCGTGCACTACCTCGATGGAATAGGGATGCCGCGGATCGCCGCGCACGAGGCCGAACTGGGACACCGACTGGTCGACGGGCTGGGCGCGATCGAGGGCGTGCGGGTCCTCGGCGCCGACATCGACCTGCCGCGCGTCGGCCTGGCGAGCATCGATGTGACCGGCATCCACTCGCACGACCTCGGCCAGTTCCTCGACGACCGCGGCATCGCGGTGCGCGTCGGGCACCACTGCGCCCAGCCGCTGCACCGCCGTCTCGGGGTCACGTCCTCGACGCGAGCCAGCACCTACATCTACAACACGGCCGACGACGTGGATGCCGTGATCGACGGCGTCGCCGCGGCCATCGATTTCTTCCGGAGGGTCCGATGAGTTCATCCGATCTGCAGAACCTGTACCAGGAGCTCATCCTCGATCATTCCCGCACGCCGCACGGGTACGGGCTGCGCGACGAGGTGCGGTCGCAGTCGCACCAGGTGAACCCGACTTGCGGCGACGAGATCACACTCCAGGTGCACCGTGCGGAAGACGGCACGATCGAGGCGATCGCGTGGGAGGGGCACGGCTGCGCGATCTCGCAGGCATCCGCTTCGCTGTTCGCCGAGCTCGTCGAGGGGATGCCCCAGGCAGAGGCCGAGCGCCGGATCGACGTCTTCCGCGAGGCCATGCGCTCGCGGGGCAAGATCGAGCCCGACCCGGAGCTGCTCGGAGACGCGGCGGCGCTCGGCGGCGTCTCGCGCTACGTCGCCAGGGTCAAGTGCGCGATGCTCGCGTGGGTCGCCGCCGAGGACGCGCTGCTCAAGCTGGAGAGCTGAGGATGCCTACGCGGCGGCAGGCTCGTCGCGTCGTCGCGGCACCGGACGTTCGGCCGGGATGCCACGGGAGAACAGCAACGACAGCAGACTGATCCCGATCAACCCGACGAACGCCACACGCAGGGACGCCAGTTGTGATTCGCGGTAGATCTCTGCGAGGACTGCCGCCTCATCGTCGTCGAGGCCCGCTTTCGTCGCCAGATCGTCGACGTCAGCGGCCGGCACGATGGTGACGCCGCCCTCTGTCGCGGTATGGACGACCGCCCGGGTCTCTTCGGGCAGGCTGCTGGCAGCCACCCCCGAGGTGAACGACGTCGACAGTGCCCCGATCAGCACCGAACCGATGAGTGCGGTGCCCAGTGACGAGCCGAGGTTCTGGAAGACGCCCTGCAACCCGCCGACCTCGCTGGTCTGCTTCTCCCTGACGCTCGACATGTTGACGTTTCCGAGCTGGGAGGCCAGCAGGCCCAGTGCGCTGCCCGCGAAGAACATCCCGAGCGCGAACAGTCCGCTGCGCAAGTCCTCCGTTGCGGCCCCGAGCAGCAGCAGCGCGCTGCCGACGAGCACGAACTGGCCGATCCTTACGATGCGCCGGGGTGACCACCGCGAGGACAAGCGCGTTCCGACGATCGAGAACAGGATCAGGGAGATCGACAGCGGGAAGATCTTGATCCCTGTCTCGAGAGCATCCATGCCCAGAGTCATCTGAAGATACACGGGCACCATGAAGAAGAGCCCCGCGGTGACGGCGTACTGCGCGCCGAGTACGGAGAGTCCGCTCCGCAGCGGCGTGATCGAGAAGAGCTCCACGTGCAGGAGCGGCGATCTGCCGTGCGAGACCAGCTGTCGTTGACGCCCGACGAACAGCGCGATGAGCACTCCGCCCGTTCCGATGCACCACGCGGTCAGAGAGACGCCGAGCGGTGCCAGCGGTGCGCCGGCGATCACGGGCACGTGCAGCGGCACGACCCAGCCCCAGGTCTTGCTCTGCAGCATCCCGAACACGATCAGGACGAGCCCCGCGGAGGACAACAGGATGCTGAGGGCATCGATGCGTACCTTCTGGCGTTCGGTCGCATCGGTGATGATGCGCGCGAAGAGCACGACGCCGATCATGATGACGACTTCGGCGACGAACACGTAGCGCCAATCGAGGTAGGTCGTCACGAACCCGCCGATGAGCGGACCGGCCGCGACGGCGGCACCCGAAACAGCGCCGATCACGGCGAACGCGGTGACCCGTTCGCGTCCGCGGTAGTTGTCCGCGACGAGTGCGGCGATCGCGGGGATCACGAGGACGGCGCCGAGTCCTTCGATGATCGACCAGCCGAGGAAGAGCGTCTGCACGTTCGGGCTCACTGCGGTGACGAGCGAACCGATCGCATAGATGCAGGAGCCGATCACGAAGGCGCGGCGTCTGCCCCAGACGTCGCCCAGCTTCGCTCCGAGCAGCATGAAGGCGGCCATGGTCAGGGTGTAGAAGGTGATCGCGGTCTGCATCGCCGCGACGCTCGTGTCGAGGTCGTCGACGACGGTGGAGATCGACACGTTCATCACGGTCCCGTCCAGAACCATCACGAACTGGGCCAGGCCGAGCACGATGACGACGTTCCACTTCTTCACGACGGCCTCGCCCCTCGCATGATCCGGGCGACGGCGGTGATGAGGAAGAACTGACCGACGATCGCCTCGGCGACGGCGATGCTCTGCACCCCTGGACCGACCGGCACGATGTTGCCGAAGCCGGTCGTCGTGAGGGTCGTGAAGGAGAAGAACAACTGTGCGGACAGGGAATCAGGACCCGCGTCGCCGAAGATCGGGCCGGCGCCTGCGAGCCCGATCAGGTTGTAGACGAAGGTGAAGAACATTCCGACCAGGGCGTAGGCGGTCAGAGCTGCCAGGAGCGCTTCGAGATCGAGGCCGCGTCGATGCACCTGGTGCGCGATGATGGCCGCAGGGGCGATCAGGAACGCGATGGCGGATGCTGTGGCGAGCGCGATATCGAGGGCATGTCCACGCGTGTCGATGATCTGGACGATGATCGCGGCGGCGCCTGCGATGCCGAGGACGATCCAGGCGGTGCGCTGAACCGCCTTTGCGACGTCGGTGATCCGCAGGATCACGACGACCGTGACGAGTTGGACGAGAAAGGCGATCGGGCTCGGATCCGTCGTGGACTGCACGGCGCAGAGGCCGTAGGAGATGACGAGCAGACCGAGGACCAGCCAATAGCCGGTGCGCCATCCTGGTCCAGGACCGGAGACGGAGTCGCTCCATCGGCGTCTCGTTCCGGCACCCACCCCGCTCTGTTCCATGCCCGCTCCTCGCTGCCGGTGAGTGCGGCGAGGCTGTCATCGGCGATCTGAGGTGAGTATCGCAGTCCTGGGACGGATGTTCCAGATGCTTCACGAAGTTCGTGCATCACGTGTGACGCCGTGTTTCGTCGCGTGAAGCGAGGTGTCGCCGACGGGTGACGGCCTGCGCTGACGCGCGGATGCTGGTGCCATGACCAATCTCGTCAGCCCGGCGCAGCTGATCCACCTTCAGCGACGCGCCGAACACGGTGAAGGGCCCGCGGTGCGCGTGCTCGACGTGCGCTGGCGTCTGGATCGTCCAGAGGGGCGGCCGGAGTACGTCCGTGCGCATCTCCCCGGTGCGGTGTACGTCGACCTCGAGCATGAGCTCGCCGACCGCGGACAGCCGGAGCGGGGGCGGCATCCGCTGCCCTCCGTGGAGCACCTGCAGGCCGCGGCCCGTGGGTGGGGTCTGGGTGCCTCCGACATCGCGGTCGCGTACGACGACAATCGCGGAGTGGCCGCGGCGCGGCTGTGGTGGCTGCTGCGGCGCGCCGGCGTCGATGCGCGCGTGCTCGACGGAGGCATCCGCGGCTGGGTCGCCGAGGGGCTGCCGCTGGAACCGGGGGATGTTCTGCCCGAACCAGGGGACGTCGTGCTCGTGGCCTCCGATGAGGGGCGGATCGCGCTCGAGGAGATCGAGGCGTTCGCGCGTACCGGCGTGCTGCTCGACGTCCGCGCTCCCGAGCAGTACAGCGGGGCGCGGACGTCGTTGGATCCGGTCGGCGGGCACATCCCCGGTGCGGTGAACCTTCCGGCCATGGCGGTTGTGGACGGGGACGGGCGGCTGCGGCATCCGGACGCGCTGCGGCGCATCTTCGCGAGCGTCGGTGTCGGGCCGAACGCGCAGGTGGCCGTGTACTGCGGCTCCGGCGTCGCGGCGATGCACACCGCGCTCGCGCTCGACCAGGCCGGGATCCGCGCGGTCGTGTATCCCGGGTCGTGGAGCGAATGGTCCAACCAGCGCGGTCTGCCTGTGGCGATCGGCATCCTCCCGAACGGTCGGCTCTCCGCGGTCTGACAGTCGGTGGACGCGATGCGTGCACAGGGCACAGGATGGATGCCGTGACCGTTCGCCTGGAGCCGCTGCCCACCGATCGCTTCGATGCATGGCTGGCGGCCATGCGGGAGCGTCTGATCCGCTGTCGCCGCGAGTCGGGGTTGCGCCCCGGAGCGGATGCCGAAGAGCATGTCGACGCGATCGTCGCGCAGCTGCTTCCTCAGGGCGGCGCGAGCGGAGCGTCGGCGGTGCTCGGCATCCTGATCGACGGGGTCGAGGTCGGCACAGCCTGGCTGAGCCTGCCGGGAGAGCGGGCATTCCTGGTCGATGTGCACACGGACCGCGAGCTCGATGCGGACCAGCAGGACGGCGTCATGGCATTGATCGAGAACGCTGCGCGCGAGACGGGCGCCGTCACTCTCTCGGCCGACGTCTTCGCCGGCGATGACGAGACGCGACGCCTGTTCGATGGTCGAGGATTCGAGGTGTCGTCGATCCAGATGATGCTCGATCCGCTACCGGGGCGAGCGGATGCGGACGAGCGGATCGAGGTCGTGCCGATGTCGGTCGAGCGCTTCTCGCGCTTCGCCTCCGATACCGAGCAGGGCTTCGCCCAGGAGCTGGCGGCCACGGGACGGATTTCGCTCGAGGATGCTGCGGAGGAGGCTCGGCGGCAGTTCCGCATCGAGCTCCCGGATGGCGTCGACACCGAAGGGCAGAAGCTGTTCACGGCCGCCGTCGACGGCGAGGAGGTCGGCGTGCTCTGGTTGGCGCGGCGCACGCGGGGCGGCGCACCGCACGGCTTCATCCTGGACATCGCAGTGGATGCCGCGCATCAGCGTCGTGGGTACGGGCGCGCGCTCATGCATGCGGCGGAGCGCGAGACGCGACGGATGGGCGCCGCGTCGCTGGGGCTGCACGTGTTCGGCGGCAATGCTCCGGCGGTCGCGCTCTACGAGCAGCTCGGATACCGACGCCTCCAGGAGCTGGTGGTGAAGAGGCTCTGACGTCTTCTTCCGACACACAGGAATACGCATCACCGCCGCGCGTTGCCGCTGACATGACAACTCTCGGAATCATCGGTGCAGGACACATCGGCTCGCAGATCGCACGCGCGGCGATCTCGGCCGGATACGACGTCGTGATCGCGAACTCGCGCGGACCGGAGACCTTGGCGGATCTGGTGGCCGCACTCGGGCCGAAGGCGCGCGCCGCCACCGCGGTCGAAGCCGGCCGAGCCGGCGACGTCGTCGCCGTGGCGGTTCCTCTCGGCGCTCTCGATCAGGTTCCCGTCGAGCCGCTCGACGGGAAGATCGTGCTCGACGCGAACAACTACTACTTCGAACGCGACGGACGCATCTCCGCGCTCGACGAGGGGACCACGACGACGTCGCAGCTCGTGCAGGCTCACCTTCCCGGTTCGAAGGTCGCGAAGGCGTTCAACCACATTTTCGCGGGGGAGATCACCTCTGACGCGACGCCGTCCGGCACCCTGGGCCGTCGCGCGCTGGCGACGTCGAGCGATTTCCCCGAGGCGGCCGAGTTCGTGACGCGCTTCTACGACGAGGTCGGGTTCGACACGGTCGATGTGAGCCCGCTCAGCGAATCCTGGCGCGTGGAGCGGGACCGGCCCGCCTACGTGGTGCATCTGACCGCCGACGAACTGCGCGAAGCGCTGCCGAAGGCCAACCGGGTGCCCTGATCTGGGATACCAAAGGTGGTGCGATCCCCGGTCTAGTGGGAGAATCCATCCATGACGGGGGTTGAGGCAGCGGAGCTGGAGTCGGTGCGGGTGACGCGCCTGCTGCGTGACGACATCGTCCTCGGCCGACGATCGCCCGGTTCTCGGCTCATCGAGCGGGACATCGCCGCGGAGTTGAACGTCTCCCGACTGCCCGTTCGTGAAGCGATCCGTCGCCTGGTCGTCGAGGGAATTGTCGTCGCACGTCCGCGGACCTGGGCCGTCGTGAAGGAGTTCACGGCGCAGGACGTCCAGGATGTCGCCGAGGTGCGTGAAGCGTTCGAGACTCTGACCTTCCAGCTGGCGGCGCGCAGGCACGACGCCGTCGGCCTGGCCCGGCTGAGGGCGGCACTCGATCGGGAGACGGAGAGCGCACGAACCGGAGACCTCGATTCAGGGCGGCTGGCCGCCGGCGAGTTCCATACGTGTGCCGCCGATCTCGCTGGAAACGAGATGCTCAGCGAGATGCTTCAGGTGTTCTCCACGCGGCTGCGCTGGCTCTTCGGGCAGCACGACGATCTCGACGAGATGGTCGCCGAGCACGAGCTGCTCTTCGCGGCCGTGGCGGACCGGGATGTCGATCTGCTCGGCGAGCTCGTGCCTCAGCATCTATCGCGCGGGAGGGTGCTCGCCGAGCGGCGGTTGCGCGAGCGCACCGAGTTCGCGGTCTGATCAATGCGCGCGATGCGAGTGCTGTCGTTCGCGATCGGCGGGCTGCTGCTCGTCGCAGGCGCGGGAATCGTCGTCCTGGTGGGCCAGCAGCGCGGAGATGACGACGTTCAGCGGCAGTCGGTGCCGGTGGCCGATCGGGAACTGACGGAGACGCTGGCCGGGATGCGCGTCACGGTGGCCGAGTTGGAGGCGACGGTCGTCGCGCTCGTCGAGGCCCGCCCGCACGACGTTCCGAAAGGGCGGCGGGTGCAGACGGCATCCTCGGTTCAGGGAGCGGATGCTGATGGCCACGCCCGCGTGCGGGCGGCACTGGATCTCGTCGGCGGCGAGGATGTCGGCCTGGAGCAGTCCTCGTCCTGCGCCGGCGGCACGGCCGCGGCCTGCGCCAACAGCAACGGCTACATCAAGTACCGCGCCGATGTCGCGACCTGGAGCGACAGCCGGCTGAACTGGGCGATGGCGCACGAGCTCGCGCACATCCATCAGTTCCGCGTCTGGGGGACGCTGAACGATTCCGGCGCCTACCAGGAGATGTTCGGAGGGGATCCGGAGTTCCTGGCGAACTGCATGGCGGTGGTGCGCGGGTACGCGGGGTCGGTCGGGTGCGATCCGGAGCAGCAGGCCTGGGCATCCGGAATCTGGGTCGGCGTCGTTCGGTGAGCTCGTGCCGGTACGATTTCAGGAGGGAGGTCGACGTGGTTCGGACAGCGGATGCCATCGCGGAAGGCGTGGCGATCGCCACGGCCGCGACCAGGCTGGCTGTGAAGAATCACATCCTCGTCGGGACGATCGCACAGGGCGGCGTGTTCGACACGGATCGCTACCTCCAGGACGCCCGTGAGTCCCTGCTCGCGATGGCGAAGGAATCCGAGGACGCCGCCGACATGGTGACCCGGTGGCGCAAGCGCGCCAGGGGCCGGCACTCGGACCCGTCCGGCACGCACGACTACCGCGACCGCGACGTGCGCAACCTGCGCCGGCGGGCACGGCAGTCCACCGGCGTGGCCACGCGGCTGCGGGCGATGGCCGAGGACGACGAGAAGATGCGCGCGCTGGTCGAGGATGCCAGGGCGGCCGCATGGGCCGATGTGCGGCACAATCTCGACCGCCGGCTGCGTGTTGAGGGCATGCGTCCTGACCAGGATCCGGAGTACGAGACGATGCGCGAAGCGCGCATGCAGGCACTCCGCCTCGTCGATCTGCAGGCGCTCTCCTCCGAGCAGCGTGCGCGCCGCAAGCGCGAGTCAGAGGCGGAGTCGGAGCCCGCGTGACCCGCGCCAGGGCGGGTTCTACGCCTCGTCGAACAGGCGTCGGTACTCGCCGTAGCCCTCGGCATCCAGCTTGTCGGCGGAGATGAAGCGCAGCGCCGCGGAGTTCATGCAGTAGCGCAGCCCGCCGTCGGAGGACGGTCCGTCCGTGAAGACGTGGCCGAGATGGCTGTCGGCACCGGAGGAGCGGGCCTCCGTGCGCACCGACCACAGCGTGCGATCAGTGCGGGTCGTGATCGCCTCCGCATCGATCGGGCGCGTGAAGCTGGGCCACCCGGTTCCGCTGTCGAACTTGTCGATCGATGAGAACAGCGGCTGCCCGGAGACGACATCCACGTAGATGCCGGCGTCGTGGTTGTCCCAGTACTCGTTGCGGAAGGCGGGCTCGGTGGCGTCCTGCTGAGTGACATGGAACTGGTTCTCGGTGAGGGCGCGCAGCGCCTCGTCTGTCTTGCGGTACACGTTCGACATGATTTGTCTCCTTGTCCGACGCCGCTGGCTGCGGCGTCTCTGGATGCAACAGCGCAGGCACGGGGTTTGGTCCCGCGTGGCTGGGAGCAGGCTGTGACTTGGGTCGATGGCCGCTGCGGACGAGTTGCGGTCTCGATTCGCTCCGGCGCTGATCCTCATGTATTCTTGACGACGGCCCGGAAAGCGTTCTGCCGGACAGGCCATGCGCCCGTAGCTCAATGGATAGAGCATCTGACTACGGATCAGAAGGTTAGGGGTTCGAGTCCCTTCGGGCGCACACTGTGTTGAGACAGTACAGAAACCCCGTCGCGAAAGCGGCGGGGTTTTCTCTTTGCGCTTCGGTCCACGAACGTCAGCGTAGCCTGGACACGTGACTGCGTACGTCTCGGCCTTCGACCTCTTCTCCATCGGCGTCGGGCCGTCGAGCTCGCACACCGTCGGGCCGATGCGCGCCGCGCTGGACTTCGTGCGGCGCACTCCGCTGGAAGCCGTGGCCCGCGTCACCTGCACGCTGTACGGGTCGCTCGGAGCGACCGGCATCGGGCACGGTACGCCGGATGCCGTCGTCGCAGGGCTCCGGGGCCTGAGCCCCGAGACGTGCGAGCCCGCCGAGGTGCGGCAGGCATGGGCGTCATATCCCGAGGGTGCTCCGCTGCTGCTCGCCGGGCGGCAGGGGATCGCGTTCGACAAGGACGACATCGTGTTCGCACCTCGGACGCGATTGCCGGCGCATCCGAACGCCATGACGATCACCGCCTACGGCGCGGATGCCGAGGTGATCGCCGAGGAGACCTACTACTCCGTCGGCGGCGGCTTCATCCGCCGTGAGGGCGAGGACGCGCCGATCGCCGGAGCAGAGCAGCCGTTCGCCTACCGGGATGCCGCCACGCTGCTCGATCTGTGCGACGAGCACGGGCTCACGATCGCCGAGCTCGCCCGGCGCAACGAGACCTCTCTTCGTTCGGAGTCGGAGGTCGCCGCGGGCCTCGACGCCATCTGGGATGCGATGGCCGGCTGCGTGAATGCCGGTCTGCATGCGGACGGCGTGCTCCCCGGCATCCTGAAGGTGAAGCGACGGGCCTCGGCCATCCGCGCCCAGCTGGAGGCCGCGGAGGCCGACAGCGGACGCGAGATCCCTGGCGAGTGGCTGGGTGCGTTCGCACTGGCCGTGAACGAGGAGAACGCCGCAGGCGGACGCGTCGTCACGGCCCCCACGAACGGTGCCGCCGGCATCCTCCCCGCCGTCGCGATGTACTGGTGGCGCTTCCTCGCCGACTCGGGACTCGGATCCGGGAACGCGGTGACGCCGCACGGCGAGCTCGTCGGCAGCGCGCTGCTGCAGTCGCCGACCGAGCCGGCCGATGCAGACACGCTCGATGACGAGGCGATCGCGGAGGCCAACCGTCGACGAGGCATCCGACGATTCCTGCTGACGGCGACCGCGCTCGGGTCACTGTTCAAGGCGAACGCCTCGATCTCCGGTGCCGAAGGCGGCTGCCAGGCCGAGGTGGGCTCGGCCTGTGCCATGGCCGCTGGGGGCCTCACCGCCGTGATGGGCGGCACGAACCGGCAGATCGAGAACGCCGCCGAGATCGCGATGGAGCACCACCTGGGGCTGACCTGCGACCCGATCGGAGGGCTCGTCCAGATCCCCTGCATCGAGCGGAACGCGATCGCGGCATCCACAGCCGTCACGGCAGCACGGCTGGCGCTGCGAGGCGACGGACAGCACTACGTCTCACTGGATGCCGTGGTGGAGACCATGCGCCAGACCGGCCTGGACATGTCGATGAAGTACAAGGAGACCAGCGAAGGCGGGCTCGCGGTCAACGTGATCGAGTGCTGATGGAGTCGATCTGGGAGCCGGGCAGCCGGCGCAGGCGCGAGCAGCCGGTGGTGTCGGTGCGGCCCGTCGACGATGCGCCGGCACCGGGCGGTCGATGGCCCACCAGCATCCCGGCGGTCGCGCAGGTGCTGCAGGAGGGGATCGACCTCGCGCCGGGGGTGACCTTTCTCGTCGGCGAGAACGGCAGCGGCAAGTCCACGCTCGTCGAGGGCGTGGCCATCGCGTACGGGCTGTCGCCCGAGGGCGGCTCACGGAACGCGATGCACAGCACGCGTCCGACCGAATCGCCCCTGTCGGACTGGTTGCGGCTGCAGCGCGGGGTCGGCGCCAGCCGGTGGGGCTTCTTCCTCCGCGCCGAGACGATGCACTCGTTCTACACGTATCTCGAGGCGAATCCGTCGATGAGCATGCCGGATGTGCCGTTCCACGAGATGAGTCACGGCGAATCGTTCCTCGCGCTGCTGGGCAGCAGGTTCCGCGATCCGGGGTTCTACTGCCTCGACGAGCCGGAGGCGGCGCTGTCGTTCCAGTCCACGCTGACGCTCATCAGGGTGCTGCAGCGGATCGTCGACGACGGTGGCCAGGTGCTGTGCGCGACGCATTCGCCGGTGCTGGCCTCGCTACCAGGTGCGCGGATTCTCGAAGTCGGCGAATGGGGCATCAGGCCGACGGAATGGGAGGACCTGGAACTGGTCCGGCACTGGCGGTCGTTCCTGGATTCGCCGCCGCGCTATCTGCGGCATCTGCTCGACTGAGCACGAGAGATCAGGTCCCGGCGGCCCGTCGCTTCGTGTGCCGGGTGGGCTCGGCCGACCACGGGTCCTCCGGCCACGGATGCTTCGGATACCGCCCGCGCATCTCGGCACGCACCTGCGAATACGGGCCGGCCCAGAAGGATGCGAGGTCGCCGGTCACTGCCAGCGTGCGCCCGCCGGGGGAGAGCAGGTGGAACAGCACGGGCACCCGCCCTCCGACCAGTCGCGGCGTCTCGGCCCACCCGAAGCACTCCTGCAGCTTCACGGCGACGACCGGACGGGCCGACGCATCATCGACAGGCGGGTATGTGAGGCGGATCCGTGATCCGCTGGGCACTTCGAGGCGTTCCGGGACGAGAGCATCGAGGTCGCTCGCGGCCGGCCACGGCAGCAATCGTCGCAGCGCCGTGGCCAGGTCGATGCGCGTGGCGGTGGTCCCGGTGGCGAGTGCCGAGAGTTCCGGTCCGAGCCAGTCATCGAGGGCGTCCAGGAGCGCCGTGTCCGCGACATCCGGCCAGGGGGAACCGAGTTCGCGATGCAGCAGCGCGAGGCGCCGCCGCAGCCCCTCCGCCGCCTCAGACCACGTGAACACGCCGAGCCCTTGCTCCTGCACGGCACGGCGGACGGCATCGCTGCCGCCCTCGTCTGCCTGCACGCGAACCGGGACGGATGAGCGGACTATCGCGCCCAGCCGACGCTCGCGGCGAGCCGTGACGCGACCGTCGGAGAACCGCGCCTCGACGCGATCCGTGACCAGATGGGTGGCCGCCTGCTCCGCCTGGTGCTCGGAGATGGCCGCTGCCGAGCGGATGACGGCTCCGGTGCCGGCAGCCGCTCGCCCCTGCGCGCGGGCGACGTCGGCCACGGCGAGCCATTCGGCGCCGGCGAGCGGGCCTGTGACCCCTGCGCGCGTTCCGGATGCCAGGAGGAACACCGCGCCGGCGGCGGAATGATCCACCCGTCGGGCGATCCGCTCTGGGAAGGCGAGCGCGATCAGAAGACCGGTCGGATCGTCCTCCGTGCGCACCCCTGCTCGCTCCGGGGTGAACCTCGAGAGGCGGCGCACCTCCTGCTCCCAGCGTCGCGCGTCGGGGCTTCGCCCGTTCCGCAGCGTCGAGAGCGCCGCTGCGGCATCGGCGTCGGGGATGCGGAGATCGGAACTCAGCAGCGCGACGACTTCGGCCGCGGCGCGTGCCCCGGCGATGTGCGTGCCGTCGCGGAGAGCGCGCGCGAGGCGAGGGGCGGTCGGGATGCGTGCCAGGCGTCGCCCCTCAGCGGTCGCACGACCCTCGGCATCGATCGCGCCGAGTCCGTGCAACACATCCACGGCATCGTTCAGGCTGTCGGCGGGAAGCGGGTCGACCAGCCGAAGACCCGCACCGCCCGGTGCGCCCCAGCAGGCGAGGAGCAGGGCGGCGTCGGTGAGGTCGGTCGTCGCGATCTCCGGGACGGGCCGCGCGGGGGCGGCCGCGAACGTGCGCTCATCGACGCATCGCACCACGACGCCCGGCCCCTCGCGCGTGGCACGCCCCGCACGCTGGGTCGCCGCGGCGCGCGACGTCGGGCCCGTCACCAGACCGCTCATGCCGCGCGCGGCATCGCGCTGCGGGGCACGGGACAGGCACGAGTCGACGACGAGCCGGACACCGGGAACGGTCAGCGACGATTCGGCGAGCGATGTCGTGACGATGATCCGCGGCGATTCGCCGGCCGCGCGTCCGCTGATGACGGCATCCTGCTCTGCTGCCCTGATCTGCCCGTGCAGTTCGCGGATGTCGAACTCGGCGGCGAGATCTCGGATGCGATGAGCGATCTCCGAGACTTCGCGTGCGCCAGGAGCGAAGACGAGGGCGTCTGCGGTCGGATCGACACGCACCACGCCGCGGTGCGTGTCGACCGTCGTGCGGGCGACGTGGTCGAGGAAGGCCCGCGTCACTCCCCGTTCGTCCAAGCGAGGGGTGGGGCTCGGCGCCCAGCGCACGTCGAGCGGATGTGCCGGAACGGTCTGGGTGACGACAGGGGCAGGCGAAGCCTCCGTGCCGAGGACGGCGGCGAACCGGTCGGCGTCGAGCGTCGCCGACATCGCGACCACGACGAGATCGTCGCGCAGTTCGCGCACCTCGCCGAGCAGGCCGATCAGCAGATCCGTCTCCAGGGCGCGCTCGTGCACCTCGTCGATCACGACGGCGCCGACACCCTCCAGTCCAGGGTCGTCGAGCAGTCGGCGCAGCAGGACGCCTGCGGTGACGAACTCGATCAGGGCCGAGGTCTCCACGTGGCGCTCACCGCGGACGGTGAAGCCCACGCGGGACCCGACTGCCGACCCGTCCAGGTGGGCGAGTCTTCGGGCCGCGGCGCGTGCGGCGACGCGTCGCGGCTGCGTCACGATCACGCGGCCGGGAACGCGGCCGGCGATGATCGGCGGGACGAGGGTGGTCTTGCCCGTACCGGGAGGCGAGCTGATGACGACGGCGGTGCGCCGGTCGAGCGCCGTGTTCAGGTCGTCGGATGCTTCGGCGAAAGCGAGTCCGCGGCCGATCCTCGACAGGTCGAACGGCGCAGTGGTCACCCCTCCAGTCTCTCGCGTTCCCTGCGCGCATCGGCGCGTAGGCTGAGCGGCATGACCGAGCATCGCGCACCGCGGCGACGCGGACGGCCGCGTGGGGGAACGGATTCGCGTGCGCGGATCATCGCCGCGGCGGTGGACGAGTTCGGCGAGCGGGGATACGACGGTTCGACGATCCGGTCGATCGCGGCGCGGGCGGGAGTGGATTCGGCGCTCGTGCATCACTACTTCGGCACGAAGGCGGATCTGTTCGCGGAGGCGGTGGGCATGCCCCTGCGTCCGGATGCGGATGTGCCGGCGATCCTCGCCGGCCCGCGCGACGAGGTCGGGGAGCGGCTCGTGCGTTACATCCTCGAGGCGTTCGAGGATCCGGATGTGCGACGCCGCGGGGTGATGCTCATGCGCACAGCCGTGGCCAGCAAGCTCACGACGCCGTTGCTGGCCGGATTCATCTCTCGCGAGTTGATCGGCCGCATCGCGCGGGCGCTGGACGTGCCGGATGCCGAGCTGCGCGCGAGCCTGGTCGCCTCGCAGATCGCTGGGCTGCTGCTGACCCGGTACGTGCTGAGGTTCTCGGCGCTGGCCGAGGCATCCATCGACGAGCTCGTCGAGCGGATCGGACCGACCGTGCAGCGGTACCTGTTCGACTGATCCTCTTGACGCGGCGCCGACCCGGGAGAACAATTCATCACATGATGAATAACGCGGTCGAGATCGCAGGTCTTCGGGTGCGGCGAGGGAAGACAGCCGTGTTCGACGGCGTCGACCTGACCATCCCTCGCGGGGAGATCACAGGGCTTCTCGGGCCGTCCGGATGCGGGAAGACCACGCTGATGCGGTCGATCGTCGGCGTGCAGCGGATCGCGGCGGGCGACGTGACGGTGCTGGGCGAGCCCGGCGGCTCGCGGAAGCTGCGCAAGCGTGTCGCCTACGGCACGCAGGGGGCTGCCGTGTACGGCGATCTCAGCGTTCGTCAGAACCTCGCTTACGTCGCCGGACTGCTGAACGCGCCGCGCAGCGACGTCGATCGGGTCATCGACGAGGTGGGGCTGCGCGCGCAGGCCGGTCAGCTCGTCGATTCGCTCAGCGGCGGTCAGGAGACGCGGGTGTCTCTCGCGATGGCGCTGCTCGGTGCTCCGGAGGTGATCGTGCTGGACGAGCCGACCGTGGGGCTCGATCCAGTGCTGAGGGCGGACCTGTGGGGCCTTTTCCGCGGGCTCGCAGACCGTGGTGTGACGATGATCGTGTCGAGCCATGTCATGGATGAGGCGCTGCGCTGCGACCGGCTGCTGCTCATGCGCGCCGGCCGGATCATCGCAGACACCACGCCGGCGGCGCTGCTGGAGGACACCGGCGCGGAGGATCCGGATGCTGCGTTCCTCGCGCT
Organism: Microbacterium sp. STRO-1N; assembly: GCF_057748015.1. Next base: position 887,588 of record NZ_CM173234.1, read on the forward strand.
GATCGAACGGGACCAGCGGGAGCATCCGACGTCTCGTCGGAGTGCACGAGAGGAGGCCGGCGAATGAACGCCCGGCGCCTGTTCGTCACCGCGGGCCGGGTGCTGACGCAGCTGCGGCACGATCCGCGTTCGATCGCGCTGATGCTCATCGCGCCGAGCCTCCTGGTCGGCCTGTTCGCCTGGCTGTTCAGCGATCAGGAAGGCGTGTTCGACCAGTTCGGCGGCGCGATCCTGGCGCTGTTCCCGTTCATCGTGATGTTCCTCATCACGTCGATCACGACGTTGCGCGAGCGGCGGTCGGGGACGCTGGAGCGGCTGATGACGACGCCGCTCGGCAAGGCGGATTTCATTCTCGGATACGCGTTGGCGTTCGGGCTGATGGCGCTGTTGCAGGCCGCGATCACGGTGTCATTCGCCGTATGGGTGTGCGGGCTGGACGTGGACGGCCCGCTCTGGCAGCTCGGGCTGGTGGCGGTCGTGGATGCCCTGCTGGGCACGGCGCTCGGGTTGCTGGCCAGCGCGTTCGCGCAGACCGAGTTCCAAGCGGTGCAGTTCATGCCGCTGCTGGTGTTCCCGCAGATCATCCTCGGCGGACTCTTCATGCCCCGCGATGAGATGCCGGACGTTCTGTACGCGATCTCGGACTGGCTGCCGTTGAGCTATGCGATCGACACGATCAACGCCGTCGCCGCGGGTGATGAGGGCTGGGATGTGTTCGGTCCGCTGCTGATCGTCGTGGCTTTCGCGGTGGGCGCGCTGGTGCTGGCGTCGCTCACGCTTCGTCGTCGGACGCCGTGACACGACGAAGGCGTCGGCCGCGACCTGCGGACCGACGCCTTCGGATGCTCACTCGGCCGGTGCAGGCGGCGGCGGGGGAGCGATGGTCGAGTCCGCGGCGGCCTTGGCGGGTTTCGTCGTGGCGGGGGCGGGCGTCTTGGTCTGCACCTGCGCCTGCGCGACGCCTTCGCCGATGCCGCGGCCGACGGCCTGGCCCTGGATGATGGCGGCGAGGTCGAGACCAGTGGCCGAGCTGACGCTGTCGAACACGGACTTCAGCGCCTTGGCGCTGTCGCCGCCGATGACGCTGGATGCGCCGTCTTCGCCCGAGGTGCCGCCGATGATCGAGACGTTGCCGATGGCGGCGTAGCCCTTGGAGAACTCGCCCATGATGGTCGGCAGCACGTCGATGACGCGCTGGGAGAGGAAAGCGTCCTGGTTGGAGGCGATGGCCCTCGCCTCGGCTTCGACGGCAGCCGCGCGGGCCTCACCCTCGGCGCGGATCGCATCGGCTTCCGCGTTGGCCCGCAGGCGGCGGGCTTCGGCTTCAGCCTCGGCGAGGGCGCGCAGCGCAGCCGCTTCACCCTCGGCCTTGGCCTGGGCCGCGGTCGATTCACCCTGAGCGCGGGCTTCGTCTGCCTTCGCCTGCTGCTCGGCGATGCGGGTGCGAGCCTCGGCCTGCTTGACCTGCTCGATCGCGGCCGCCTCGGCGGCGCGCTCGCGCGTGTACAGCTCAGCCTGAGCGCGGGTCTCGGCCTCGTAGCGCTGCGCGTCGGCGACGCGCTTGACGTCGGCGTCCAGCTGCGCCTGCTTGTTCTCGGCCTGCTGCTGAAGGACGGCCTGCTCGGCCTGCGCCCTGGCCAGGTACTCGGCCTGCTCGGCTTCGGCGCGTGCGCGGCCGATGCCGGCGTCCGCGTTGGCGGTGTTCGTGTCGAGCGCGGTCTGCTCGATCAGGTTGGCTTCCTTGTTGGCGATGTTCTTCTGGTTGATCGCACGGTCGGCGTTGGTCTGCGAGATCTCGGCCGCCTGACGCTTGGCCTGGATCTCGGGTGCGCCGAGCGACTGGATGTAGCCGACGGCGTCGGTGATGCCCTTGATCTGGAAGGAGTCCAGGATCAGACCCTGCTCGGCGAGCTCCTGCGAGACGTCGGCGGCGATCTGATCGGAGAACTTCTTGCGCTCGCGCATGAGCTCGACGACCGACAGGGTCGCGACGATGCCGCGCAGGGCACCCTCGAGCTGCTCGGTGGTGAACTGCTCGATGGCGGCGTCCTGCGAGGCGAAGCGCTCGGCGGCGCGGCGGACGTAGAGGGGGTCGGAGCCGATCTTGACGATCGCGACGCCGTCGACGTTGAGCGTGACGCTGTCGAGCGACTGCGCTTCGGCGTTCAGCGAAACCTGGCGCGAGCGCAGCGAGATGATCTCGTGCCGCTGTGTGATCGGGTTGACGAGGGACTTGCCGTTCACGATGACGGTGACGGGAGATTCCGACATCTCCGAGCTGCTGGTGCCGTCGGCGGCGATGACCGCGCGCTGCACCTTCTGCTTGCGTCCAGAGATGACCAGCGCTTCATCGGCGCGCGCGACCTTGATCCAGCTGCGTGCGAACAGCAGCGCGATCAGCGCGAAGACGATCAGGATCACGACCCCGATGCCGACGAGAACCAGGATGCCGACGACTCCGGCAAGCTCCATGTTGTATGTCCCTCCCAGTCGATCCGCGATTGTCGCGGTGACTACATATGGCTTCGACTATGCCAGATCGGATGCCGTGGACGTGCGCCGCGAAGGCATCGGGGGTCAGGAATGGCGTCGTCGCCGTCGCCGTCGTCGGTGTCAGGCGGCGAGGTTGTAGCGGTGGGTGCCGCCGAGGCGTGGGGTGCGGGTGGGGTCGACTGAGGGTGGTGGGATGAACCAGACTTTCGCGGTGACACCGGTGCCTTCGATTCTGATTTCCCACCCGTTGTCGTGGACGCGGTGGTGGCAGGTGTCGCAGAGCAGGACGCCTTTGTTGAGGTCTGTTCTGCCGTTGTCGCGTTGCCACCAGTCGATGTGGTGGGCGCGGGTCATCGAGGGTGGGAGGGTGCATCCGGCGCATCCGCCGTCCCGGAGCACCAGGGCGAGGCGTTGCGCTTTCGTGAAGAACCGTTTCTCCCTGCCCCAGTCGAGGATCTCACTGTCGCCGCCGAGGACGTAGGGGATGACACCGCCGGATGCAGCCATCCGCCGGGCGGTCCCGATGCTGATGGGCTGGTCGATGCCGTCGATGGTGGCGTGTCCGGTCCCGCCGGTGAGGTCGTCGAGTCCGACGCGGACGATCACGGTCGCACCCGCCAGGGCGGGGGCGTTGGTGTCGCACCCGAGCGCGTGGGCGGCGAGGTCGGCGAGCGCATCCGCCTGCAACTGTGTCACCGTGCGCCGGTCGGCGTCGGGGGCGTCGGGGGCGAGGGCGTTCGCGCGGGCGTTGAGGACCGCGGTGACATGCCCTTCGATCGCGACCTTGATCGGTGCGCCGGTGGCGACGTCGACGTCCGCGTCGATGTGCAACCGTCCGTCGCGTTCGAACATGACCAGCCGGTTCTGCGCCCGTGCGGCCTCCTCCCGCGGGAGGACTCCGTCCGGGTCCAGGTGCGCTTCCGCATGGGTGAGGAGCTTGCGGACCTCGTCCAACGACAACCCGGCCGCTTTCTCGGCGAGCAGGGTCTCCGCTTCGGTCACTCGTTCCGCGGAGATCTTGAACCGGACCCGGTCCAACAGTCCGATGATCAACCCGGCCGCCGGGGCACCGATCCGCCCACAGGCCAGGGCGGCTTGCACGGCCGGGTACTTCGCCGGCAACCTGGCCCCCAGCAGATCGCTGCGGGGAGCGGTGGCTTCCCCCACCCTCACCAACCGCGATGCTTCCCCCGAAGAGCGTCCGGTGACCGTCGCGACGAACTGGCCGGCGGTGCGGAACCCCTGCTCCTTCGCCAACGACTCCGCACCCAGCTCCGGCCGAGACTCATACGCGATCCGCGCCGCGACCTCCGCCTCCAGCCCGTCCACGAGCCGGTGCAGCACACCCAGTTCCGCATTCGCGGCCACCAGGGCGGCCCGGTCCAGATCCGACGCATCCCCCGCATCCGCCCACACCCCATCGAGGCGGGAGACCGCCTCGTGCAGAGCATCCAGATGCGTCGCCGTCGACATACCCCCACGCTACCCCGACCACACCCAAAAGGGAAGAGATGTTCGAAAGAAATATTCGAAACTCTAGCGACTGCGCAGGCGCTCCGTCAGGGCGAGGAGGGTGCGCAGTTCGTCGTCGTCGAGGCTCGACATGCGCTCGGCGATCGATCGACCATGGACCATGGCGATGCGACGGAAGGCGCGTGCCCCGGCATCCGTCGCACGGATCAGCGCGCCGCGGCCGTCCTCGGGATCCGGGAGCTTGGCGACGAGCTCGCGCGCGACCATCCGGTCGATCAAGCGCGAGACGCTGGGTTGGCTGATCAGCATGTTCTGGGTGACATCGCGCAGGCGTGCGGTCATGTCGGGGCCGCGGGTCACGGTCAGCAGCACGTCGTATTCGCCCTGCGCGAGGTCGGATCCTTCGAAGTCTGCAGCCATCTCGGAGAACAGCTCGTGCTGTGCACGGAACAGGCTCTCCCAGGCGGCGATGGCGAGGTTCCGGTCGGTCACGATCTCAGCGTAGCGGCAACGTGAAGGGCCGGTCGGAGAGGCTTCCGACCGGCCCTTGTCCCTTGCACCAAGAGTGTCCTGCAATCACATGCGGTGGATGCCACAGCAAACATTCACCGTGCGATAACTGTATAACGGGGCGGTAACGAATGCAACGGTTTGATCACGGAATCTTGAGTGAATGGCATTCTCGGGCTTGCATCTCAAGCCGCTTGAGGTCGCATGGTGGGGGACATGAACATTTCAGAAGACACTCTCTACCCCATCGGCGACGTCGCACATCGAACGGGACTCAGCGTCAGCGCCATCCGCTATTACGCGGATGAGGGCCTCGTGAACGCGACGGACGCGACCGACGGCGGCCATCGCCTCTACGACATCGACGCGATCGCCCGCCTCGAATTCGTCCGCACGCTGCGCGATCTCGAGACCGGTCTCGATCAGGTGCGCCGTGTCCTCGCGGGCACGACCTCGTTGAGCGACGTGCTCGCCGAGCACCTGGACGTCGTCGAGAGGCGCGCGACGGACATGCAGGCGAAGCGGGCGGTTCTCCGCGCGCTCGTGCAGCAGGAGGGAACGGTCGAACGGGCGAACCTGCTGCGCAGGCTGGTGACGATGTCCGACATCGAGCGTCAGGGACTCGTCGACGACTTCACGGATGACGTCACCGCAGGTCTCCCGCAAGCGGCGATCGACCGCATCCGCGACGTCCGGCCGGTGCTTCCGGCCGACCCCTCGCCCGCGCAGCTCGATGCCTGGATCGCTTTGGCGGAACTGCTGCAGGATGAGCGGTTCCGCGAAGCGACGCGCTCCTATCTGCGTGCGACCTATGCCGAGTTCCCCGGCCCGGAGATGTCTGCACCTCCCGTGCAGGAGTTCATCCACTCGGCCGGCGCCGACCTGACCCGGCGGCTGATGGCGTTCCAGCAAGCCGGATTCGCTGCGGAGGACGCCCAGGTGGTCGACCTCGTTGCGCAACTGGTCGAGCAGCTCGCGGAATCGTTCGGAATCGCGGCGGACCAGGATCTGCGGCAACGGCTGGCGGCTCGCTATCGCGATGTGGCCGGCCTCACGCTCGATGCCTTCCAGGATGCCGAGTACACCGCGACCGAGGGGCGATACCTGGAATTGGTCTCGATCATCAACGATCAGCCCCACCCGGACGCTGCGCTGCTCGCCAGTGCCCGTCGAGACCACGGCGATCTCGACGGCCCCGCTCTCGGTGAGTTCGGCCCCTGGCTGGCAGACGCGATTCTCGCCGCGCGGTGACGGTTGCGTCGTCAGTCGCGAATGCTCTCGGCGAGAGGCCGCAGGATGTCGAGCTGTCCTGTGTTCCACGCGAGTTCGACGAGCACGTGCGTGTAGAGGCTCAGAACGGTACGCGGGCTGCGCCCCGTGACGACGTCGTCAAGGTCCAGATCGGCGAGATTCGATCGTGAGTGCTCAGAGATCCTCTCGCAGAGCTCCGTGACGGAGGCGATGCTGTCCGTCTTGCGCGTCTTCCACGAGTTCGCCGTGGCGACCGGAAGACCGAGGTCAGCGCGAGGTCGGCCGGTGATGGCCTCCCCGAACCAGACTCCCTCGACATAGGCGGTATGGCGGACGACTCCGAGCAGAGAAGGCCTGCCGGGCACGGGGGTTGCACGGGCCTGCTGCTCGGACAGGCCGTCCAGGCTGCTCAGGATCAGCCGACGGTGCAGGTCGAGACGGGCGTCCAGGTCCTGACGGGTGGTGAAGCTGGAGTCGGCACGGTGATGGTCCATGCTCCGATGATGGCGAGGAGCGTGAGGATATGCGGACCGGCACGCCCGCGCACCGGCGAGACGTCGCCTGCAGTCTCGCCGGTGCGGACGATCAGACTCGAGTGAATCGCACGGCGATCCAGGGGGTGCCCGGTAGCTGGATCGTCGGGCGACTCGGATCCTGCGCGCCGCCGGTGGCTTTGGCAAGAGAGAAGACACCGATCGGCGTGATGGTCATGTTCCAGGTGTCGATGACGTCGACGTTGAAGGACGCACCGGCACCGCTCGGCAGCAGAGCGTTCCATTCCGTCGGTGCATTCGCGCCGAAGTACTTGATGTAGTACTGGCTGTCGACGCCGCCGATGTCGTAGCCCCAATCAGGCTGGAGTGCGTTGATCCCCGTGGCCGGTCCGTCGTCCATGATCTGCTTGAGGAAGGCGAGACGCGGAGCGCTGGTGCCGTTCAGGGTTCCGCCCTGCCCGAGCCACGAGGTGCTCGGGCTCTGGGCCTCGTTGAGCGTCTCGCCGTGGCCGCAGTACGTGCCGCCGACGAACGTGTTCCAGAACCGGCTCGTCATCACCTCGCCCGACAGCTGGCCCCAGCGTGCGTCGATGTTGCCCTCGTAGGCGACTTCGTCGAACACCACCGGCTTGAGCGCGAACTGGCGGTGCAGATGCGCCCGGATGCCGTCCATGGCAGCACCCGAGCTCTGAATGCTGGCGTGCGTGACCCAATCCTTGCGGGCGTCGTAATAGATGTTCTTGTTGTGGATCGAGCGCAGACGCCCGTGTGGGTCGACGCTCTTGAGGAAGTCGCCCAGGTGGTTCCAGTCGTCCAGCGCCTTGGTCTCGTTGTCGTCGTACTCGTTGGCCATCGACCACCACACGTTCCGGTACGCACCGAAACGCGCTGTGATGTAGCGGATGTACCTCTCGTCGTCCGCGCGGGCCATATCGGAGAACCCGATGTCGGCCTTGTAGGGCTGGAAGAGGACGACATCGGCCTGGATGCCGAGCTGCAGCAGGCTCGCGATCCGGCTCTCGTACCGGCGGAAGTATGCGGGATCGAAGCGCGTCGGGTCCCAGTCCCTCGGCCCGGGGCCGGTGCGCACGAACGGGTCGACGGATTCGGAGGGGACGTTCGGGAAGAACAGCATCCGGATCTTGTTGAAGGGCGACGTGCTCAGCGTCTCGAGCGTCTTCTGGACCTTGTCCTCTGGCTGCTGCGCCCAGGAGTACGAGGTGGTGCCGATCTGGTGGTACGGCGAGCCGTCCGCATGGATGAAGTGGTATCCGTCCTGCGACACCTGCACCGGGCCGTGGTTGCCTTCCGACGGGGCGATGACCGTCACCTTGCCGGACTTGCGCATCGCGCGGACGTTGCTCTCGATGCTCCACTTCCAATCACCGGTCTCGGGCGGTGAGAACCGGATGCGGTACGTGCCATCGCCGTCGTAGAAACCGGGCACCGTGATCGTCTGGTCCGCCCGGCGGAAGACGGCAGCGAGTGTGACATCGACGAAGGGGTTTCCCTTGTCGGGGCCGCTGAGCACGATCTCGTGCATTCCCCAGCGTTCGACCGCTGCCGGGTTCCCCGCCGGCTGCGCCTGTCCCGCAGTCGTCGTGGATGCCTGCGCGCCGGTCGGTATTCCGACCGCAGCCGCGGCGCTGAGCACAGCGGCTCCAGTCAGTACGGTTCGTCGTGTGATCTCCATCGATCATCCTCCAGATGATTCCTGTGTCACGGACTTCTGTCCTCGGACACCCTACAAATCACTGACTATTCTCGCTACCCCGAATGGATATGCAAGACGTGACCGTGCCGAACAGGGGCCGGCGGTACCCCGCGTTCGGACTACGTGCTCGGCGGTGTCAGGTCGACACCCTTGGCGTCGGCGAGCGCCTGCAGCTTCTGCATGGAGTCCGTCTCGATACACACGCACGCGCGAAGTCCGGCATCCTCGTCCCGGAGCAGGTAGTAGCTGTTGCTGTCGGTCAGCAACTCGCCGTCGCCGTCGAGGAAGAGCCAGCGCACGCGGACGAGCACGAGTGCGTCCGAAAGCTGGTTCTCGTCGATGAGCTCGTAATCGACGGAGCCGAGGCCGAGCTCCCGATAGACGGGGTAGGCCTGCTTAAGTCCGGTTGCCATCTCCTCGCGCGAGCCCAGCACTCCCGAGAACCGGCCGTCGACGATCATGCCGGGTGTCGACCACAGCTCGGCGGAGGCCTCGGCGTCGAACCGGGTCAGCGACGCGGCGTAACGGTCGAAGTAGTCCGTGATCCTCGCCGTGTCGATGTCCATGCAGACGAGGGTAGCGGTGGCGTCTCACGATCGTCAGTGGAGCGCTCTTGTCCCGCCCAATGTACGAACAATAGAATGTCCACGCAATTCAATGATGAACGGGTCGACACCCGAGGAAAGGCAGGACATGCAGCACTCGAAGATGAGGACCACCGTCCGCAGCCGTCCAGTCGCAGCGCTTGCTGTCGTACTCACGGCATCCATCGCGCTGACCGGCTGCGCGCCATGGAACGAGCAGGTCGCGGGTGGACGTCCGAACCCGGCGGCCTCTCCCGCCCCTGAGGCGTTCGCGCCCGAGCAGCTCGAGACGGTCTACTCATCGGATCGCACCGTCGACTACGTCCCGCTGCTCGCCGGATTCGCGACCCTCGAGACGAGCTACCCGGAGGTCCTCGAGGAGAACCTCGCGAAGACGCTCGACATCAATCAGAACGCCGGCCCGGAGGAGTCCGCGGCGGCGATCGTCGACGAGTACGGAGACATGTCTTACACGATGGGAAATGCACTGGGGGAGGAGCTCGGTGCGATCTACCAGAGGGCGTGGGAGGAGGGGCGTCTGCCCAAGACCGTCGAGCTGATCCACAAGGACGGTGGCCGTGCGCAGAGCGAGTCGACGAACCCGTCGAAGGACTACTTCGACTACGACCGCCCCTATATCGTGGCGCCGAACGAGGTCGTCTACCGCGACAAGGACGGCGGTGACGCCTACAGCTCCACGAGCGGCTCCTACCCGAGCGGGCACACGAATCAGGCCTACTGGCAGGGCACGCTCCTCGCGACGCTGCTGCCCGAGCTGTCCGCACCGATCCTCGCGCGGACGTCCGAATCCGGCAACTATCGCGTCGTCATGGCGATGCACTACCCGCTCGACATCATCGGCGGCCGGATGATGGGCCAGGCGGCCATCGCCAAACGGTGGGCCGACCCGGAGTTCCGTGAGCTGCTGGAGGCGGCCAGCGCCGAGCTCCATGCCGTCCTGGAGGCCGACTGCGGTGCGGCACTGAAAACGTGCATCGCCAGGGACACCCCGTACCTGAAGAAGAAGGACGCGAACGAGCTCTACCGCGACCGTCTCACCTACGGCTTTGAGCAGATCGGACAGGGCGGCGTCGAGATGGATGCGCCCCGCATCGCGGCCGCTCTGCTCATCTCCAGCCACCCCGACCTCACCGAGGCGCAGCGCCTCCAGGTCCTCGAGGAGACGGCGATCGACTCCGGCTATCCGCTCGACCTCAGCGTCCACTCGACGTCATCGTGGCAGCGGATCGACCTCGCGGCGGCGATGACCGCCAAGGTCTCCGTCGATGGCAAGGGGCGTGTGCACGTCAGCAGCGGCAAGGACTGAGATCGTACGACGAGGGCCGCGGACGACGTCCGCGGCCCTCGCCGTACGGGGTCACACCAGGCGGATCGCCGTCCAGGACACGGCCGGCAGCTCGATCGTCAGGATTCCGTCGGCGACGGTCGCGTCGGCCTCACCGACGCCCACGCGCTCGACGTCGCCCAGGACGTTGCGCGCGTACACGTCGTCCTCGTGGAGCAGGTGGGACTCGATGATCGACACGTCCCTGCCCAGCTGTCGCGCGAGCGGTGCGAGATCCACGCGGAGAGCGGTCGCCTCCGTCAGCGAACGGTTCACGACGAACAGCGAGACGCCCTCGTCGTCGATCGTGGCGACGGCGTTGACGGCGCGCACGTCGCCGAGCTTGTCCGATGCGACGGTGCTGCCGTTCACCGGCACCTGCACAGCGGAGCCGCGCGCCAGACGCGAGGTGATCGAGAAAGGGAAGAACGTCGTCTGCCGCCACGCCGGCCCGCCCGGTTCCGTCATGATCGGCGCGATCACGTTGACGAGCTGCGCGAGGGACGCACTGCGCACCCGGTCGGCATGCTGCAGCAACGTGATGAGCAGATCGCCGAAGACCACGGCATCCAGAGCGCTGTACTGGTCTTCGAGCAGGCGGGGGGCCACTGGCCAGGCGCCGCCCTTGAATTCATGCCCTGACTCTGTGCCGTCCTCCTTGAAGAGGTACCAGACGTTCCACTCGTCGAACGAGATCATGATGCGCTTGTCGCTCTTCTTGGTCGCCGCGACGCTGTCCGCGATCGCCACGACCGATTCGATGAACCATGCCATGTCGGCGCCGGACGTGAGGAACTCCTGCGCGTCGCCCCCGCGCTCCTGGTAGTAGGAGTGGCAGGAGATGAAGTCGACGTCGTCGAACGTGTGCTCCAGCACCTGTCGCTCCCACGATCCGAACGTCGGCATGTCGCGTCCTGACGAGCCGCACGCGACCAACTCGATGCCGGGGTCGAGCATCCGCATGGCCTTCGCGGTGCGGGACGCGAGCTTTCCGTAATCCTCCGCGTTGCGATGCCCGACCTGCCACGGGCCGTCCATCTCGTTGCCGAGGCACCACATCTTCACGTCGAACGGCGTCGGGCGTCCGTTCGCGGCGCGCTGCTCGGTCCACCACGTCCGCGCATCCGCATTCGCATACTCGAGCAAGTCCAGCGCCTCCTCCGTGCCACGGGTGCCGAGATTGATGGCGAGCATGAGCTCGCTGCCGACGCGATCCAGCCACGCCTGGAACTCGTGCAGCCCGACTTCGTTCGTCTCGGTCGAGTGCCAAGCCGGGTCGAGGCGACGGGGGCGCTGCTCCTTCGGTCCGATTCCGTCCTCCCAGCGATACGCCGAGACGAAGTTGCCTCCGGGGTAGCGGATTGTCGAGACGCCGAGCTCCTTGACGAGTTCGATGACATCCGTGCGGAAGCCCTCCTCATCGGCGCTGGGATGGCCCGGCTCGAAGATGCCGTCGTAGATGTGGCGGCCGAGATGCTCGACGAATCCACCGAAGAGGCGGCGATCGATGTCGGCGATCGCCAGACTCGGATCGAGGCGGGCGGTGGCGGTGCTCTCAGTGGTCATGGTGCGTCCTTCGACATCAGAGGGGTTCGTGACGGAGCAGGAGGGAGAGGGTCCCGGCCTGCGCGGGCAATCGGTAGCGGGGCAGCACGCCAGGGCCGCAGGTGGCGGTGCCGACACCCGACTGGGCGATGTCGATCGACACGAACGTGCGACCTTCGTCCGGAAGCTCCCAGTTGTGCGCGGTGGAGGCCAGGGCCTCGCGGCTGTGCCTGGACACTGTCAGGGCGAACGGCTGATCGAGCGTCGACACGTGCAGGATGCCCAGGGCAGTGCGGATCCGAGCCTCACGGACCCCTATGCGCGACCCGCTCTCCTGCGGACGCACATTGTCGACCGTGAGGTCATCGGCCGCGATGCTCCACCACCCGAACCGCGCGCCCGAGCGCAGATCCGGGTAACTCGGCATCGGGCCGTATCCGGCGATCTCCGCGCCCAGCGGGGCAGTGTCGAGGATGAGATCGAGGCCCAGCCTCGCCCACTCGGTCGTCCACGTCCTGTTCGGTTCGATCTGCGCGTCCAGCCGCACGGCGTCGCCGGCGTCGGTCCATGAGAACCGCGTATCGACGGCGCTGTCCAGGATCGGCGTGCCCGTCCGGGTGCGCACGATGAGCGCTGGCCCCGCGACGCCGACATCCTGCACTCGCGTCATGAGACGGTCGATGCCGGCCGCCCGCCAGCGGTCCGCGTACGATGGGAGATCGGGTTCGTCATCGCCGAGGTCGCGGTCGTTGTCCGTCGGAGCGCGCCAGAGTCCGACCGTCGGACCGCTGAGCTCCAACGCGCCGAGCCGGGTCAGCCGCCCCGTGTGCGGATCGAAACGTGCGGGTCCCACCCGGTCCGCGCTCGCCGCGGCCGTCCCCGGCGCGACACTCGTCGGTCGCCCCGCTCGCACATCCTGGCCGCTCGCGAGCACGTGGCCCGCAGCGGACCAGGAAGAATCGGCGCGCGTCACCGCCTCGACGGTGACGACGTCCGCGACGAGGGAGGCCTCATCCGTCCGGCACGCATCGGGCAGATCGACGGTGACACTCGTCCTGGCCGGGCAGGCGGCGACCTCCAGTACGCCGGAGGCTCGCACGTCGCCGTCGATGACACGAGAGAAGCGCAACAGAACGTGATCGAGGCCGAGGACGTCGTACCTGTTCTCGATCTGCACCGTTCGCCGTTCCGCATCGACGGTGATCGCCACCGGGGCTATCACTGCCGCATAGTGCAGCAGTCCCGGCCGCGGGTTGCGCTCGGCATCCACGAGACCGTCGATCACGAAGTTGCCGTCGTGGACGATCTCACCGAAGTCGCCGCCGTACAGGATCCGGCTCGTGCCGTTCGGACCGTCGACGGCGATGCCGTGCTCGATCCATTCCCACACGAACCCGCCCGCCAGCCGCGGGTACTCCTCGAAGAGGTCCCAGTATTCCTGCAGGCCGCCGGGTCCGGTGCCCATTGCATGCGCGAATTCGCACTGGAGAAAGGGCAGCGTGCGGCGGTGCAGCTCCGACGCCGTCGCTTCCGGGGGCGCAGGCCTGAGCGTCTCTTCGCCGATCTCGCGGACCTCGGCGTGCGGGGCGTACATGCGAGAGTAGACGTCGACGTAACGGCTCTCCCTGTCGCCTTCGTAGTGGATCAACCGGCTCGGGTCTGCGGCCTTCGCCCAGCGGGCCATGGCCTCGAGGTTCTCGCCGACGTGCGCCTCATTGCCCAGGGACCACATGATGACGCTGGCATGATTCTGATCGCGACGGACGGTTCGCTCGATCCGGTCGAGGAACGCGTCTCTCCAGATCGGATCCGCGCTCGGGTTGCGCCGCCATCCGACGTGCTCGAATCCGTGCGTCTCGAGATCGCACTCGTCGATGATCCAGAACCCGAGCTCGTCGAACAGATCGAGCACCTCGGGGTGCGGAGGGTAGTGGGAGGTGCGCACCGCGTTGATGTTGTGCCGTTTCATCAGCAGCAGCTCTTCACGGGCGGCGTCGTGGTCGAACACGCGGCCGTGACGCGCGCGGTGCTCGTGACGGTTGACGCCGCGCAGCATGATCGGCATTCCGTTCACATGCAGTTCGGCGTCGCGCACCTCCACCCGACGGAACCCCAGGCGCAGCGTCACCGATTCGGACTCGGTCGCGAGGACGGCGTCATAGAGGCGCGGCTGCTCGGCCGACCACGGTTGGACGGCGCCGACAGGGATGATCTCGGACACTGCCCGGTCGATACCCAGCTCGGGGATGCTCAGGCGGACGTCGGATGCGGCATCCACTTCCAGTATCACCGAGCCCGTCCCCGACAGCGGGTCGAAGTCGGCGCGTGCGAAGATGTCGCGGATGCCGCCGGCCGGCCGGGCGAGCAGAGTGACGTCGCGGAAGATCCCCGGAAGCCACCACATGTCCTGGTTCTCGAGGTAGGTGGCGTCGCTGAACTGCGCCACCCGGATCGCCAGCCTGTTCGCCTCCGGTGTCAGGATGCCGGTGACATCGAACTCGTGCGTCAGCCGGCTTCCGCGGGTCGTGCCGAGCAGGACATCGTTCAGCCAGACCTCGGCGGCCGATTCGATGCCGTCGAATCGCAGCCACTGCTCCGCGTGCGTCAGCACATCGCCCGACGCCGCGAACTCCAACCGGTAGTCTCCGATCGGATTCGCGTCCGGGGGGAACGGGGGGTCGACGGGGAACGGCATCTGCACGTTGGAGTACGCGGGCGAGCCGTATCCCTGCAGATTCCAGTGCGCGGGGACCTCGATGTCTCCCCAGTCCTCCGTATCGGCCGTGCGCCAGTCGTCCGGTGCGCTGCGCAGGGTCGGCGAGACCCGGAAGCGCCAGATGCCGGCGAGAGATTGATGCGGCGCATCCGAGTGTAACCGCGCGCGTGCAGGCAGGGATCCGGACCCAGAGCGAGTGGTCGAGATGTCCATGGTCTCCTCGTCAGAGAGCGGGATCGAGGACTGTTGGAGAACGCTCTCCCACCAGTCGTTGTCAACTTTGCAATAATGTCCTAACATCATATCAGCGCCGGTTGCCGAACCCTGTTGCAGCAGGCGCTTCCACAGCACCCGAAACGTTAGTGAACTCGACGATGACGTTGGCCCGGACCTCCGGGCGGAAGGAACCACAATGAAGCGTTCAGGAAAGACACCCCTGCGGTCCGCTATCGCATTCGCTGCTGTGGCCGCGACTGCCGTCGCGCTCGCGGGCTGCAGCAACTCGACGGATGCCGGCTCATCGGATGAGCCGATTCAGTTCTTCCTCTCGGGAGACGCGAACCAGGGCGGTGGATACGCCCACATGGCCGAGAAGTACGAGGAGGAGACCGGAGTCCAGGTCGAGATCGTCGACATCGCCAATGACGACCTCGCCACCAAGCTCCGCAACTCCGCGCAGGCGAACGATCTCCCGGCCATCGCCAGGGTCGGCGCCGTCGATCCGGTGTGGCGGGGCGCAACGGCCGACCTGACCGACATCACCGAGGGCAGTGAGATCCGCACCGAGCTGAGCGACTGGGACGGAGACAAAGTCATCTCGCTCCCGTCGGACATCACCGCGGTCGGTCTCTTCATCAACAAGACCCTCTTCGACGAGGCCGGCGTGGCGTATCCGACCACCGAGGACGACATCTGGACCTGGGACGAGTACGTGGCCGCGGTCAAGCAGGTGCAGGCGGCGACCGGCACCAGCTACGGAATGGTGATGGACAAGTCCTCGCACCGCCTGAAGGCGCTGATGTATGAGTTCGGCTCGGACTACTTCCAGCCGGACGACGACGGCGAGTTCAGCACGAACGACGACACCACGCGTGCTCTGGAGTTCTTCAACGGCCTCAACGACGACTCGTTCATGCCGCGCTCGGTCTGGCTGTCGGATGCCGACGGCAACGCGCTGTTCAAGAGCGGCGACGTCGTGTCGTACGTATCGGGCTCCTGGCAGATCGCCGACTTCGCGGTCAACATCGCCGACTTCGAGTGGGCATCCGTCTACATGCCGACGGAGAAGGAGCGGGCGACGAACTACGGCAACGCCGCGTCGATCGTCGTGTTTGAGGGGCCTCAGCAGGAAGCGGCGCACGATTTCATCGAGTGGCTGTACGAGCCGGAGAACTACACCGAGCTCTCGGAGACGTCGTCGTTCATCCCTGCGGTCGATGGGCTGGACATCGAGTACGCGGCGCACGCCGATGCGTTCGAGATCTACAACCAGGACATCGCAGCATCCCCGGCCATCGTCGGCGACATCAAGGCGATGGAACTGCAGTACGGCGCTCAGGGAGTGACCACGGAAGGCGACCCGGTACGTGACGAGACCGTCAAGTACCTCAACGGCGAGCAGGACGTGACCGCCACGATCGACAACATCAACGCGCAGTTCAGCGACCAGCTGGGCGCTCTGGAGTGACCGTGTCCACCACCAAGACCGTCGATGGGCGCAGCGCCGAGACCTCTGCGCTCATCGCACCTGGGCGGCGAACGCGACGCGTTCGTCGCCCAGGGCGGCGCTCCACGACGTTCATCGTGGCCCCGCTCACCTTCATCGCGATCGCGGTGGTGCTGTTCGCGCTCTTCTTCGTCTGGCCGGGTGCACTGGGCCTGTGGTACTCCTTCACGGACTACTCCGGCGTAGGGACGCCGGAGTTCATCGGTGCGGACAACTACGTCGAACTCGCACAGGACCCCGATTTCTATGCCGTCCTCGGTCGCACTTTCCTGTACACCCTGCTTTCGGTGCCGCTGCACTTCGTCGCGGCACTCGGCATCGCCGTCCTGCTGACGAGCACGCTCGCCAAGGGCAAATCGGTCGCGCGGATCATCTTCTTCCTCCCGTGGCTGATCTCGCCGATCGTCGCGGGTGTCATCTGGAAGTGGCTGTTCGGTGAGAACTTCGGCATGGTCAACTTCCTGATCGAGGCGTTCGGCGGCAACGGCCTGAACTGGGAGACCGACCCGACCCTCGCGCTCGGGCTGATCCTCGTCGTCAGCACATGGGGCGGGACCGCATTCAACATGCTGCTGTTCATCGCGGCGATCCGGAACATTCCGCAGTCCTACCTCGAGGCCGCTCAACTCGACGGCGCCAACGGGTGGCAGCGGTTCTACCGCATCGTGCTGCCGCTGCTGCGCCCGACCTCGTTCATGGTGATCCTGCTGACGACCATCGGGTCGATGAAGGAGTTCGCCATGGTGCAGGCGCTGAATGGCGGAGGGCCCGGCACGTCGAACATGTTCATGGTCCAGTACATCTACCGCACCGGATTCGAACGTGCCGATGTCGGCTACGCCAGCGCGGCGTCCATGGTCCTGATGGTGATCCTCATCATCATCGCGATCATCCAGCTGCGCTTCGACAAGAGGAACGATCTCGCATGAAAGCGAAACGACACGGCATCACCAGCACGGTGGTGCTCTGGCTCCTGGCGCTGGGCTTCCTCATCCCCGTCGCCTGGTTCCTCCTCAGCTCCTTCAAGCCGGGGTCCGAACTCTTCAGCCTCCCGCTCACCCTGTTCCCCGAGAACTGGACGGTGAGCGGATACGTGACGGCGTGGAGTCGCTTCGATTTCGCCCGCTACTTCCTGAACACCTCGATCGTCGCCGTCGTGACGACCGCGCTCACTGTTGCCGTCAGCGCCATGACCGGCTACGCGTTCGCGAAGTATCACTCCTGGTGGCTGAAGGCGTTCTTCATCTGCATCCTCGCGACGACCATGCTCCCCACCGAGGTGATCATGCCGAGCTCGTTCGCGGTCGTGCGCGACCTCGGTCTGTACAACACCCTGGCCGGCATCATCGTGCCGTCGATCATCACCGCGACCGGCATCTTCATGTTCCGGCAGTACTTCAAGACGATCCCGGATGAACTGCTGGAAGCGGCGCGCATCGACGGCGTCAGCGAGTTCGGCGCCTTCTGGCGGATCATGCTGCCGCTGGCGAAGCCGATCGCGGTCGTCCTCGCGATCTTCTCCTTCCAGTGGCGATGGAACGACTACATCTGGCCGCTGATCGTGCTGCGCGATCCGTCGCAGTACACGCTCCAGGTCGCCCTGCGCTCGATCGTCGGCGCGGACAACGTCGACTGGTCGGTGCTGCTGTCGGCATCCGTGATCTCGCTTATTCCGATGGTGATCCTGTTCGCGATCTTCCAACGGCAGATCATGAACGCCGACATCAACTCCGGCCTGAAGGACTGACATGGCGGTGGACACCGTCTTCGCGCAGGAGTTGCGCGACGCCGTGGACGCCGAGGTCGATCGCGCGCTCGCCGGCGGCCTCGGCGCAGATCCCACGCACCGGCAGCTGATGGATCGCGCCAAACTGTTCGTCGCAGCGTGCCTGTGGCCGCTGTCGTCGAGGGCGCGCGATCCGCGGCTCATCGGGGCGGCCGCGGGCAGCATCGCCGAGCTGCGCCGCAGGCAGGGAACCGGCGGGTTGTTCATCGGCGGTGACAACGTCGACTCCCCGCCGGATTCGGCGTTCACCGTCAACGACCTGTGCGACACGCTCCACCTGCTGAACGGCAGCGCGGATGTCGCGACGATCACCGGTGCCTCGGCCCTCGCTGCCGAAATCGACGCGATCGCTGATGCCGTGGAACCCGCGCTGCTCATCGGAGGCGTCCACACCCCCAATCACCGCTGGGAGATCACCGCCGCCTTGGCGCGGCTGCACCGTCGTCGCCCGTCGGAAGCGCTGGCGGCGCGGGCGGTCGAATGGCTCGCCGAGGGCATCGATGTCACGGCCGACGGGGTCTACTCCGAGCGCAGCGCGAACTACGCCGCATTCGTCTCCAATCCGTCGCTGACCGCGATCGCCGACGTGTTCGAGCACGCGGAGGCGCGAGCCGCGGTGATCCGCAACCTGGAGAGCACGCTGGGGCTCATCCACCCGGACGGCACGGTGGAGACGGTGCATTCGCGCCGTCAGGATCAGCTCTCTCGCTTCGTCCTGTCGCCGTACCTGGCCATGTACCGGCGCTACGCGATCGAGCTCGGACGCGGCGATTTCGCGTGGGCGGCCGAGCGCGCGCAGGAGCAGGGCATCGTGCATCCGGCATCTCTGCTGGTCGATCTCCTGCTCGATCCGCGCATCGGCGAACGACTTCCCGAGGCGGTCGAGCCCGAGCTTGCAGGGGACTGGGCCCAAAGCGCGCTGTCGATTGACACGAACCCACGACGGCGAATCGTGGTCTTCGGCGGCTCCGACTACCCGCGCTTCCGGCGCGTTCGGTCGGGACTGTCGACGAATCCGACGTTCCTCCGGCTTTTCGCGGGCGCCGCCGTGCTCGATTCGATGCGGCTCTCGAGAGACTTCTTCGGACTCGGGCCGTTCCGTGCTGATCGGGTCACGACGGATCGCGTCGATGGCGCCCGCCGATATCGCCTGAGTGAGACCGTGTCCGCGAACTACTACCAGCCGATGGACCCCGCGGGAAGGAACAGTTCAGGGGAGTACGCGCTGACCGACGACGGCCGTTTCTACGGGTCGATGTCGTTCGCGGACCGCGTCGCCGATGAGGTGACGCTGCGGACCGACGTCGACGTGGTGGCGACGGACGACGGTGCGTCGGTGTCCATAGCGTTCGACGGGCCGGACTGCGCATGGGCACTCGAGCTCGCGTTCCGCGGCGGCGCCTTCGAAGACGTCTATCGGCAGGACGACGGGACCGCCGTTCTCAGTGCGGGCGCCGGCGCATACCGCTGCGGCGACAGCAGGATCGTCTTCGAGGCCGACGCGGACTATCGGTCTGACGGGCCAGGGCGATACCGGCCGGGGGAGGACTATGCGTTCCTCGGAGCGACGGATGCCGCTGACGGCGACCGTGTCTATCTCACGGGACGCGCGCCAGGGCGGGTGACGCTCACGCTGCGCACGGAAAGCGTGCGCGCGTGAGCAGATGTCACTTCGCGACGAGCGTGGTCTCAAAGCTGTACATGTCCGGTCGGTAGCAGTGCAGGCCGTACTCGAAGGCCCGGCCGGAATCGTCGAACGCGATGCGCTCGACCGTGAGCACGGGTCCGCCCTTGTCGATGTCGAGAAGAGTGTTCTCGTCTCCGGCGGCGCGGCGGGCGCCGATCTTCTGCTTGGCGACCCGGATCGCCACACCTCGCGCCCGCAGCACCTGGTACAGGCCCCGCGTCTCGAGCAGCTCCGTCGTGATGTCGGCGAAGTCGGCAGGCAGGTAGTTCTCGAGCACGGCGACCGGGATCCCGTCGGTCGAGCGCTGGCGGCGGATGTAGACGACGTCCGTGCCTGGTTCGACGCCGAGGCCGGCGGCCACCGCGTCCGTCGCAGGGACGATCTCGTGCGCGAGCACCCGGGTCCCCGGAGTGTGATGCGTGCTGGCGAGATCCTCGTAGAGACTGGTGAGCTCGACCTGGCGCGTCACCGCCTGGCCTTGGACGACCTGCGTCCCGATTCCTCGTCGGCGCACGAGCAGTCCCTTGTCCACGAGTTCCTGAATGGCACGGCGGATCGTGGGCCGGGACAGACCGAGCTTCTGCGCGATGGCGATCTCGTTCTCGAGGCGCGCGCCGGCGGGAATCGTTCCGGACTGGATGGCATTCTCCAGGCGCGTCGATACCTGGTAGTACAAGGGCACCGGCCCCGTTCTGTCCAGATCGGCGAACAGTTCAGCCGGCCAGTAGGTCTCATCGCCGGCCATCGTTCCTCTTCCCATGCGTCGTCGCTTCCGTGTCGCCAATGCTACATATCTTCCTCACAGTCTAAAGCCAAAACATCTGTATGTGTTATTGTTAGGACATGGCAATGATCTCGGCACCTGAAGTGCTCGCGATGGGGCGGCTCGGTGTGGACCTCTACCCGCTGCAGGACGGCGTCGGTCTCGAGGACGTCTCGACGTTCGGCAAGTATCTGGGCGGAAGCGCTGCCAACGTGACTGTGGCAGCGGCTCGTCATGGGCATCGGGCGGGGCTGGTGTCGAGGGTCGGTGATGATCCGTTCGGGCGGTACCTTCTGCGAGAACTCGACCGCCTGGGTGTATCGAACGACTTCGTCGCCACAGACCCCGAGCTTCCGACGCCGATCACCTTCTGCGAGATCTTCCCGCCGGACGACTTCCCGCTCTACTTCTATCGGGCGCCGAAGGCACCGGACCTGAACGTGGACACCGCGCAACTGGATCTGGATGCCGTCCGCGCGGCCGAGGTGCTCTGGCTGACCGTCACCGGGCTCAGCCAGGAACCCAGCCGTGCGGCGCATCACGCCGCACTGGAGGCACGTGCCGGTCGTCGGCATACGGTACTCGACCTCGACTACCGTCCGACGTTCTGGACATCCGCTGCGGAAGCATCCGCGCAGATCCGCCCCCTGCTGGAGCAGGTGACGGTCGTCGTGGGAAACCGCGAGGAGTGCGAAGTCGCCGTCGGCGAGACGGACCCGCGCGCAGCGGCCGATGCGCTTCTGGAGCGCGGAGCCGAGCTCGCGATCGTCAAGCAGGGGCCGAAGGGAGTGTTCGCCAAGACCCGCGATGAAGAGGTCGAAGTGCCACCGCACCATGTCGACGTCGTCAACGGCCTCGGTGCCGGTGACGCCTTCGGCGGAGCGCTCTGCCACGGGCTGCTCTCGGGGTGGGGCCTCGAACACACGCTGCGCTTCGCGAACGCCGCCGGAGCCATCGTCGCCTCGCGCCGGGAATGCTCAACGGCGATGCCGACGACCGCCGAGGTCGACGACGCGCTCGGATCGGATGCCTGAGATGACGTCGCCAGCTCTGGACCTCACCGAACTGCGCCGTCGCCGCGCCGAGGACCCTCAGTCCGTCGCCGCGGCCTATTCCACGCGATCACGACGTCCGCTTGTGCGCGGTGACGGCCGCCTCTTCATCATCGCCGCCGATCACCCCGCTCGCGGCGCTCTCGGCGTCGGCGAGCGGCCGGATGCCATGGCCGATCGCGGCCAGTTGCTGGAGCGCCTCGCTATCGCTCTGAACCATCCGGGCGTCGACGGCGTGCTCGGCACACCCGATATCCTCGACGACCTCGCGCTTCTCGGACTGCTCGACGACAAGGTGCTCGTGGGGTCGATGAACCGTGGCGGTCTGCGTACCTCGACATTCGAGATGGACGACCGCTTCACCGGCTTCGACGTGTCGTCGATGAGTGCAGCCGGCATCGACTTCGCCAAGGTGCTCCTGCGATTGAACCTCGAGGACCCGTCGACCGTGCGCACGATGGAGTCCACGGCACGGGCGGTCTCGCAAGCGGCCTCGGCGCAGTTGCCGATCATGCTCGAGCCGTTCATGAGCCGCTGGGTCGACGGACGCATCGTCAACGACCTGACGCCGGAGGCGGTCGTGCTCTCCGTCGCGATCGCCGCCGGCATCGGCGGCAGCAGCGCGTACACCTGGATGAAGCTGCCCGTCGTCCCAGAGATGGAAAGGGTGATGGCAGCCACGACGCTGCCGACGCTGCTACTGGGCGGCGACGGCGGCGACGACCAGGATGAGACATTCTCCTCCTGGCAGGACGCCCTCGCGCTCCCAGGGGTGCGTGGGCTGACGGTCGGCCGCACCTTGCTCTACCCGCCGGATGACGACGTGGCGGGAGCGGTCGACACCGCGGCCCGTCTCGTCCACCAGCATCTCTGATCCCTCGATGAAGGAGCCCCTCATGAGCGTTGCCGAGACCGCGGCAAAGCCAGCCGCACCCGTCGTCGCACGATCCATCTCGCATTGGATCGACGGCGCCGAGCGTCCATCAGCGAGCGGACGCACGGCACCCGTCTTCAACCCGGCGACGGGAGAGATCACCGCGCACGTCGCGCTGGCGGACGAAGACGAGATCGCCCAGGCGATCGCGTCTGCTGAGCGCGGATTCCGCGCGTGGTCGTCCTACTCCGCCGCGAAGCGCCAGGCCGTGCTGTTCTCCTTCCGTGAGCTGCTGAACGCGCGCAGACAGGAGCTGGCTGAGATCATCACCGCAGAGCACGGCAAGGTCGTCTCGGACGCGCTCGGCGAGATCCTGCGCGGTCAGGAAGTCGTCGAGCTGGCCTGCGGATTCCCGAGCCTCATCAAGGGGGCGTACTCCGAATCCGTCTCGACGGGTGTCGACGTCTACTCGATCAAGCAGCCCCTCGGCGTGGTCGGCATCATCAGCCCCTTCAACTTCCCTGCCATGGTGCCGATGTGGTTCTTCCCGATCGCCATCGCCGCGGGCAACGCGGTGATCCTCAAGCCCAGCGAGAAGGACCCCTCTGCGGCGTTGTGGATAGCGGCGCTCTGGAAGGAAGCGGGCCTTCCGGATGGCGTGTTCACGGTGCTGCAGGGGGACAAGGCCGCCGTCGACGGCCTGCTCACCTCTCCGGTCGTGCAGTCGATCAGTTTCGTCGGGTCGACGCCGATCGCCCAGTACATCTACGAGACCGCCTCGCGACACGGCAAGCGCGTGCAGGCGCTGGGCGGTGCGAAGAATCACATGCTGGTGCTGCCGGACGCGGATCTGGATCTGGTCGCGGATTCCGCGATCAACGCCGGGTACGGTGCGGCGGGCGAACGCTGCATGGCCGTGTCGGTAGTGCTCGCCGTCGAGCCGATCGCCGACGATCTCGTAGCGAAGATCCGCGAGCGCATCGGCCGACTGCGGGTCGGTGACGGTGCCGGCGTGGACGGCGTCGAACCGGACATGGGGCCGCTCATCTCCGGTGTCCACCGCGACAAGGTCGCGCAGTACGTCGCCATCGCCGAAGCCGACGGCGCGGCCGTCGTCGTCGACGGTCGCGACTTCCGCGTGTACGGGCGCGAGGACGGCTTCTTCTTCGGGCCGACGCTCCTCGACCGCGTCCCCACCGACAGCCGCGCCTACACCGAGGAGATCTTCGGTCCTGTGCTGTCGATCGTCCGCGTGGCCTCCTACGACGAGGGCCTGGCGCTGATCAATTCCGGGCAGTTCGGCAACGGTACTGCCATCTTCACCAACGACGGCGGCGCCGCCCGACGCTTCCAACACGAGGTGCACGTCGGCATGATCGGCATCAACGTGCCCATTCCGGTCCCGGTGGCGTATCACTCCTTCGGCGGCTGGAAGAAGTCGCTGTTCGGAGATGCGAAGGCGTACGGCGTGCACGGCTTCGAGTTCTTCACGAGGGAGAAGGCCGTCACCGCACGATGGATCGACCCGGCCAGGCGGGAGTCCGGCGACCACGGCGGGATCAACCTCGGCTTCCCTCGGAACAGCTGATGTCTGTCGGCACGTCCTCACAGTGGTTCTATCGCCGCGGCGAACTCGCGGGCGACGGCTGGGAGAGCATCGTCGACGATCGGATGCCGGGGTGGCAGCACACCGGCATCCGCGTCGCCGAACTCGTCGACGGCCAGACGATCGATCTGCCGGTGGGGTCTGTCGAGCAGCTGATCGTCCCGCTCGCCGGCTCGTTCACCGTCGCGCACGACACAGGGGCCGGGACTCGGACGACTGTCCTCGCCGGCCGCGCGTCCGTGTTCGCCGGTTCGACCGATGTGCTCTATCTCCCGGTTCGCACACGGGCCGTGATCACCGGCCCCGGGCGGTTCGCTCTGGCATCCGCCCCCACGGACGTCGTGAAGCCACTGCAGCACATCCTCGCGGATGGCGTCCCCGCCGAACTGCGCGGCGGCGGCGCCGCGAGCAGGGAAGTGCACAACTTCGGAACTCCCGCGTCGCTGGACGCCGATCGCCTGATCGTGTGCGAGGTCATCACCCCCGCCTCCAACTGGTCGTCCTACCCGCCGCACAAGCACGACGAGCACGTACCGGGTGAGGAGTCCGACCTCGAGGAGATCTACTACTTCGAGTCGGCGCCGACCCGCGGCGCGACCGGCGGCACCGCTGAACGGGCCTTCGGCCTGTTCAGCGCATACTCCTCGCAGGCGGGAGAGATCGAGATCGATGCGATGGTGCGCACCGGAGACGTCGCGCTGATCCCGTACGGCTACCATGGCCCGGCCGTGGCCGCACCCGGTTACGATCTCTACTACCTCAACGTGATGGCAGGCCCCGATCCCGAACGTGCGTGGCTGATCACCGACGACCCGGCCCATGCCTGGACACGCGCATCATGGCCGGGCGAAGGCATCGACCCGCGGTTGCCGTTCGCGGACGAAGGAGCGAAGCGATGACAGCGTCGAAGCGCATGACCGTGAGCCAGGCGCTCATCGAGTTCCTCGCGCATCAGTGGACCGTGGACGGTGAGATCCGCGAACGCACGATTCCCGGTGTCTTCGGAATCTTCGGCCACGGCAATGTCGCCGGCATCGGCCAGGCGCTGCGGCAGCTGAACGTGCACGAACCGGATCTCATGCCCTACCACCAGGCGCGCAACGAGCAGGCGATGGTGCATCAGTCCGTCGGATATGCCCGCATCCACCGGCGTCGAGCCACGTTCGCCTCCGCTGCATCCGTCGGGCCGGGCGCCACCAACATGCTCACCGGCGCCGCCCTCGCGACGACGAACCGTCTGCCGGCGCTGCTGCTGCCCAGCGACACATTCGCCACGCGTGTCGCCGACCCCGTGCTGCAGCAACTGGAGCAGCCAGGGGACACGGGTCTGACGGTCAACGACGCCTTCCGCCCGCTGTCGAAGTTCTTCGACCGTGTGCAGCGGCCGGAACAGCTCTTCTCCACGGCGCTGGCTGCGATGCGCGTGCTCACGGATCCGGCCGAGACCGGAGCCGTCACGATCGCCCTGCCGGAGGACGTGCAAGCCGAATCGATCGACGTCCCGCTGGCCTTCCTGCAGGACCGCGAGTGGCACATCCGCCGCCCCGTTCCGGAGCGCGCTGCGCTCGCACGTGCGGTCGCAGCGATCCGCTCCGCTGAGCGCCCCTTCATCGTCGCGGGCGGCGGCGTCATCTATTCGGGCGCGGAGGACGTGCTGCGCCGGTTCGTCGAAGACACCGGCATCCCGGTCGGCACCACGCAGGCCGGCGGTGGAGCACTTCCTTGGGATCACCCGCAGTACGTCGGTGCCGTCGGCGCGACCGGCACTGCGGCGGCGAACCGCCTGGCGGCCGAGGCCGACCTCGTCATCGGGATCGGCACGCGCTACAGCGACTTCACCACGGCGTCCCGGACCGCCTTCCAGAACGTGGGCGTGCGATTCGTCAACATCAACGTTGCATCGTTCGATGCGTACAAGCACGGCACGCAGATCCCCGTGATCGCCGACGCTCGTGAGGCGCTGGACGCACTGCAGTCAGCCCTCGAAGGCTGGTCGATCCCGTCATCCCTGGCAGAGCGCATCGCCGGTGAGAAGCAGGCATGGGATGCCATCGTCGACGCGGCCTTCGCACCCACCGGGCTCGCGAGGCCGGGCCAGTCCGAGATCATCGGAGCGGTGCAGTCGGCCACCGCGCCGCGGGACGTCATCGTGCAGGCGGCGGGCTCCCTTCCCGGAGACTTGCACAAGCTCTGGCGCGTGCGCGACGCCCTCGGATATCACGTGGAGTACGCGTTCTCGTGCATGGGCTACGAGATCGCCGGCGGTCTCGGCGTCAAGCGAGGGCTCGAGGCGCTCGGCGACGATCGCGATGTCGTCATCATGGTCGGCGACGGTTCGTACCTGATGCTGAACTCGGAGCTCGTCACCGCGGTCGCGGAGGGCATCAAGATCATCGTGATCCTCGTGCAGAACCACGGCTACGCCTCGATCGGTCACCTCTCCGAGACGGTCGGATCCGAGCGCTTCGGCACCGCGTACCGTGCCTACGACCCTGCCGCCCGCAACTTCCAGGGCGGGGACGTACTGCCGGTCGATCTCGCCATGAACGCCCGCAGCTACGGACTCGACGTCATCGAGATCGCGCCAGGCGCCGGAGCGATCGACGACCTCAAGGCGGCGGTCGCCGCGGCGAAAGCATCCGAGAAGGCGACGTTCATCCACATCGAGAGCGACCCGCTGCTGTACGCACCGGACGGCGAGGGCTGGTGGGATGTCCCGGTGCCCGAGGTGTCGAACCTGGAATCCACGGCTCGTGCGAGGGCGGTCTATGAGAGCGAGCGGCTCGCGCAGCGACCGCTGTTGGGCGACGAGGCGGAGGCACGATGAAAGCGACGGTAGCGGGTGCTCCCGTCAGTTACGGCGTGTTCGAGATGACACCCGACGGTGCGGCGACGGTCTCGGCGGACGAGATGCTGGCATCGCTCGCCGACGCGGGATACGGCGGAGTCGATCTCGGCCCCGTCGGATTCCTCGGCCGGGGTGCGCAACTGCGTGCGCGGCTGGCGGCTCACGGCCTCGAGCTCGCCGGCGGCTGGGTGCAGCTGCCTCTGTCCGACGCCGAGCGGTTCGAGGCATCGCTGCCCTCCCTGCGAGATGCCCTCCGGGTGTTCTCGGATGCCGCGGCGGCGGGCCCTGATCGGTTGCCGCTGCCCACGCTCGCGGACGACGGGTCGCTCGCGCGTCGGGCTCACCCGGGGCGCGGCGCCGAAGTCGACCCCCTGAGCCATGACGCGTGGGAACGGTTGATCGCACACACCGAACGCGCCGCGGGCATGATCCGATCGGCCGGCTTCGAGCCCACGTTCCATCATCACGCCGGTACGTTCGTCGAATCCCCCGAGGAGGTCGATCGGTTCCTCGCGGGTACTGACGTGGATCTGACGCTCGACACGGGACACCTGCTGATCGCGGGCGGCGATCCGGTGGATGCCGTCACCCGCTGGGGCCACCGCATCAACCATCTGCACCTCAAGGACGTCGATCGGCGCGAGCTGCAGCGCGTGCTCGCGGCCGGCGGCGGCATGTCCGACGTGTGGATGTCCGGCTCGTTCGTCGCGTTCGGCGACGGCGATCTCGAACTCGATCGCGTGATGTCCGCCATGGACGAACGCGGCTTCGACGGCTGGATCATCGTCGAACAGGACGTCCTGAACGCGCCTGACATCGACATCGATGCGTTCCGCAGAGCGCGCAGCGCAGATCAGCGGATCAACCGCGAGGCGCTGCGCGCCTGGGCGTGACCACATCCTGCCACCCATGAAAAGGAACCCACAGTGATCGACCTTCCTCTGCGCATCGGCCTGATCGGCACCGGCCGGATCGGCCAGGTCCACGCCGCGAACATCGCTGCGAACCCCGGAGCCGCGCTGTCGTGGGTCGCCGATCCGTTCGTCGATGGTGCGCGCGACGTCGTGGAGCGTTTCGGGGGCCGTTCCACCGCCGACGCGGACGAGATCTTCGCAGCGGACGATGTGGACGCGGTCCTCATCGCCTCTCCGACACCGACGCACGTCGGTCTCATCGAGAAGGCGGTCGACCGCGGCATCCCTGTCCTGTGCGAGAAGCCGATCGACCTCGACATCACTCGTGTGGAGTCGCTGCGATCGACGGTCGCGACCGCCGGCGTCCCCGTCGCGCTCGGCTTCAACCGACGGTTCGACCCGGCCTTCGCCGAGGTCCGCGCACGCGTCGCGGCCGGCGAGATCGGCGCTCTTGAACAGCTCACGATCATCAGCCGAGACCCGGCGGCCCCGCCGGCCGACTACGTCGCGGTGTCCGGCGGCATCTTCCGCGACATGACGATCCACGATTTCGACATGGCACGGTTCTTCCTGCCCGACATCGTCGAGGTCTCGGCCACGGGCACGAACACGTTCGATCCCGGTGCGCGCGAACACGGCGACTTCGATACGGCGGTCGTGACGCTCAGAGCCGCGTCCGGCGCCGTGGTCACGATCATCAACTCACGCCACAGCGCCGTCGGATACGACCAGCGCATCGAGGCGTTCGGCGCGGCAGGGTCGCTGCAGGTGGCGAACCGTTCGACGAGCCTGGTCAGCCACTCCTCGGCGGCGCGAGTCGATGCGAGAGCACCGTACGAGGACTTCTTCCTCCAGCGCTACGCCGAGGCGTACGCCGCCGAGCTGGCGAGCTTCATCGCGCTCGCGCGCGGCGGCGCATCGGACAGCTCGACGTTCGAGGACGGACGTGCCGCGCTGATCCTCGCCGATGCCGCGCAGCGCTCCGCCGAGGAGCGCGTCGCGGTGGCCGTCCGGCTCGACTGAACCACGGCCGCGCCGTGCCACACTGGGCCTATGCCGCAGACGACGGATGATCCACGCCAGCTGCGCCGGGTCGCTGAGACGCTCGACGCGTTCCAGCTGACGGAGGGGCACCCCCAGTTCCGCGTCGACGTGGAGCGCATCCGTTTCTCGCCCTACTACTCCCGGCTCTCGGCCGTCACGCAGGTGATTTCGCAGACGGGCGCTGGGCTCGCAGTGCACAACCGGCTCACGCACTCGATCAAGGTCGCCGCCATCGCACGGGCGATCGCGAGTCATCTCTCTGCGCGCACCGATGACGCCGGTCGCGTCGTGGAGGACCTCGGCGGCGCGCATCCCGTCGTCGTGCAGGCCGCCGCCGCAGCCCACGACCTCGGGCATCCGCCGTTCGGACACCTCGGCGAGCAGACCCTCGACCGGGTGGCACGCCGCCGCTTCGGCCTGACAGAGGGCTTCGAGGGAAACGCCCAGACATACCGCATCATCTCGCGCCTCGACGAGCATGATCGACCAGGCGTCGGCCTCAACCTCACCGCCGCGGTGCGCGCCGCGGTGCTGAAGTACCCGTGGCGGCGCGGCGAGGGCGGCCCCAGCCGCGGCGGCGCGAGCAAGTTCAACTTCTACGCGATCGATGAACCGGATGCCAGGGAGGCGCTGTCCGCCTACCCTTTGATCGAACGAGGGCAGCAGACCGTCGAATGCTCGATCATGGACATCTCGGACGATATCGCGTATTCGCTGCACGACCTCGATGACTTCTACCGGGCCGGGCTTCTCAACGCGGCGACGCTGTCGGCGGAGTTCCGCAACTGGCATCGCGATCTCGTCCGCCTCCGGACCCTCGATGACGACGTTCTGACGGCCGACACCCGCACGCCGGGGCATTCGCTCGAGCTGCTCTGGCGCCGGCTCAAGAGCAAGGACGCCTGGATCGCCGACGAAGACGCGTTCGGTGAGGCAGTGGCCAGGGTCAAGACCGAGGTGATCGAGGGACTGCTCGCCGAGCCCTTCGACGGGTCCCTCACCAGCGAACGCGCGTTGGCCGGATTCACGACGGCCTGGATCGCTCGTCTGCAGTCCTCCGTCGAGGTGCACAGGCACCCCGACATCCGCTCAGGGCATGTCAGCCTCGACCGTCGCGCGTGGCACGAAGTCGCGGTGCTGAAGTTCCTGCACGAGAGGTTCATCCTCGAGCGCCCGGACCTCACCGTCTACCAGCGCGGCCAGGCCAGCGTGCTGGAACGACTCGTCGACGGGTTCGCCGCATGGCTCGACGACCCGCGTGACGCCCGCCGTGCCCCTCGCCGACTCGTGGACCTGGTCGAGCTGGCCAGGGAGGATCATCGTCGGCTGGGTGGGGCGGGCACGGATGCCGACCGGGACCGGCTCGCCCGCGGCCGCGGGATCATCGACTACGTGGCGTCGCTCACCGACGCACAGGCCGGCTCGCTCGACGCCCTGCTCGCCGGCCAGACCGAACGACTGTGGGAGGCCGGACAGGGCCTGTAGTCGCTCGAGACAGTTCAGATCGACGCGAACGTCACCCCGGCCATCTCCAGGGAGACCCGCCAGATCCGGGCGGCCTCCTCCTCGCTGCGCAGTCGCGAGTACAGCTTCTGCTCGGCCGGTGCGCCGCCGAGGTGCCCGATCCCCTTCGGGCCGTAGAGGCGTCGGCCCGCGGCATCCGGAGCCGTCGCGGCATAGAGCGCGGGCAGCGAGGCGGAATCCGGGGTCCCGACGATCAGTCCCCTCGCCGACAGCCAGCGGATGACACGTACGCCGAGGGTGTCGCCGGAGCGGCCGATCTCCGGCCGGGCGGACAGCAGGCTCGTCGGCGCGATCCCGGGATGCGACAGGTTGCTCGTGATGCCCCAGCCCGCGGCCGCGCTGCGCCGATCCAGCTCGAGCCCGAACAGGCCGAACGCGATCTTGGACTGGCTGTACGCGTGCATCCCGTTGTACGAGCGCTCCCAGTTCAGATCGGACCAGTTGATCGATCGCTCGTTCGCCGCGATGCTGATCTGCGACGTGACGCGCGCGTTCCCCGCCTTCAGCAGCGGCAGCAGGTGCACCACGAGCGCGACATGCCCCAGGTGATTCGTGCCGAACTGCAGCTCGAACCCGTCGGCGGTCGTCTGCCGCTCCGGCGGGGTCATCACGCCGGCGTTGTTGATGAGCAGATGGATCGGCCGTCCGTCGCTGTTCAGCTCCTCGCCGAGTGCGGCGACGGATGCCAGCGAGGACAGATCCAGGGGAGCGAGGGTGATCTCGGCATCCGGAATCTGCGAGCGGATGCCGTCGGCGGCCGCCTCGCCCTTGCGCATGTTCCGCACGGGAAGGACGAGTTCGGCCCCGGCGCGAGCCAGGCGCGTCGCGATCCTCAGGCCGATACCGTCGCTGCCGCCGGTCACGATGGCACGGCGTCCGTGCAGGTCGGGGATGCTGATGTCAATGTCCATGCGTCTACTCTGCGGCCGATCGCGGACCGCAACCAGGACTCGACGATCAGTGGATAACGGCTCAGGGGAGATGTCAGGATCGAGCGCATGACGATCGACCGTGACGGCCTGGCGGATTTCCTCCGCCATCGACGCAGCGTGCTCCAGCCGGAGGACGTCGGGCTGCCTCGTGGCTCGCGCCGCCGCACCGATGGGCTGCGGAGGGAAGAGGTCGCGGCGCTCTGCCACATGTCAGCCGACTACTTCGCGCGCCTGGAACGCGGAACGGGCCCCGTGCCGTCGGAGCAGATGATCGCCTCGATCGCTCAGGGGCTCCACCTCTCCGTCGACGAACGCGATCATCTGTTCCGCCTCGCCGGGCACCGCCCGCCCGCGCGCGGTGCGAACAGCGACCACATCTCGCCCGGCATGCTGCGCATCTTCGACCGACTCGAGGACACTCCGGCCGAGATCGTCACCGAGCTCGGTGAGACGCTGCGCCAGAACGCGCTGGGCGTCGCGCTCACCGGCGACACCATGAGCCGTCCCGGCCCGGAGCGCAGCATCGGATTCCGCTGGTTCGTCGACCCGACCGTGCGCGCGCTGTATGCGCAGGAGGACCACGAATACCTCTCGCGGCTGTGGGTGTCGGGGCTCCGCGGCGTGCTGTCGATACGCGGGCGCGAATCCCGAGCAGGACATTACGTCGATCTGCTCGTGCAGCGCAGCGCCGAGTTCCGCGCGCTCTGGGAGCGACAGGAGGTCGGACTGCGCCCGCGCGAGACGAAGAACTTCGTCCATCCGGAACTCGGGGCGCTCGAACTCTCGTGCCAGACCCTGATCGACCCCGTCACGGCGCATTCGCTGCTCGTCTACACGGCAGTGCCCGGTTCCGAGAGCTACGAGAAACTGCAGCTGCTCTCGATGCTGGGGTCGCGTGCGGTGCGGTGACGGCGATGTCCGCACCCAGCGATACGCTCGCCGCATGCCCTCCTTCGGAACACTGCCGACCCCGGTGGGGACGCTCGGCGTTGTCAGCGACGGCGCGTCGATCACCCGGGTCGCGTGGCGTTCCACTGCTCCGGACGGCGCGGATGCCGAGCAGGACCCGCTCCTCGAGGAAGCGCGCGCACAGCTCGCTGCGTACTTCGACCGCTCCCTGACGCACTTCGACCTGCCCATCGACCTCGGCAGGCAGACCGACACCACCCGCTCCGTGCTCCTGGCGCTGCACGACACCGTCGCCTCGGGGGAGACCATCACATATGGCGGGCTCGCCGCCCGCAGTGGGACCGACGTCCCCGCCCGCGGGATCGGCGCGATCATGGGCGCGAATCCTGTCCCGATCATCGTGCCCTGCCACCGGGTGGTCGCAGGCGACGGCCTCGGCGGGTACTCCGGCGGTGACCGCGGGCAGGGACTCGCGACCAAGCGCTGGCTGCTCGAACACGAGGGAGCCCTGCCGTCGAGCCTGTTCTGAGGCGTGCGTCATCTGCTCCGGCGCACCTGCGAGAATGGAAGCCCGCGCCGAATCCAGACTGAGGAGCCGAAGTGCAGTACATCTCCACCCGAGGCGGCATGCAGCCGCTGCCGTACTGCGAGACGCTGCTCGAGGGCCTTGCGCCCGATGGCGGACTGGCCGTCCCCGAGACGATGCCGACGGTCGACGGCGAGACGCTCGAACGCTGGCGTGCGCTGACGTACCCACAGCTCGCCACGGAGGTGCTCGGCCTGTTCGCGACCGACATCCCGCGCGAGGATCTCGCGCGCATGACCGATGCCGCGTATGCCGGTTTCCCCGGCGAGGTCGTTCCGTTGCGCAGGATCGACGACGACATCACGCTCGTCGGACTCTCCGAGGGGCCGACGCTGGCGTTCAAGGACATGGCGATGCAGTTCCTCGGCCAGGTCGTCGAGTATGCGCTGGAGCGGAAGGGCTCCGTCCTGAACATCCTGGGCGCCACCTCCGGCGACACCGGATCGGCCGCCGAGCACGCACTCCGCGGCAAGGAGCGGATCTCCGTGTTCATGCTGTCGCCGCAGGGGCGCATGAGTGCGTTCCAGCGGGCGCAGATGTTCTCGCTCGACGACGCCAACGTGCACAACATCACGGTCGACGGCGTCTTCGACGACTGCCAGAACCTCGTCAAGGCGCTCGCCGGAGA
This sequence comes from Microbacterium sp. STRO-1N, assembly GCF_057748015.1. The sequence goes on from NZ_CM173234.1 coordinate 920,592, forward strand.
TCTCGACTTCAAGCGGGCGCAGCACCTCGGCGCCGTCAACTCGATCAACCTCGCCCGCATCACGGCTCAGGTCGTGTACTACTTCTGGGCCTGGCTGCGCGCGACGGATGCCGGTGGCTGGACCGAACTCAGCTTCACCGTGCCGTCCGGAAACTTCGGCAACATCCTCTCCGGCTTCTTCGCGAAGCAGATGGGACTGCCGATCCGCCGCCTCGTGCTGGCAGCGAACGAGAACAACGTGCTCGACGAGTTCTTCCGCACCGGCGTCTACCGCCCTCGCAGCGCCGCCCAGACGCTCGCGACGTCGAGTCCTTCGATGGACATCTCGAAGGCGTCCAACCTCGAGCGCTTCATCTTCGAACTCGTCGACCGCGACGCCTCTCGCGTGGTCGGAGCCTGGCGGGAGCTGGACGAGCAGGGCTTCTTCGATTTCACCGCTGACCAGCCGCGCTTCGAGGAGGAGTTCGGCATCGTCAGCGGGACCTCGACGCACGCCGACCGCCTCGCGACCATCAAGGCCGTCTACGAGGCATCCGGCGAGATCATCGACCCGCACACCGCCGACGGCGTGAAGGTCGCTCGGGAGCACGTCGAGTCCGGCGTGCCGATGCTGGTTCTCGAAACGGCCAAGCCGCAGAAGTTCGCCGAGACGATCCTCGAGGCCATCGACGTGCAGCTCGAGTACTCGCCAGAGCTGCAGGCGATGCTCGATGCTCCGCAGCAGATGATCGAGCTCCCGGACGACGAGCAGGCGCTGCGCGCCTTCATCGAGGAGCACGCGCTGCGCTGACCCTTGCCCCCGGGAACGCCCGGTGGAAAGGTGGGGAACACCCCATCGAAGGAGCAGCGATGTTCGAGAATTCCGACGCGTTCAGCGGCATGTCATCCAACGATGTCGAGGCCTCACGTGTTTTCTACGAGGGTGTGCTGGGCCTCGTCGTCGAAGACGCGGGCGGCGGCCTGCTCTCGGTGCAGCTGCCGAAGGGCGGCGCCGTGCTCATCTACCCGAAGGACGACCACCGACCGGCGACGTTCACGATCCTCAACTTCCCGGTGGAGGACATCGACGCCGTCGTGGACGAGCTCGTCGCGAAGGGCGTCACGATGCAGCGCTACGACGGCATGCCGCAGGATGAGAAGGGCATCATGCGAGGGAAGGCCGCAGGTCAAGGACCCGATATCGCATGGTTCACCGACCCGGCGGGAAACATCCTCTCCGTCCTGTCGGACTGACGTGACGCGGCGCTGATCGGCTCACTGGGGCGACGACGCGAACGAGTCCTCGATCGCGACCATCCACGAGATGCCGAAGCGGTCGACGAGCATGCCGAACTCGCCGCCCCACGGGGCGGCACTCAGCGGGATCGTGGTTGTCCCGCCGGCGACGAGGCCGTCCCATGCGCGGTGCAGGTAATCGGAGTCCACTGAGCCGCCGCTGAGCGAAACCGAGATCCCCTGCGGCGTCTCGTACTCCATGCCGGTTGGCGTGTCCGACGCCATGAGCACGAGCCCGCCCTGAGCGTTCAACTGCGCGTGCATCACGAGGTTCTCCTCTCCCGCTACCGCCCCGCTGTCGGGCATTTCGCCGAATGCGCTCACGGCGAGGTCGCCGCCGAGGACGCCTTGGTAGAACTCCATCGCCTCACGGGCGGAGTCGCGGAAGGACAGGTAAGGGTTGAGGTTCGGCACGTTCGCTCCTTCGTCGGAAATGCGTGGATGCAACCAGTGTGCGTCGCGTGCCGCCGACAATCAATGCTGCCCGGCGACGACTCACTCCACGAGCTTGCCGACCGTGTCGACGTCGCGCATCAGGGCGGCGATCTCGGCGGGCACTTCGGGGATCACGAGGCAGCGTTACGACGGCATGCCGCAGGATGAGAAGGGCATCATGCGAGGGAAGGTCGCAGGTCACGGACCCGACATCGCATGGTTCACCGATCCGGCGGGCAACATCCTCTCCGTGCTCTCGGCCTGATGTCTCGCGTCAGTCCGCCTCACGCGGCGGGTTGTGCATGAATTCGATGCGGATGCCGTTGTCGTCCTCGACGAACGAGGCGTAGTACCGCTCGCTGAACCGCGGGTACGGCTTCGGCTCGCGGACGATGTTCCACCCGGCATCCACGGCGACCGCATGCAGCCGGTCGACCTCTGCGCGGGAGTCGACTGAGAACGCGAGATGCTGCCAGCCGACACGTCCGTGCCGGTGGGGGCCGATGTCGTCCTCACGCGCGGCGAACACGATGATCTCGGTCTCGCCCTCCCGGTACCAGGCCACGGAATCGACCTTCTCGCCCTCCTTCTCGAAGCCCAGGGCGGTGAGGACGGCATCGAACTGCGCGATGCCGCGGGGGAGGTCGGCGACCGTGACGCCGAGATGATCGAGAACGGGCATGCGCACCAGTCTGGCAGGGCCCGCACTCACTCGACGAGCTTGCCCGCCGTGTCGACGTCGCGCATCAGGGCGGCGATCTCGGCGGGCACCTCGGGGATCTCTTCGCGGGTGACACCCGTCGCCGGCGACCAGACGAGGTTCACCTGCAGGGTCGGATCGGTGTCGGGGAAGTCGCTGCGGTTGTGGCATCCGCGGGTCTCGCGACGCTCCCGGGCGGCCTCCAGTGTCGCGCGGGCCGCGAGCGCCGACGCCTTCAGATCGAAGGCGTGCGCGAGATCCTGGAACCCGGCGATATCCGGATGGATGCCGATGTCCGCCATGCGCCCCTCGATGATGTCGAGCTCGGCGAGGCCTGCCCGCAGGCCCTCCTCGCTCCGCACGACGCCGACGTGCTCGGTCATCGTATTGCGGATCGCGCGCTGCAGGGCTCGCACGTTCTCGCGTCCGTCGGCGGCGAGCAGATCGTCGATCTCCGCACGAGCCTGCGCCACGGCATCCGACGACCGGTGCTGGGCATCCAGGCCGGCCGCGTGCGCGATCGCGGCCTGACCGACCAACCGGCCGTAGACGAGCAGTTCGATCAGCGAGTTGCCGCCGAGCCGGTTCGCGCCGTGCAGCCCGCTGGACGCCTCGCCGATCGCGTAGAGGCCGTCGACGTCGGTGCTGTGATCCTCCGGGCGCACCCAGACGCCGCCCATCGAGTAGTGGGCCGTCGGCGCGATCTCGATCGGATCCGTGGTGATGTCGAGCATCTGCAGCTCGAGCATCGTCTGGTACACGCGGGGGAGCCTGGTCATGATCGTCTCGCGCGGCAGATGCGAGACGTCCAGCCACACGCCGCCGTTCGGTGTGCCGCGTCCCTCCTGGATCTCGGTGTACGCCGCCAGCGCGACACGGTCGCGGGTGGACAGCTCCATGCGGTCCGGGTCGTAGTTCGCCATGAAGCGCTCGCCGAGGGCGTTGCGCAGGATGCCTCCCTCGCCGCGTGCCGCCCCGGAGATGAGCGTTCCCGCCGCGTTCTCCGGCTCGATGATGCCGGACGGGTGGAACTGCACGAGCTCGGGGTCGCGCAGTCGCGCGCCGGCCTCGACGGCCAGGCGGAACGAGTCGCCGGTGTTCTCATCGCGGCGCGACGAGGTGCGCCGCCAGATCCGGTTGTGACCGCCAGCGGCCAGGATCACGGCATCCGCATGGATCAGGTACCGAGTGCCGTCGGCCTGATCGAAGCCGTAGGCGCCGAAGACGACGTTGTCCTTCACGAGGATGCGCGTGATGTACACGCCGTCGAGGATCGGGACGTCCAACTGCTCTGCCCGCCGGACGAGCGTGCGCTGGATCTCGAGCCCGGTGTAGTCGCCGGCGAAGGCCGTGCGCCGGAACGTGTGCGCGCCGAAGAAGCGCTGCGAGATGCGCCCGTCGGCCTCGCGGGCGAAGTCCATGCCCCAGCGCTCCAGATCCCGGATGCCGCGCTCGGCGCCCCGCGTGACGACCTCGACCGTGTGGGGATTGGCGAGCAGGTAGCTCTCGGTGATCGTGTCCGCCGCGTGCTGCTGCCAGCTGTCCTCGGCATCCATCGTTCCCAGCGCCGCGTTGATGCCGCCGGCCGCGAGCGAGGTGTGCGCATCGTCACGATGACGCTTGCCGACGGCGAGGACGTCGACGCCCTGCTCGGCGACCTCGATCGCAGCGCGCAGGCCGGAGCCGCCGGTGCCGATGACGAGGACGGTGGTGGAGATCTGCCGTTCGCGAGTGCTCATGCCTTCCACGCTAGAAAGAAGCGCTCGATAACTCCAATGAATTGTTCTCATGATCACGATAGCCTGAAGGTATGAATCTGGAGCAGCTGCGGGGCTTCGTCGCCGTCGCCGAGATCGGACACTTCACGCGTGCGGCCGAGACGCTCCACGTCGCGCAGCCGTCGCTGAGCCGCCAGATCGCCACGCTCGAGCAGGAGGTGGGCGGCGAGCTCTTCCATCGAGCGCGGGGCAACATCACGCTGACGGCCGCCGGTGAGACCCTGCTTCCGCGCGCTCGCCGGATGCTGGCCGACGCCGACGCCATCCGCGTGGAGATGGGCGAGCTCGCCGGGCTGCAGCGCGGCCGAGTGCGCCTGGGCGCGACACCGACGCTCTGCGTCGGCCTCGTCGCCGAGGCCATGAGTGCGTTCCATCCGGCGCACCCCGGTATCGGTCTGCAGCTGACCGAGGCCGGCTCGCGGCTGCTCATCGAGCGCCTCACGGCGGGCGAGCTGGATATGGCGCTCATCACGCTGTCCGAGGGGCTGGCTGCGGGGGAGCCGGCGCTGGTGCGCACTCCGCTGCTCACCGAGGAGCTCGTGGTCGTGTCAGCGACGTCGGCACCACCCATCGCGGATGCCGCGGTGGACCTCGCTCGGCTGGCGACGCTGCCGCTCGTCGCCTTCGCGGAGAGCTATGATCTGCGCGCCGCGACGGATGCCGCGTTCCGGGCAGCAGGCCTCGCACCGACGACCGTCATCGAAGGGGCGGAGATGGATGCCGTCCTGCGCTTCGTCGAGCGGGGACTCGGCGTCGCGGTCGTCCCGGCGACCGTGCTCCTGGACCGGCCGAACCTGCGCTCGGTGCGGCTGGTCGAACCGCAGCTGACCAGGACGATCAGCATCGCGCACCGCTCGGACGTGCACCCCACCAGGGCTGCCGCCGCGATGCGCGAGGTCATCGTGGCAACCGCCGCCGTCCTCGCGGCCGCGTCCCCGGAGACCCTCAGACTCGCGAACTGATCAGTCGGGGAGAGCCGTCACGGCTGCGGCGAGCATCTGCGGCACGGTCGGCACGCCCTCCGCGCGGAAGGTCTGCACGCCTGCGGCATCGCGGACGATCACGGTCGGCGTGAAGCGGATGTCCAGGGCCTCCGCAGCATCCGGATCCCTGGCGACGTCGATCTCGGTCACCGTCGCGTCCGGCAGGAAGCGTGCAGCGTCGGCGATCACGGCTCTGGTGCGCGTGCAGGCTCCGCAGAACGCCGAGGTGGCGAGCGTGATCTCCATGTCCGAGTCAACCGCGAACCGTGCCGGGGTGTTCCCGGGTCAGGGGCGCCGTGGGTGCAGGAAGCCGGATGCCGCGCCCAGCGCCGCCCCGACGACGGTGTCGACGATCCTCTCGAGGGCGATCGACATGTCGCCGATCTCACCGGTCGCGGCTCCTGTCAGCAGCAGTACGAGCGGCGTGATGAAGACCAGCGCCAGGGCGTAGTGGCGGACGACCACGAGCTCGATGAGGAACTGCAGGATGCCGAGCAGCAGCGCGAGCCACAGGCCGGCGGGGTGCAGCAGCGCCAGCAGCGTGTACAGCGCGGCGCCGACGAGTGTGCCCAGCATCCGGTGGAGCCCTCGTTGCAGCGCGGCCGTGCGGTCGGCCGCAACACCGATGACCGCGACCGCCCCTCCGACGACCCAGTAACTGCGTGTCGGATCGACGATGAGCGCCAGCAGTACGCCGATCACCGAGACGATCGCGACCCGCAGCAGGAGCATCCGCCCATCCGCGTCCAGGGCGGGACCCGGGAGCATCTCCCGCAGCGGTCGCGCGGCGACCGATCGCGGACGCAGCAGCAGCGGCGAGACGGCGACCAGGTACGAGAACGCGCACCCGGCCGCGAACGCGGTGAGGTAGACCGCCGGCGCGATCGGAGCGCTCGTGACGACGTGCGCCGACAGGCCGAACACGAGCACGAAGAACAGTGGACCTGGCGGGCCGAGACGGAACCCGAACGCCAGCGCCGCGCTGCCGATCGCGACGGCCGCGACGCCGGCCAGTACGAGCCACATGTTCGGCGCCGCCAGCAACCCGAGGGCGGCACCGGCGATGAGCCCCGCGGCGACGAACGGCAGGACTTTGGCGCGCTCCACGACGGGGGACGAGCCGACGAACAGCACCGTGAAGGCGCCGGAGGCGGCGATGTACCCCAGCGAGGGCTGGCCGAGCAGCGTCATGATCGCGATCGGACCCGCGAGGCCGATCGCCGCCTGAAGGCCGATCGGCCACCGTGGACCGCGTGATGGGCCGAACGCGAACAGACTCACCCGTCTATTGTCTCGCCCTTCGTTCTTCCACGGAGACGAGGCGGGCCCACAGCGTCGCCCACTGCTCGGGGCGCACGTCGCGCGGGAGGGCATTCCTGGCGATGCCGGCATCGCTCAGGGCTGTCAGGGCGCGTGAAGTCGGATGCCCGATGACACGCAGGATCTGCAGCATCCCATGGCCACGGCTGCGGAAGACCGCGGCCACGAAGCCTTCATACCGTCGTCGATCTCGCGAGGGGATCAGCGGCCTACGACGTCGGGTCACCGTGAGGAGGCCTCCGTCGACAGCAGGCATGGGCTGGAACCGCGCCGCGGGCACACGGTCGTGCAGCTCGAACGTGAACCATGGCCCTGCCTGCGCGGTCATCATGGTCGCCCCGCCGACGCCGGCGCGCTTGCGCGCGACCTCCCACTGGGTGAGCAGCACCGCGTGATGCCAGCCGTCGTGGCTCAGCATCCGCCGCAGTATCGGGGTCGTCAGGTGGAACGGGATGTTCCCGACGATGACCGGTCGGTCCAGGGGCTCGCGCAGGGCGTCGGCGACCTGCACGGATGCCGCGGGCAGGCGCTTCCTGAGCCGCGCGACACGGCGGGCGTCGATGTCGATCGCCCGCACATCCCGACCGAGTCGGACGAGGCGCTCGGTGATCGCGCCGTCGCCGGCGCCGAGCTCGAGGATCGGCCCTTCGGTTTCGGCGACGAGGTCGGCGACGCGCTGGAGGGTCGGACGGTGGGTGAGGAAGTTCTGGCCGAGTTCGTGGCGGCCGCCGATGGGGGAATGAGGTCGCATGGTGCGCTCCGATCGAAGGAAGGGAGCACCCGTGAGCGGGCGTGCGAAGGCACGGCGAACGCGCTTCCGGGTGCAGGACATCCGGGAAACGACGCGCGGAGGCGTGGAAGTACGACTGTCAGCGCGCCGTCAGGCGCGGCGGTCGCGGAAGGTGAAGCAGCGCGCGTCGAACGGCGCGCTGGACGTTATCGAACCCATGCGGGCGAGCTTATCAGCTCGGGCGTGTCGTCCCGAGAACGCGGGCGAGGGCGGCATCCCACGCCAGAGCGCCCAGCTCGGCATCCGCCTCGGGCGAACCGCCGCGGGCCATGCGCTGTCCGCCCAGCGCGACAGGCTCGCCGGGGAACGGCACGCGATGCCCTGCCAGCGGATGCCGCAGCACATCGGTCTTCCGCCCCGCGGCCGCGCGGCGGGTGGCGATCTCGTCGGCGAACCACGCGCTCGGCCACACCCGGTCATCCTCGCCGACGACGAGGAGCAGATCGCCCAGGATGCGCTCGACGGGGATCTCGGCGGCTTCGACGCGATGTCGATCCAGACTGTCCGTGTACAGGCCGAGGAATTCCGGCGGATCTGTCGTCGCCGCCCAGTCGTCGACGAACGGCACCCACGGCAGCGGGGCGCCGCCTTCGGTCCAGTGCGAGGACCACGATCCGTTCAGGATGCCTGGCCACACCACGCTCGTCGGAGCGACGGCGATCACGGCATCCAGCGGCGTCCGCGTCGCGGTCAGCAGCGCAGCCTCCGCGCCGAACGAGGTGCCGAGAATCGCCACCCGCTCGCAGTATTCGCGCAGCAGGGCGACCTCGTCGACGAACAGCTCCAGCGGCACCTCGTGCGGGACCGGACGCTGACCGCGACCACCGAACCAGCGGATCGCGTGCGCACGGATGCCGTGCCGGGCGAACAGGTCAGCGCGGTCCGCTTCGATCCGTCCGCTGGACCCCGCGAGCACGAGGATCCCCGAGCCTGTCGGGTGCGCCGGGGCGGCGACATGCCGGTCCGCTTCGTCGATTCGTGCCATGGCGTCAGCGCTGCGTGAGCCAGTCGGCGAATGTCTGCGTGGTGAGATCGGCTTCCGGGCCGGGGAGAGCGAGCCCGGCCCGCATGCCCTTCATCTGCGCGGTCGGCAGGCTGACCCGAGGGATCCAGCCGCGGTGGCCATTGGCGCGGGCGAACGCGATGATCATGTCGTCCAGCGCCTCCTCGCGCGGGCCGGCGAGGTCACGGGCGCGGCCCTGCGCGGGGCCGGTGGCCAGCTCGACGAGTCGCGCTGCGACCTCCCGCGCCGCGACGGGCTGCGTGCGTGCTCGCAGGGCGAGGTGCAACGGGCCGACCTTCGCTCGGTCGTACATCTGTCCGGCGAACTCGTGGAACTGCGTCGCGCGCAGGATGGTCCACGGAACCGTCGACGTCTCGACGATCTTCTCCTGCGCGAGCTTGCCGGCGTAGTAGTCGACCGGCATCCGATCGATGCCCACGATCGACAGCAGCACGATGTGCCCGACCCCCGCCTCCGCGGCCGCCGTCACGAGATTGCCCGTCGCCGCGGTGAAGAATTCCACGGCCTCGGTGGCCTTCAGCGTCGTGATGTTCGCGGTGTCGATGACGGCGTCGGCACCGTCGAGTGCGGCGTCCAGTCCTCGATCGGTGACGAGGTCGGCGCCGGTGGAGCGGCTCAGGACGACGGCTTCATGCCCGGCGGCGCGGACGGCTTCGACAGTGGGGCGTCCGACGACCCCGGTGCCTCCGGCGACGGCGATCCTCATGCGCCCATCTTCTCAGTCCCGCCCTGCCGGGTTGTGCATGAACTCGAAACGGATGCCGTCGTGGCAGGCAGCGCCGACACTTCTCGGGGCTCAGTGCGGTGCGTGGTACTCCGCCTCGCCGCGCTTCCAGTAGCCCTTGACGACGGCATGCGCCGTGTCGATGCCCCACCGTTCGAGCAGTGCGCGGCCCGGCTTGACGATCGTCTGCTCCGCGGCGATGAACACGAACGGGTGCTCGCCGACGGCATCCGACGCCTGCAGGGAATCCAGGAAGGCGATGAGCACGGATCCCGATGGCGCGTCACCGCGGTGCAGCCACTCGACGGCCACGGGGGCGTCGATCGCGATCTCGTCCTCCGCCCCGCGGACCTCGATAACGATGCGTGCGGGCGCATCGCCGATTTGTGCGGCGAAGCGACGGATCGCGGGGATCGCCGTCTCGTCGCCCACCAGCATCCAACTCCCCGGCGTACCGGTCACGACGGCGGAGCCGCGCGGGCCGCCGACTCCGATCCGCGCACCGAGCGGCGCGGTCGCCGCCCACGGGGCTGCGACACCCTCATCCCCGTGCGCGGCGAACTCGACCTCGAGCCAGCCATCCCCCCAGAACAACGGCGTGTACTCGCGGCTCGGCGCGGCGCGCAGCTCCTCGATCGTGTCCGGCATCTCGGCCGGGAAGAACAGGCGCATGTGGTCGTCGGCGCCGGGGGAGTCGAACCCCGCCAGTTCGCTGCCCTCCACGCGGATCCGCACGTAATTCGGCGCCAGCTGCTCCCTTGCGGCGAGCGAGACGGTACGGAAGCGCAGGTCGTTCATACGGCGCTCGATGCGGAAGGGCGAGTTCGACGAGGTCATGGAAGTTAGGCTAGCCTACATCTGAGCAGGTGAGGCTTACCTTACCTTCTCTTGATCCGTTGTCCATCGTCTCAGGGAGAACCATGTCCTCGCGCCGGCCGCTTGCCGCAGCATCCTTCGTCCTCATCTCAGCGCTTGCGCTCGCCGGCTGTGCGAGTGCGGAACCCGCGCCCGCAGCCGAGGAGGAATCATCCGAAGCGAGCACCGTCACCTATTCGTGGGAGCGCAACACCGCCGGTGAGGACGAGGAGCCGGTCTACGAGACCGAGACCGTCGAGGTGCCCAAGGACCCGAAGAAGATCGTCGCGTTCGAGATGGCGACCGTCGACACCATCGGCGCCCTGGGTGGCGAGGTCGCCGGTGCGCCGCTGGACTTCGTGCCCGAGTACCTGCAGGACAGCCTCGCCGACGACGCCTTCAGCTCCGGAACCCTGTTCGAAGCCGATCTCATCGAGATCGAGGCGCAGCAGCCGGACCTGATCATCATCGGCGGACGCTCCTCCGGCCTGTACGAGGAGTTGAGCGAGATCGCGCCGACGATCGACCTGGGCATCACCGGCACCTACCTCGAGACCCTCGAGCGCAACGTGACCTTCCTCGGGGAAGTGCTCGGCGCCGAGGACGAGGCGGCCGAGGCACTCGCCGATCTCGAAGCGGGCATCGACGAGGCCAAGGAAGCCACCGCTGAGGCGGGCGACGGCCTCGCCGTGATCGTGTCGGGCGGCGAGCTCAGTGCCATGGCGCCCTCCAGCGCCGATGGCGGCAGCGCGAACGTGCGCGGCGGCCTGCTGTACGACGTGTTCGGCGTCGAGCCCGTCGTCGAGGACGTCGCCTCGGCGACGCACGGCGAGCCGATCTCGTTCGAGTTCCTGCTCGAGCACGACCCCGACACGCTCTGGATCGTCGATCGCGACGCTGCCACGGGCGAGGCGGAGGCCGGTGCCGCAGCGCAGGTGCTCGACAACGACATCGTGAAGCAGACCACTGCCGCGAAGAACGACGCGATCGTCTACCTCGACCCGGTGGCGTGGTACATCGTCTACGGCGGCATCGAGACGACCCAGTTGCTCATCGACGACGTGATGCAGATCGCGGAGTGACCACCTCCCCCCACGCGTGACACTCACCGCAACCGCCTCGACGAGCGCTCCCGCTCCGGCACGCCATCGGCGTCGCTGGGCGGGGGTGCTCATCGGCGTCCTCTTCGTCCTGCTCGCCATCGCGAGCCTGTTCATCGGCGCATCCGACGTGTCGCCGGTCGCGCTGTTCGCCGGCGGCCCGGACAGCACGGCATCCTTCCTGCTGCTGGTCAGCCGGATCCCCCGCACGATCGCCGTGATCCTCGTCGGCGCCTCGCTCGGCATCGCAGGACTCATCATGCAGATGCTGGTGCGCAACCGGTTCGTCGAACCGTCGACGACCGGCGTCAGCGAGTTCGCCACGCTCGGGATGCTGGTGACGACCGTCTTCTGGCCCGGACTCGCCGTGGTCGGCAAGATGGGCGTCGCCGCCGTGTTCGCTCTCGCCGGGACCTGGGTGTTCCTGCGGATCGTGCGCGCGATCCCGGTCCGCCAACTCGTGCTCGTCCCGCTGGTGGGCATCATGCTGGGCGGGGTCGTGGCGTCCGTCACGACGTTCTTCGCGTATCGGCTCGACCTGCTGCAGTCGCTCGGCCAGTGGTCCCAGGGCAGCTTCGCGACCGTCATGCAGGGGCGATACGAGTTCCTCTGGATCGCGGCAGCCATGGTCGTGGTCGCGTGGATCGCGGCCGACCGCTTCAGCGTGATCGGGCTCGGGGAGGAGTTCGCCACGAACCTCGGGCTGAACTACCGCCGCGTCGTCGCGATCGGGATGGTCATCATCGCGATGATCACAGCAGCGGTGCTCGTGACCGCCGGCATGATCCCGTTCCTCGGACTCGTGGTTCCGAACATCGTCAGCCTCAGCATCGGCGACAACGTGCGCCGCTCGATCCCGTGGGTCGCCGGTCTCGGCGGGGTCTTCGTGCTCGGCTGCGACATCCTCGCGCGGGTCGTGCGCTTCCCGTACGAGATCCCCCTGTCGGTCATCGTCGGGGTGGTCGGCGCGGTGCTGTTCCTCTGGCTGCTGCTGCGGAAGGGGAGTCGTGCTCACTGACACTCGCACCCTGACCCTGCCGCAGGCGGTGCACAAGCGCCCGTGGGTGCGCCTGAGCGCTCTGGGTCTCACGGTGATCGCGCTCATCGCGGTCTACCTCTTCACCGACGTGCCGGGTTCGCTGGCTTTCGCTTTGCGCATCCGCTCTCTGACGGTCCTCGCGATGCTCGTCGTGGCGGTCGCGGTCGGCGTATCGACGGTCGTCTTCCACACGATCACGCAGAACCGCATCCTCACGCCCTCGATCATGGGCTTCGACGCTTTCTACGTGCTGATCGCGACGACCATCGTGTTCTTCTTCGGTTCCGCATCCTTCCTGCGTGCGAACGAACTGCTGCTGTGGGTCGTGCAGGTGGTCGTCATGGTCGCGTTCAGCGTGTTCCTGTTCACGTGGATGTTCGGCGGCAAGCGGCGATCCCTGCACCTCATGCTGCTGGTCGGCATCGTGCTGGGCACGTTCTTCCGCAGCTTCTCGGAGTGGATGCAGCGGATGCTGGATCCCCTCGACTTCCAGGTGCTCACCGACGCGATGTTCGCCTCGCTCACCCGCCCTGACCCGATGCTCCTGCTGTTCACCGGCGTGCTGGTCGCGGCATCCTGCATCGCGATCGTCCCGCTGGTGCGCAAACTCGACGTCCTGACGCTCGGCGAGCCGGCCGCGGTCGGACTCGGCATCGACCATCGGCGCCTCGTCATGCTGCTGTTCACCCTGATCTCGGTGATGATCGCGGCATCCACCGCGCTGGTCGGACCGATCCTGTTCTTCGGGCTCATCGTCGCCAACCTGGCCTACTCCTGGGCCGGGACGTTCCGACACGCATGGACGCTGCCGACGGCGGCCCTCATCGGGATGCTGTGCCTGCTGGGCGGGCAGGTCGTCCTCGAGCAGATCTTCGGGTTCGGGGGAAGCATCTCGATGATCATCGAGTTCGCCGGCGGACTCTTCTTCCTCTTCCTCGTCCTCAGAAAGGGGGCGCGATGATCGCGCTCGAGAACGTCACGAAACGCTACGGGAAGACGGTCGTGCTCGACGATGTCTCCCTCGAGTTCGGCGGCGAAGGGGTGACAGCGCTGATCGGGCCGAACGGTGCGGGCAAGTCCACCCTGTTCGGTCTGATCGGGCGGCTCATCGCGGCCGACGAAGGCCGGGTCACCGTCGACGGCGAGGATGTCACCACGGCATCATCGAGCGAACTGGCCAAGATCCTCGCCGTGCTCCGGCAGGACAACCACATCGCGGCGCGCCTCACCGTGCACGACCTGGTCGAGTTCGGACGCTTCCCGCATTCCAAGGGACGCTTCACGGTCGACGATCGCGCGCACATCGACCGGGCGATCGAGTACCTCGACCTGGCACCGTTCCGGGAGCGCTTCCTGGACGAACTGTCCGGCGGCCAGCGGCAGCGGGCGTTCATCGCGATGGTGCTCGCACAGGACACCCGCTACGTGCTGCTGGATGAACCGCTCAACAACCTCGACCTGCGCCACGCAGCCGAGATCATGCAGTTGATCCGTCGCATGGCCGACGAGCTGGGCAAGAAGGTGATCGTCGTGCTGCACGACATCAACGTCGCAGGCCACCACGCGGATCGGATCGTCGCGATGCGCGACGGGCGGATCGTCGCCGACGCCGCGCCGGATGACATCGTCCGCACCGACGTGCTGCGTGAGATCTACGACCACCCGGTGGACGTCAGGATGATCGACGGACGACCTGTCGCGCTGACGTTCTGACGCTCAGATCTCGATGCCGTGGGTCTCGTCGTTCACCCCGGTGTTGTTGTGCCCCTTGCGGGACTCGACGAGCATGAGCCAGCCGATCGACACGATCGCCGCCAGCAGGATGCCGAGCCACACGTTCTGCAGGATCAGGCCGATCACCACCCCCAGCACGAGCAGCAGAATCGTGCCGCCGAGCCAGGTCCACCGCTGCTTCTTCGTCGCTGCCATGCCGTCAGCCTAGCCCTCAGTGCCGGCGGTGGTCCTGGGGTGCGAGGCGAGGGCCGCGGCGGGGTTCGCGAGCACCTCCGGCGAGGATCAGTCGGATCACGCGCTGCCGGTGGCCGGCCCACGGGGCCAGCAGCTCGAGCATCCCGTGGTCGTCGACGCGTGAACCGGTCAGCGCAAAGCCGACCTCGTGAGCGAGGTGATAATCGCCGACGCTCACGGCATCCGGGTCGCCGAGCGCCCTGATGCGCGTCTCGGATGCTGTCCAGGCGCCGATGCCGGACAGGCTCGTGAGGATGCGGTCGCGATCCGCGCCGTTCGGTGCGGCCAGGACGGCGTCCGCGATGCGCTGCCCGCGTGCGGCCGCGGCCACGATGGCGCGGGATTGGGGAGGTTCGAGCCCCGCTCGATGCCAGGCCCAGGACGGGATGCCGCGCCAACCGTCGATCGTCGGCGGGGCGAACATCGGTCTGGGGGTCGGGCCGGGTGCCGGGTCGCCGAAACGGCTGACCAGCACGCGCCACGCGCCGAACGCCTGGAACGAGGTGACCTTCTGCTCGATCACGGCGCTCGCCAGGGCGTCGAACACGAGATCGGTGCGGGTGAGGCGGATGCCGGCCGTCCGACGGGCGATCTCGGCGAGCATCGGGACCGCCGTGACATCGAAGCCCGTGGCATCGTCTTCCGCGCCGCACAGTGCGGGCAGCTGCTCGAGGGCCCAGCCGGCGCCAGGACCCCAGGCCGTCGCATGAACCTCGCCCGAGACCGACCGCAGTGCGAGCGTCGCGACGCCGCCCGGCGTGCGGCTCGCACGCCACAGAGTCGCACCGTCGACCAGCATCGTCGGGTCCTTGGGGCCGCGCATCAGCACGCGGACCGTCCGGACCGGATCCAGCGGATGCCCGGGGCGGTACACGGTCGACAGCGGCGGGGCCTGGTGCGCCTCGGCATCCGCTGTCATCGTCATGCGAACACCCTACGCCGCGGGGCTGACATCGCCCGCGGCGTCGTCGCGGGTCAGAAGCGGTCGGGCGAGGGGGTGCCGTGGCCGTAGCGGATCACGACGTCCGCGTGGCGGTCGAAGCGGTAGCCGACGCCGCGAACGGTGCGCACGATGTCCTCGTAGCGGCCGAGCTTGGCGCGCAGGCGGCGGACGTGCACGTCGATCGTGCGCTCGCCGGGGGTCTCGTCATCCGGCGACTGCCACAGTGCGCCGACGAGTTCGGTTCGCTCGATCGTGCGGCCTTCGCGGAGCACGAGATACTGCAGGAGCTCGAATTCCTTGTAGGTGAAGGCGGCCGAGTCGCCGTCGATGAGGACGCGCTTGCGCGAGATGTCGACGACCACGCCCTCGTCCTCTTCGGCTGCCTCTTCCTCGGCGGCCTTGGTGCGGGCGATGGCGCCGGGCTCCTGCAGAGCGAGACGGACGACATCGAGGTCGCGGCCGCCTGCTCCGTGGGGAGAGAGCGCGACGGTGGCGTGCGTCTCGGCGCCGGGGGCGAGTTCGGCCAGTGTGCGGCGCAGGGCGTCGACGAGCAGCGGCAGGCTGACTCCGGCCTCAGCCGCCTTGATCTCGTCGAGACCGACGTAGAGGGCGAAGCCGCGGGGTGATCGGGTCGCGGGCAGATCAGCGGCGACGGCCGGGGCATCGGCGACGGGGCGCAGACGGCTGGTGGTGGCGGAGGGACGCTCGAGGATAGCGGTGTTCGACATGATGATGAAGTCCTTGGGAGGGTGAGCCGACGGGCTCTGATGCGTTGCGAGAATGACCTTGAGGGCCGGTGGCGAGCACGCTGGTGGATGCTCGGGAGCTCAGGCGTCGCAGATCGCGAAGGCCGAGCCGGGCGGGGTGGGCTGAGGTGTCAGCTGCACATTCGGCAACACATGGCAACGCGGCCGGGCATCATCATCCCGGCAGTCCCGTTCGCCTCCTGGGCGGACAAAGGGCGTGCGTTGGTGGTCATGGGTGGATTATGTCGGATCGTGTCGTCCCGTGTCAAAACGGAGCCCCTGTCGGAAGCCGGGCGTAACGTGGGGTTGTGACCGAATCGACCCTCGCAGACGGTTTCGTCCTGATCGATGAGAAGGACGCATCGCGCTACACGCTGCTGCACGACGGGCAACTCGTCAGCGTGCTGGACTATCGAGACGACGGGGCGACGATCGCCCTCACGAGAGCCTTCACAGTCCCGACTTTCCGGGGGCAGGGGCACGCCGCACGCGTGGTGGAGGGGGCTGTCGCCGACATCGCCTTGCGCGGCGATCGGAAGGTGGACGCGGTCTGCTGGTACGTATCGGATTGGTTCGAAGCGCACCCCGAGCACCAGGGGCTGCTGCGTCGCCGATGATGCGTAGCAGATTTCTCGGCGTGTGACGGTTTGTTACGTCGCATCCCGACTCGACGGTCTGCAAGGATGGCGGCATGAGACTCGCCGAGGCACTGGCAGCCCGCGCTGATCTGCAGCGACGCATCGAGCAGCTGCGCGCACGGATCACCGGAAGCGCGCGGTATCAGGAGGGCGAGGAGCCGGCGGAGGATCCGGCGGCGCTGCTGGTCGAGGCCGAGGAGGCCTTCGGGCAGCTGCGCGAGCTGATCACCCGCATCAACAGGACCAATGCCGGGCTCGACCTCGGCGATGACGGCACCATGACCGACGCGCTCGCCAGCCGCGACGTGCTCCGGCTGCAGCACTCCGTTCTGACGGATGCCGCGGAGGCCGCGTCTGGGGCGAATCAGGTCGGAATGCGCCAGATGCGCTCCGAACTGCGGCAGGTCGCGGCGCTGCCGGTCGCACCGCTGCGTGCGGCCGCGGATGACGTCGCGCGGCGCCTGCGCGAACTGGACAATCGGATCCAGCAGGCCAATTGGACCAACGACCTGGAGGAATGACGCGGAAGTCGGTAGTCGGACGAGGCGGACACACCCCCTGCCGGAGGGGCATTTCCGGCCCTGTCGGGTGGTGGGCAGCCCGGATCCTTCATCGCGCAGCCCCGCACACCGCACAGGACAAGGCGCACAGCGCATGGCGCATCACCGCGTGTCGATCGTCCTGATGAGGGTGGGAACGGGGACCTTCCGCGGGCGCTCACGCACAACGCGGCACGCCTCTCGGGCGATGTCCGAGGCCCTCCGTACCGTGTGAGTATGCGCATCCTGCACACCTCCGACTGGCACATCGGCCGTACGTTCCATGGCAGCTCCACCATGGACGCGCTGGCCGACGTGCTCGCCGCGCTGGTCGCGCAGGTGCGTGCGCACGATGTCGACGTCGTCGTCGTCGCCGGCGACGTGTTCGACTCGGCCACGCCGGCGGGCCCCGCCTACACGCTGCTCGGCGACACGCTGGTGGCGCTGCACGATGCCGGTGCCGCGGTCGTCGTCACGAGCGGCAACCACGATTCTGCCGCCAGGCTCGGTTTCCAGGCGCGACTGCTGCGCGACGGCATCCATGTGATGACCGACCCCGTCGCGATCGGGCGGCCCATCACGATCTCGGATGCCGATGGTCCGGTCCATTTCTACGGCATCCCGTATCTCGAGCCCGCGATCGTGCGGCAGCACTGGCCGGATGCCGTGCTCCGCACGCAGGCTCAGACGATGGCGCACGCCATGGAGCTGGTGCGCGGCGGCATGGCGGCGAACTCCGGTCGCTCCGTCGCCATCGCGCACTGCTTCGCCGCCGGGGTCGACGCGACCGCCGGGCTCGAGCGCGAGGTCCGTCAGGGCGGTCTCGACGTCGTGCCGCTGTCGGTGTTCGACGGCCCCGATTACGTCGCCCTCGGTCACATCCACGGCCGGCAGCGGCTGAGCGATCGCGTCCGCTATGCCGGCGCTCCGCTGCACTACAGCTTCGGCGAGCAGGACAAGCCGCGCGGCTCGTGGCTCGTCGACCTCGACGCAGACGGACTCGCCTCCGTCGAGTGGCTCGAGCTTCCCGTGCCGCGCCGACTCGTCACCCTCACGGGCACGCTGGACGACATCCTCGCGGCGGACAACGTCGCGGCCCACGCCGCGGACTGGGTGTGCGCGGCATACACCGACGCGCTCCCGCAGTCAGAACCCATGCGTCGGCTGAAGGAGCGGTTCCCGTTCTGCGCGATGGTGCAGCACGAACCGGCGAACACGGTCGAGCGCATCGAACGGTCGTATGCGGCGCGCCTGCGGTCGGCGGTCACGGACACCGATCGCATCGAGGCGTTCCTCGAGCACGTCCGCGAGGGGCGCGGGCCGACCGAGCGTGAGCGCGACCTGATCCGCGAGGTGCTCGACGAGCGGGTGGCCGCAGAGGCACTGGTCTAGTGCGCCTGCATCGCCTCGAGGTCGAGGGGTTCGGCCCGTTCCGCGAACGGCAGATGGTCGACTTCGATGCGTTCGCGGCCGATGGCATCTTCCTCATCGCCGGTCGAACAGGAGCGGGCAAATCCAGCATCCTCGACGCGGTGTGCTTCGGGCTTTACGGATCGGTGCCGCGCTACGACGGCGGGGAGAAGCGGCTGCGCAGCGATCATTGCGACCCTGACGACCCCAGCGAGGTCGTCGTCGAGTTCAGCACGACCGCCGGACGCTTCCGCGTCACGCGGTCGCCCGAGTATCCGAGGCCGGCCAAGCGCGGCGGAGGCATGACCAAGCAGCCGTCCGCCGTCGCTCTCGATGAGTGGAGCGGCGAAGGGTGGGTCGGACGCGCGGCACGAGCGGTCGACGTGGCCAACGAACTGGATGCGATCCTGCAGCTGAGTCAGTCCCAGTTCCTCCAGGTGATCCTGCTGGCGCAGAACCGGTTCGCGCGTTTCCTGCTCGCGGACAGCAAAGAGCGACAGGCGCTGCTGCGCCGTCTGTTCGGCACCGAGCGCTTCGAGGACATCCAGACCCGTTTCGAGGAGCGCCGGAAGGCCTCGGACGATCAGCTGAGTGCGCGCCTCATGACCGTCACGACGCGCATCGAAGAGGCCGAGTCGGTCGTCGAGGCCGCGGGGCTCTCGGGCGCGCCTTCGGATGCCGAAGACGCCGACGACGATGCGCCGGTGCCGGTCGAGGCTCACGCCGTCACGACGGACGAGCGGCTGGAGGCGCTGCGGCGCGCGCTGGCGCGGGCGGAGTACCGGGCCGAACGCGCGCAGGCGGATCGCGACGAGGCCGAACAGCTGTCGACGACGGCGGATGCAGCGCTCGCGATGCGTCGTGAGGACCAGGCGGCGCAGCGCGAGCGGGATCGCGCCCGCATCGCACTGAACCTTCTCGACGAAGAGGAACCGCAGATCTCGGCGGCCAGGGCCGAACTCGAGCGCGCCCGCAGCGCGGAAACGCTCCGGCCCGCCATCGCCGCCGCGGTGAAAGCGCAGCGCGCACTGGCCGCGGCCGCCGAGAGCGAGATCGAAGCGCGCGAACGCTGGAAATCGCTCGAGGTCCCCCTGCCGGAGATCACCGCGGCGTCGCTGGAGGAGTGGGCCGCCGCTCGAACCGAGGAGCGCGGGAGTTGGCAGCACGCCGTGGCGCACGAGGCACGGGCGACCCAGCGCGCCGCCGAGCTGGCGAGGGCCAGGGAGAAGGTCGCCGCGGCATCCGCGCGGATCCAGGCAGACGAGGGCGAGCGTGCGACGCTGCCCGCGCATCGCGTCGAACTGACGGCCGAGCGCGATGCCGCGCGTCGAGCCGCCGACCGGATCGACGACCTCGCCCGCGATCGTGACCGCGCCATGGCGCGTCGCACCGCGGCCGCAGAGGTCGAGCGACTGACCGCTGCTCTGGCGACGGAAGAGGCCGAGTTCGCCGCGGCCAACTCGGCGCTCACGCGGGCGCAGACCCGGCTGTCCGATCTTCTGCAGCGTCGACTCGACGGGATGGCAGGTGAACTCGCCGTCGCTCTGGTGCCGGGGGAGGCGTGCGCGGTGTGCGGGTCGACCGCGCATCCGGCGCCGGCCGCGCACATCGATCCGGTGTCCGCGGATGACGTCGCCGTCGCGCAGCAGCAGCGCGATGCCGCAGCAGACGCCGAGCGCGAAGCAGCCGAGCGGGTGACGGCGCTGCGCGCCGAGCTCGCCACGGCCGCCGCGCAAGCGGAGGGGCGCGGCGTCGCGCAAGCCGAGACCGAGCTGTCCGAGGCGAACTCCGCGCACGAAGAGGCCGCCGCAGCGGGCGGTCGGGTCGCCGAAGTCGAGGCACGACTCGCTGAGCTCGACGAGCGCGTCGCCCGACTGGAACGCGAACGAACCGAGTCCACGCAGGCGCTCGCCTCGGCCAGGGAAGCGCTCGCGGTTCTCGAGGAACGCGAACGCGAGGCCGATGCGCTCATCGCAGACGCACGCGGCGGCTTCGACTCGGTGGCCGAGCGGGTCGAAGCCGCGGCCGCCGGCATCGCCACAGCCCAGCACCTGGCTGAGGCGCTCGCAGAGGTCGCGCGTCGCACCGGCACCGTCGAGGAGACCCGCACCGAACGCGATACGGCGATCGAGCGCTCCGATTTCGATGGGCCGGATGCCGTGGAGACGGCCCTGCGTTCCGCGAGCGAGCGGGATCGACTCGAAGCGTGGATCACCGAGCATGCCGTCCAGCGCGAGAAGGAGAAGGCGATTCTCCTCCCGCTCGAGATGCGCGCGCTCCCCGAGGATCCGATCGATCTCGCGCCGGTCGAAGATGCAGCCACGACCGCGCGTGCGGTGTGGAAGGACCAGGTGGACGCCGCGGCGCGTGCCACCGGCATCGCCGAGCGTCTCAGCGACCTGATCGACAGGGCGGCGAACGAGCACGCGCGCAGCGCCGACCAGGCGAAGGAGCACGAGGTGCTGAAAGGCCTGGCCGACGCGATCGCGGGCCGCGCGGGCAACACTCACCGGATGACCCTGGAGACGTTCGTGCTCGCCGCCGAGCTCGAGGAGATCGTGGATGCCGCGAATCGGCGCCTCGGTGACATGTCGACCGGTCGCTATCAGCTGCGCCACTCCGACGCGCTCGCCGCGCGCGGTGCCGCATCCGGTCTCGGCATCGTCGTGTTCGACGCCTTCACCGGCCAGACGCGGCCCGCGCAGTCGCTGTCCGGCGGCGAGACGTTCCTCTCATCCCTCGCGCTCGCCCTCGGGCTCGCCGAGGTCGTCACCGCCCGTGCCGGCGGGATCACCCTCGACACGCTGTTCATCGACGAGGGGTTCGGGTCGCTGGATGCCGACACGCTCGACATCGCGATGCGCACGCTCGACGAGCTGCGCGCCGGTGGCCGCACGGTCGGCGTGATCAGTCACGTCGAAGCCATGCAGGAGCAGATCCCTGCTCAGCTGCGCGTCGAGCAGACCGATGCCGGTCCGAGCCGGATCGTCGCGCCCGCCTGACCCTCGCGCGCGTTCAGTTCGCGTACGACCAGGCCGACACCGCGCTGAGAGACGCGATCTCCTCCGCGCTCAGCTGAATCCGAGCACTGGCCAGCAGATCCGCCACCTGTTCGACGCGCGACGCGCTGGCGATCGGGGCGACGACCGTGGGCTGCGACCGCAGCCAGGCGAGCGCGACGGACGCGATCGACGCGCCGTGCGCCGTGCCGATGCGCTCCAGTTCGTCGATGATGCGCAGGCCGTGCGCCGTGGCGTACTTCGCCGCTCCGCCGGCACGGGCTGATGCCACAGCCGAAGCATCCTCGGACCGGTACTTCCCCGTGAGGAAGCCGCTCGCGAGCGCGTAGTACGGGACCAGCCCGAGGCCGAACTCCTCGGCGACCGGGATGATGCCCTCCTCGACGTCGTTGCGGTGCACGAGGTTGTAGTGCGGCTGCACCGCGACAGGCAGTGCCGTCCCGGCATCCTGGGCGATCGACACCCACGATGTGATGCGTTCGGCGGAGTAGTTCGAGACGGCCGTGTGGCGGACCAGGCCGTCGGTCACGAGCTGGCCGAAGGCCGCGACGGTCTCCTCCAGCGGCACGGACTCGTCGTCGAAGTGCGCGTAGTAGAGGTCGATCGTCTCGACGCCGAGTCGCTTCAGCGAGGCCTCTGCCGCGGCGCGGACGTTCTTCGCCGACAGGCCGCGGAACTCCGGATGCGTGCTGACCTTCGTCGCGACGACGATGTCGCGCGGCTTGCGGGATGCCAGCCATTCGCCGATGATCGTCTCGCTCTCGCCGCCCGCGTTGCCTGGCACCCAGGCGCTGTACCCGTCGGCCGTGTCGATGAAGTCGCCGCCGCCCTGGGTGAAGGCGTCGAGGATCGCGAACGAGGCATCGCGGTCGGCGGTCCAGCCGAACACGTTGCCGCCGAGGGCGAGGGGGAACACATCGAGGTCGCTGCGGCCGATCAGGGTCATGAGGTCTCACTTTCGTCGTCTTCTGAGGACAAGTCCGACGCGCGCCGGGGTATTCCGGCGCGATGTCATCCGGTCGTAATGCGGGCGCGGGATACTGGACGCAGACAGAGTGGAGGATTCCGTGTCGCTTCAGCAGCAGATCGCCGATGCCCTCGGCGTGCAGCCCGAGATCGATCCGAAGACGGAGATCGAGCGGCGGGTGCAGTTCCTCGTCGACTATCTCGTGACCACCGGTGCGCACGGATACGTGCTCGGCATCTCGGGAGGGCAGGACTCCACGCTCGCAGGGCGCCTCGCGCAGCTCGCCGTCGAGAAGGCGCGCGCACAGGGCGCACGGGCGTCGTTCATCGCGGTTCGGCTGCCCTACAAGGTGCAGCACGATGCCGATGACGCGGCCGCGGCGCTGCAGTTCATCGCGGCGGATCGCGTGATCGAGGTGAACATCCAAGGCGGCGTGGACGGCGTCGAGAGCGACATCGAGCACGCCGCAGGCGCCGATATCTCGGACTTCAACCGCGGCAACATCAAGGCCCGCATCCGCATGGTCACCCAGTACGCACTCGCCGGACACGACCGGATGCTGGTCATCGGCACCGATCACGCAGCCGAAGCGGTCACGGGCTTCTATACGAAGTTCGGCGACGGCGCCGCCGACCTCCTACCGCTGTCCGGCCTCACCAAACGCCAGGGGAAGGCGCTGCTGCGCGAACTCGGCGCTCCGGACCGACTGTGGCTCAAGGTGCCGACCGCTGATCTTCTGGACGGCCAGCCTGGCCGTGCCGACGAGGACGAGCTCGGCCTGACCTACGAGCAGATCGACGACTACCTGGAGGGCATCGAAGTGGATGCCGAGGTGGCCGCTCATATCGAGGGCAAGTACCTCGCCACCGAGCACAAGCGACAGCTGCCGGTGACGCCGACCGACACGTGGTGGGGCCCCGCCGCTCGCTGACCGCCCCTCGTTCGCCGGGGCCGGGCCATGTCCGACCCCGGAACTAGTCTCGAAGCATGAGGATCGACACCGAGGCGCAGCGCGTCATCTGGAGCGCCAGCGACCTGAAGCTGGCCGCGGAATGCGAGTTCGCCTGGTGCCGCGCGATCGACGCGAAGCTCGGTCGCGTCCCTGCCGTCGAAGAGCCCGAGGACGCCACTCTGCGACGCGCCGCCGAGCTCGGCGACGTGCACGAGCAGAACGTGCTCCAGTCGTATCGCGACCGCTTCGGCGCAGCCGTGCACGAGGTGTCCAAGGTCTCCTCCCGTGACGCGGCCTCGCTCGCGGCCGTCGTCGCCGAGACGAACGACGCACTGCGGTCCGAGGCGAAGGTCCTCTTCCAGGCCGCGTTCTCCACCGACGAATTCGTCGGATTCGCCGACTTCCTGCTGCGCGACGACGACGGGCGGTGGCGTGTGCAGGATTCCAAGCTCGCCCGCAAGGCGCGCGTCACGGCGCTCATGCAGCTCGCGGCATATGTCGATCAGCTGGATGCGCTCGGCATCCCTCGATCCGACGAGGTCGATCTGATCCTCGGCGACGGCACGCTCAGCACCCACGCGGTCGATGACCTCCTTCCTCTTTTCCGGGTCCGCAGGACGCGACTGCGCGCGCTCATCGCCGACCGGAGGGTCGCAGACGGCGCCGCCGGGTCGCCGCTGGCCTGGGGCGACGACCGCGGCGACCTGCAGCTCACGGCCTGCGGCCGGTGCGCGACGTGCGACGAGCAGGTGATCGGGCACCGCGACCTGCTGATGGTGGCTCGGATGCGCCCGGTGCAGCGGCAGAAGCTCCGTGCGGCCGGCATCCGAACCATCGACGATCTCGCGGCGGCGACCGACGCGCCTGAGGGCATGAACGCCGACACGTTCGCGGCGCTGCGTGCGCAGGCGCGCCTGCAGGCCGGTGGGCCGGCCGATGCCGCCGATGCGCCGCCGTTCGAGCTCGTCTCGGCCCACGCGATCGGACTGATGCCTCGGCCGAGCCACGGTGACATCTTCTTCGACTTCGAGGGCGATCCGCTGTACACCGAGGAGGTCATCGACGCCGATCGCGGTGGCAGGCCCGACTGGGGCATCGACTACCTCTTCGGCTGGATCGACAACGCCGAGCAGTACACCGCGCTGTGGGCGCACACGTTCGCCGACGAGAAGCAGGCGCTGCTCGACTTCCTCGCGTTCGTGAAGCTGCGCCGGCAGGCGCACCCCGACATGCACATCTACCACTACGCGCCGTACGAGACGTCGCACCTGTCGGCGATGGCCGCCAGGCACGGAGTGGGCGAAGCCGACGTCGATCGACTGCTGCGCGAGGGCGTGTTCGTCGATCTGTACCCGCTGGTGCTGCGATCGGTGCGGGTCGGCTCACGGTCGTACTCGATCAAGAAGCTCGAGCCGCTGTACATGGGCGACGAGGTGCGCACCAGCGACGTGCAGAAGGGCGACGATTCGATCGTCCAGTACGTCCAGGCGCGTGAACTGAGAGAGTCCGGGAACGATGCCGCGGCCGATGGCATCCTCGCCGACCTGGCGGATTACAACCGCTACGACTGCGTGTCAACGCGTCGACTGCGCGACTGGCTGATCGGACTCGCGAAGCAGGAGGGCGTGCTCCCCGCACCGCCGGACGACATTCAGGCGCGCGCGTACGAGCCCTCGCCGCTCTCACTCGCCCTGCTCGCCGACGGCGAGGCGGCCGTGCGGGTTGGAGGGGACGGTGAGGTGCACCGGGTCGCGGCCGCCGCGATCGACTACTACCCGCGTGAGGCGAAGAGCTTCTGGCAGGGGCACTTCCAACGACTGCGTGAACCCGTCTCCGTGTGGGAGCAGACCCGGGATGTGCTGCGCATCGACGCCGGCCGCAGCAGCACCATCGAGGACTGGGCCGTCGGCGAGGGCAACCGCACGCTGACGCGGCTTGTCGAGCTGCGCGGCGAGGTGGCACCGGGGAGCACTCTCGGCGTCGGCGGGCGTCCGTTCGCGTTGTACGAGACACCGGCGCCGTTCTTCGCCGACAATCTGTCCCGGGTCATCCACGCCCCGCACGAGGTCGAGATCGTCGAGGTCCTGGACGACGGCTACGTCGTGCGCGAGCGCGCCATCCAGGGGGAGACGTGGCACGATCTGCCGATCGCGCTCACGCCGGCATCGCCACCGAATGTCGCGTCGCAGCAGAAGGCGATCGAGGAATGGGCGCAGGCTGTGCACCTCGCCGCGCCCGAGTTCCCGCGCGACGCGGCGACCGACATCCTGCGCCGAGCCGTGCCCCGCACGAGGTCAGGGTCCGCGCTGCCGCAGGCGGACGGCGACACGATCGACGCGATCGTGCGGGGAATCCTGGATCTGGATCGCAGCTACATCGCCGTCCAGGGTCCGCCTGGCACAGGGAAGACCTTCACCGGATCACAGGTGATCTCACGTCTGGTGCGGGACCACGGTTTCAAGGTCGGTGTCGTCGCGCAGTCGCACGCGATCGTCGAAACGCTGCTCGGGCGGGTCATCGAGGACGGTGTCCCCGCGGGGAAGGTCGCCAAGCATCCGAAGGATTCCGGTCTCGAGCCGCCGTTCACCGTCATCCCGAAGGACGGCATGGCCTCGTTCGTCGGCGAGCACCCTGAGGGGTTCGTCGTCGGCGGCACCGCCTGGGACTTCAGCAACACGCGCCGCGTCGACCGCGACGGTCTCGATCTGCTCGTGATCGACGAAGCCGGGCAGTTCTCACTCGCATCCACCGTCGCGGTGGCCGCTGGGGCGAAGAACCTGCTCCTGCTGGGCGATCCGCAGCAGCTGCCGCAGGTGAGCCAGGGCACGCATCCCGAGCCGGTCGACACCTCGGCGCTCGGGTGGGTGATGGCCGGGCAGCAGGTTCTGGATCCGGCGCACGGCTACTTCCTCGCCACATCGTGGCGGATGCACCCCGCCGTCGCCGAGCCCGTCTCTCGGCTGGCGTATGCGGGCCGGCTGGCTTCAGCACCGGGCACCGAACTGCGCACGGTCGACGGCGTCGAGCCCGGCCTGCATGTGGTTCCCGTCCGTCACCGCGGCAATGCGACGCAGTCGCCCGAAGAAGCGACCGAGGTGCTGCGGATCGTGCGCGACCTGCTCGGACGGACCTACTCCGACGGGATGACGGGTGCACCGCCGTGTTCCCTCCGTGAGGAGGACATCATCGTCGTCGCGCCGTACAACGCGCAGAAGCAGCTGATCCACGAGGTCCTGATGGATGCCGGCTTCGACCGGATCCCGGTCGGCACGGTCGACAACTTCCAGGGCAAGGAAGCGGTCGTCTCGATCACGTCGCTCGCGGCATCCAGCGGAAGGGACGCCCCGCGCGGACCGGAGTTCCTGCTACTGCAGAACAGGCTGAACGTCGCGATCTCCCGTGCGAAGAGCGTCGCCTACCTCGTTCATTCACCGGCGCTGCTCGACGATCTGCCGTGGACGGTCGAGGGAGTCGCTCGCCTCAGCGCGTTCGCGCGGTTGGTCGACGCGCTCTGACAACAGGCTCCGCGCCAGGACCGATCAGACCGTGCCGTAGAGCCGGTCGCCCGCGTCGCCGAGACCAGGAACGATGTAGCCCTTCTCGTTGAGCCCTTCATCCAGCGCACCCAGCACGAGCGTCACATCGCGGTCCCCGACGAGCTTCTCGATCGCCGCGACGCCCTCCGGAGTGCCGAGGAGGCAGATCGCGGTGACGTCCTTGGCGCCGCGGTCGAACAGGAACTGGATCGCGACGGCCAGCGACCCGCCGGTCGCGAGCATCGGGTCGATCGCGAAGCACTGGCGATCGCTGAGGTCCTCGGGCAGACGCTCGGCGTACGTGGTCGGCTCGAACGTCTCCTCGTCGCGGACCATGCCGAGGAATCCGACTTCGGCGGTCGGCAGCAGCTTGACCATGCCCTCCAGCATCCCGAGACCCGCGCGGAGGATCGGCACCACGATCGGTCGCGGCTCGGAGATCTTCACGCCCGTCGTCGTCGTCACGGGGGTCGTGATCTCGATGGGGGAGACCCGCACGTTCCGCGTCGCCTCGTAGGCGAGCAGCGTCACGAGTTCCTCGGTGAGCTGGCGGAAGACCGGCGACGGGGTGCGCTGGTCGCGCAGCACCGAGAGCTTGTGGGTGACGAGGGGGTGGTCGGCGACGTGAACACGCATGGATCAAGGGTAATGCCCGCGGAGGCCGCAATAGAGTCGACGTATGACCGGATCCGACGAACAGGGGATGCTGCGTGCCCTCGAACTCGCCCGCGATGCCGCGGCGACCGACGACGTGCCCGTCGGCGCGGTCGTCCTCGACCCATCCGGCCGCATCGTCGCCGAAGGGCGCAACACCCGCGAGGAGACCCATGACCCCACCGGGCACGCCGAGATCGTCGCGCTACGCGGGGCCGCGGCATCCCTCGGTTCATGGAACCTCGAGGGCCACACCCTGGTCGTGACCCTCGAGCCGTGTGCGATGTGCGCGGGGGCGATCCTGCAGGCGCGCGTCGGGCGCGTCGTGTTCGGCGCGTGGGACGAGAAGGCCGGCGCGGCCGGCTCCATGTACGACCTGCTGCGCGACCGACGGCTGCCCTACCGTGCCGAAGTCATCGGCGGGCTCCACGAGGACACCGCCTCCGCCCTGCTGCGCGACTTCTTCGAAGCCCGCCGCTGACCGGTCACTGCTCCCGCTGCTCACCCCGGCGCGAGCTCCTGCGTGTCCGGGGAGATGCGGGTTTGCGGAGCGAGTGCCCTCATGAACCCGGACATCGTTCGCTGCGTGTCCGGGGCGATGCGGGTCCGCAGGGCTGTGAGCCGCACGAACCCGGACACGGGACGGGCCGACGGGACGGCCCGACCGGTCAGTCGGCGGATTTCAGGACGAATACGTCCGTCGACGGCTCGGGGTCGAGTGACGGACGGTAGATGTCCGGCTCGATGTAGATCGCGCGGGCGACCGGCACGGCATCCCGGATCCGCTTCTCGATGTCGTTGATGTCGTCGGCGGCCTCGCGCACCGTCTTGTCTCCCGAGAGTGCGATCTTCGCAGCGACGAGCAGTTCATCGGGACCCAGGTACAGGGTCTTGAGGTGGATGAGCTTCTCGACCTCCGGTCCTGACACGATCGCGTCGACGATCCGGTCGTGGTCGCCCTGGTTCGCGCCCTCGCCGACGAGCAGGCTCTTCGTCTCCACGCCGAGGACGATCGCGATCACGACCAGCAGCGTTCCGATCATGAGGGTGCCGAGCGCGTCGAACAGCGGGTTGCCCGTGATGACCGTGAGCCCGACACCGAGCAGGGCGAAGGTGAGGCCGGTCAGCGCTCCGACGTCCTCGAGCAGGACGACCGGGAGCTCTGGTGCCTTGGCGCGGCGGACGAATGAGACCCACGACTGCCCCTTCTCGCGCACGAGATTGCTCTCGCGCACCGCGGTGCGCAGCGAGAAGGACTCCAGTCCGATCGCGACCACCAGCACGACGAGCGGCAGCCACCACCATGTCGGATCGAGCGCGTGCGGATGCGTGAGCTTGTCGATTCCCTCGTAGATCGCGAACACGCCGCCGACGGAGAACAGGATGATCGAGACGACGAACGCGTAGACGTAGCGCTCGCGGCCGTAGCCGAACGGGTGCTCGCGGTCGGCGACCCGCTTCGCCTTGCGTCCGCCGAGCATGAGCAGCAGCTGGTTGCCGGAATCGGCGACGGAGTGGATGGCCTCGGCGAGCATGGAGGCCGAGCCCGAAAGCGCCCATGCGACGAACTTCGCCAGAGCGATGCCCATGTTCGCCAGGAACGCCGCGAGAATGGCCTTGCCGCCGCCGGATGCACTCATGGCACGAGTCTAGTTCCGGCAACCAGCTGACGCAGGAGACCCGTCGGGGCGTCCGAGACCCGCTTTAGGATGACGGTATGGCTGATTCCCTTCCTTCCCTGGCGTTCCTCGGTGCGGGTTCGATGGGCGGTGCCATCCTGCACGGAGTGGTCGCCTCCGGCATCCCGGTCGACGGCGGCATCGTCGCCACGAATCGGACCGCCGAGAAGGCCGCAGCCCTCGCGGACCTCGCCGGCGTCACGGCGATCGCTCTCGACGCGCAGCCGGCCGGGAACACGGATGCCGCGGCATCCGCACGGATCATCCTCGTCGGCGTGAAGCCGGCGATGGTGCCCGATCTCCTCCGCGAGATCGCTCCGGTACTGCGCCCCGACGCGATCGTGGTCAGCCTCGCCGCCGGCGTCACGCTGGACACGTTCGCCACGCATCTCGGCGGCGACGTTCGTGTGATCCGCTCGATGCCCAATACTCCTGCGACCGTCGGCAAGGCCGTCACCGGACTCGCTGCCGGCACGGCCGCGGGCGCCGAGGACGTCGCCGTCGTCCGGCGCCTGTTCGAGCTCGTCGGCGCCGTGATCGAGGTGCCGGAAGATCAGATCGACGCGCTCTCGACGATCTCCGGCTCCGGGCCCGCCTACGTCTTCCTGCTGATCGAGGAGCTCACGAAGACCGCTGTCGACAAGGGCTTCAACGAAGCCGACGCGCGCCTCATGGCCGAGCAGACGTTCATCGGCGCCACGGCTCTCCTGGACGCGTCCGGCGAGAACCCCGCCGAACTGCGACGCAGGGTCACGAGCCCGAAAGGCACGACCGAGCGGGCCATCGCCGTGCTGCAGGACGCGCACCTGGACGCGGTGTTCGCCGAGGCGACGGATGCCGCGCTGGCTCGGGCTCGGGAGCTCGCGGCCGGCGCGTGACATGGAGCTGCGTTTCGCCGCGCAGGTCTGGTACTGGCGCGGTCCAGCGCCGTTCCACTTCGTCACCGTGCCCGCAGCCGAGAGCGAGATGATCCACGACGTGTCCGGCATCGTCACCTACGGCTGGGGCATGATCCCGGTGCGGGTCACGGTCGGCGGCACGACGCTGTCGACCTCGCTGTGGCCGAAGGACGGCGGCTACATCGTGCCGATCAAGAAGGCGCTGCAGGATGCCGAATCCATCGCCGTCGACGACGAGATCGAGATCACGCTCGACATCGACGCCTGAGGTGCCTCAGCGATCCAGGCTGGCGAATCGCTCGATGTCGACGTTCGTCCCCGACACGATGATGAGGTCGTGGTTCGTGACGACGGTGTCCGCCTCGGCGTAGCGGAACGGCTTGCCGGGGCTCTTCACGCCGACCACGGTGACGTTGTACTTCGTGCGCACGCCCGACTGATTGAGCCCGACGCCGCGGATGAACTTCGGCGGGTACATCTTCGCCAGCACGAAGTCGTCGTCGAAGCGGATGAAGTCCAGCATCCGACCGCTCACGAGGTGCGCGACGCGCTCGCCCGCTTCCCGTTCGGGGTAGATGACGTGGTTCGCACCGACGCGCGCGAGGATCTTGCCGTGCGACTGCGAAACGGCTTTGGCCCAGATCTGCGGCACCTTCAGGTCGACGAGGTTGGCCGTGATGAGGACGGATGCCTCGATGAGCGAGCCGACGGCGACGACAGCGACCTGGAAGTCCTGCGCACCGATCTGACGCAGTGCGTCGATGTTGCGGGCGTCGGCCTGGACGGTGTGCGTGACCCGATCGGACCACTTCTGCACGAGTTCGAGGCTGTCGTCGATCGCGAGCACTTCGCGGTCCAGCCGATCCAGTTCGCCGGCGCACGCGGCACCGAAGCGACCGAGTCCGATCACGAGAACGGGGGCATCGCCCCGGATGACGTCAACCAACGATCGGCCTTTCCACCGGCAGCGAGTAGAGCTGCGTTCGCGACGTCGCGGCGACCGCCGCGGCGAGTGTCACTGTACCAACGCGTCCCATGAAGATCGTCGCAGCCATCACGTAGGACGCCGAATCAGGGAGCTCCCCGGTGAGCCCGGTCGACAGTCCGACCGTGCCGAAGGCGGAGATGACGTCGAACAGGACATGGCTGATGTCCGCCTTGGTGATCTGCGCGATCACGATGGTCGACAGGGCGACGATCGTCGCACCCCAGGCGACCACCGACAGCGCGACGCGCTGCACATCGCTGGGGATCCGGCGGCCGAAGACCTCGACCGACTGGCGGCCCTTGGCCTCGGACCACACGGCGATGGCCAGGACGGCCAGGGTGGTCACCTTGATGCCGCCGGCCGTGGATGCCGAGCCGCCGCCGACGAACATGAGCATGGATCCGGCGACGAGCGATGATCCGTTGAGTTCGCTGATGTCGACCACGCTGAACCCGCCGGAGCGGGTCATGGCGGACAGGAAGAACGCCTGGAACGTGGTGTCCACGGCATCCATCGATCCGAAGGTCCCCGGGTTGTCGTACTCCAGGATCAGGAAGACGACTGCGCCGGCGAAGAACAGGATGACGGTCGTGATGAGGGTCAGCTTGGCGTGCAGCGACCAGCGCGCGATGTGCCAGTGGTGCTTGGCGAGCGTATAGATCACCGGGAACCCGATGCTGCCGAGGAACACGCTGACCATCAGCACGCTCAGGACGAAGTAGTCGTCGGCGAAGACGCCGACGCCGCCGACGTTGGGACTGAAGCCGGTGTTGGTGAACGACATCGCCGCGTAGTACGGCGCCTCCCAGAGGGCCACGAGCGGGTCGATGCCGGCCATGACGAGACCAGGGTAGAGGAGGACCGCGACCACGCCCTCGATGAGAAGAGTCGACAGCGCCACGGTCGTCAGCAGCTGTCCGACTTCACCGAGGCGGACGGTCTGGCCCTCGTTGACTGGGCCGCCGTGCGCTCGCAGCGGGTTCGTGTCGCCGGCGGCGATGAGTTTGGCGCGCAGACCGAGGCGCTTGGAGATCACCATGCCCATGAGCGAGGCGAGCGTCAGCACGCCCATGCCGCCGATGTTGACGCCGATGAAGATGACGACATGCCCGAAACCCGACCAGTGCGTCGCCATGTCGACCGTAGCAAGGCCCGTGACGCAGATCGTGGAGACCGCGACGAACAGCGCATCGGCGAGCGGTGTGATGGTGCCGGACGCCGATGCGATCGGCAGGGAGAGCAGTGCCGTGAAGACCAGGACCAGCGCCGCGAAGATGACGATCGCGAACCGCGACGGCGACGAGGTGATCACGTGCTTCACGAACTGCAGAGCGCGATCGAGCCCACGTCGGGGAGAGACGGCAGACCGGATGCCCGACATCGTTCCCTTCCTGTTCGACCGCTGGACTCGCTCGTTGCGGAGCCTTCGTCATGGTACTCCGCCCGTGGGACGACTACCCTGATCACATGACCGACATCTTCGACGTGATCGCGGACGGCACGAGGCGGGACATCCTCCAGCTCCTGCTCCGGCGGTCGACCGATGGGGATGCCGGCACCAGCGTGACCCAGATCGTCAGCGAGCTCGGCATCAGCCAGCCGACCGTGTCCAAGCACCTCAAAGTGCTCCGGGAGTCGGATCTCGTCACGGTGCGGGAGGACGGCCAGCGCCGCTACTACAGCCTGGCGATCGAGCCGCTCGAGGTCATCGACGATTGGCTCATGCCGTTCCTGGTCGATGCGTTCGACGAGCGCACCGACCTGGATCTCGTCCCGCTCCCGGACGGCGCGGCGCACGCGGCCGAAGCGGTCGGGCGCGCCGCCGCGTCCGCCAAGCACGTCGTGCAGAGCGCGCTCAAGCGGCTCGGCGGTTGACGCAGCGAACCCGCCCGACGCACGCGACGCCGGACGGGTTCGCATCGGGATGCCGCGGTCAGCGGCGTCCGGCCTTGCGGCGGAACAGCCAGGCGCCCCAGGCGGTGGCGACCGCGAGGATCACCACGCACCAGATGATCGCCCACAGCGGCTCGGAGTCCACGCTCGTGCCCATCAGCAGCGCCCTGATCGTCTCGACGATCGGGGTGATCGGCTGATACTCGGCGATCGGCTGCAGCCACTCCGGCATGCTCGCCACCGGTACGAAGGCACTGGACAGGTACGGCAGGAACAGCAGGATGAAGCCGTATCCGTTGGCGCCCTCCGGCGACCCGGCGGCAAGACCGATCGCGGCGAACAGATACGTGATCGCGAGGATGTACAGGGCGATGAGCGCCCCGGTGGCGATCCACTCGCCGATATCCGCCGTCGGGCGGAAGCCGACGAGGACGCCGACGCCGATCACGATCGACGTCGCGATGAGGTTGCGGATCAGGCTCGCCACGACATGACCTGTGAGAACGGCACCGGCGCGCAGCGGCATGGTGCGGAACCGGTCGATGATGCCGGTGCGCATGTCGTTCGCGACGTACACGGCCGTCGAGGAGGCGCCGAACCCGGCGCACGTCAGGATGATGCCCGGCACGACGTAGTCGACATACGCGCCGGACGGGTCGATGGCGCCGCCGAACACCCACGTGAACATCAGCATCAGCATCACGGGAAGCATGATCGCCATCAGGAGCGACTCCCCGTCGCGCAAGGAGTGGCGCATGCTGCGGCCGACGAAGATCATCTCGGCGGTCGCTCCGCGCAGCCGGGGACGCAGGGCGGGGAGGGCGGGGGCCGCTGGCGCGGCGGTCAGGCTGGTCATGCGGACTCCTTCATGGATGCGGCACCGACGCGGGAGTCGGTGCTCGAGCGGGTGGTGCCCGTGAGGGCGAGGAAGACATCGTCGAGCGTGGGGCGGCGCAGCGTCACGGTGCCCTCGGCTCCTTGCTCGTCGAGCTGATCGAGAGCGCGGCGGAGGCCAGGCAGAGTTCCGTCGGTCGCCACCTCGAGGATCAGCTCGCCGTGCGCGTCGTGCACCTCGACCGTGTCACCGCCGACGCGTGACTTCAGCTGATCGGCGGTGCCGAGGGCCGCGATGCGGCCGTCATGCAGCACGGCGATCCGGTCTGCCAACTGGTCGGCTTCCTCGAGGTACTGCGTCGTGAGGAAGACGGTCGTCCCGGCATCCGCCATCGACCGGATGATGTCCCACAGATCGCGACGGCTGCGCGTGTCGAGACCCGTCGTCGGCTCATCGAGGAAGAGGATCTCCGGCGTGATGACGAAGCTCAGAGCCAGATCCAGGCGACGGCGCATGCCACCGGAATAGGTCCGAACCGCGCGTGAGGCGGCATCGCTCAGGCCGAAGCGGTCGAGCAGCTCTGCAGCTCTGCGTCGAGCCGCCGCGCGCCCGAGACCGGAGAGCCGGCCGAACATCACGACGTTCTCGGTGGCGGTGAGGGCGTCGTCGACGGCGGCGGACTGGCCGGTGAGACTGATCCGCTGCTGGACCGCGATCGGGTCCGAGCGGACGTCGAACCCGCCGACCGAGACCGTGCCGGCATCCGGCCTGGTGAGCGTCGTGAGGATGTTGATGGCCGTCGTCTTGCCGGCGCCGTTCGGCCCGAGCAGGGCGAACACTTCTCCACGGGCGACCGTGAGGTCGATCCCGTCGAGGACGACGTGATCGCCGAACCGCTTGTGCAGGCCTTCGATCGTGATCGCGGCAGTGGTCATGAGCGTGATTCCTTTCTGTGGATTGCGTAAACTGTGTACGTCCAATACAACTGTGTATGACCATAACACACGGTTTAGCAAATAAACAGAAGTAGGATGACGGCATGACGGACGAGGAACTGCCAGAGCTCCCCCGGGGCATCGCGCTGGCCTGGGGTGTCGCCGCGAACCCGCAGCGCGGGCCCAAGCGCGAGATGAGCGTCGAGCGGATCGTGGAGGCGGCGGTCGAACTGGCGGACGCCGATGGGATCGGCGCCGTGTCGATGGCGGCCGTTGCGGCGAAGCTCGGATTCACCCCGATGTCCCTGTATCGCTATGTGAGCGCGAAGGACGACCTCCTGCTGCTGATGCAGGAGGAGGCGACCGGCATCCCACCGGAGGAGCATCGGGAGCACGAGGGCTGGCGGGACAGGCTCCGCGCGTTGTTCGAGGCCCAGGTGCTCATCTATCTGCGCCACCCGTGGATCCTCGCCCTGCCGATCACGGGGTCGCCGATCACGCCCAACAGCTCGGCGTGGATCGAAGTCGGGCTCGAAGCGCTCGCCGAGACGCCGCTGACAGAATCCGAACGGCTCGCGGTCGCTCTGGCGATGACCGGTCAGGCGCGCTGGTACGGCATGGTGCTCGCGGGCTATTCGGAGCAGGCGCGCATCACCGGCCTCACGGCGGACGAGGTCTCGGCCAGGGAATCGGCGCTGTTCGATCGTGTGATCTCGGCGGACGAGTACCCGCATCTGCGCAGGGCGATCGACGCCGGCGTCTTCGTCGATCAGCAGGACCCGTTCCGATTCGCCACCGAGCGTCTGCTGGACGGCATCTCGATGTACATCGACGCGCTCGGCCGAGGCGAGGGGCACGCCCCGGTCCAGGAGTGGCTGGAGATCGACCGGGTCGAACTCGGCGGTGACAAGAAGTATCGCGAGGCGCAGAAGGCCGTGCGCGAGGCGGAGAAGGCGCTGCGCGTCGCGCGCAAGCTCGAACGCCAGGCGCTGCGGGACGCCCGCGAGCGCCTTGCGCGGAGCTGACCGCCCCACTGGTCCCACAGACCACAACAGCCACGTGGGTTTACACGCGTGACAGGTTCGGCCTAGAGTGTGCTTCAGCAGAAAGGGGTACAGGGGATGCCCGAAGTTCCAGACGTTCGCTTCCTGACGGTCGCCGAGGTCGCCGAGATCATGCGCGTGTCGAAGATGACCGTGTACCGCCTCGTGCACTCCGGAGAGCTTCCCGCGATCCGGTTCGGCCGCAGTTATCGCGTGCCGGAGTCGGCCGTGGCCGACGCGCTGCGACGACCGATCGCGGACGTCGGCTGATCCGCCGCCGTGTGAACAGCGGGCCCCGCGTGGTTTGCTAGACTGATCCGAGGCATTTTTCCGTGCCCGTACCCGGGTGTCCCGAATTGTGCGACATCCAGCCCCTGACGTAGTGAGGTTTCCGTGGGTTCTGTCATCAAGAAGCGCCGCAAGCGCATGGCGAAGAAGAAGCACCGCAAGCTGCTTCGCAAGACTCGCCACCAGCGCCGCAACAAGAAGTAAGCGGCCCAGACACGAGCGCCCCCGACTGCTCCTCGAGCGAGTCGACAGGGGGCGCTTTGTGTCTCTCCCGCGACCCACGGCCCGAGCGCCCCGTCCTTGAGGAAGCAATGAAGTCGATCACCGTCGTCGAGCTCGCCGAGCGCTCGAACACGCCGCTCATCGATGTCCGCGAACGCGACGAGTACGCGCGCGGTCACGTCCCCGGCGCCGTGAACATCCCGATGTCTGAGATCGGAAGCCGCCTGGATGAGCTGCCCGGTGAGGCGTTCGACGTGATCTGCCAGGTCGGCGGCCGCTCCGCACGCGTCGTCGAGGCTCTCGAGTCGCGCGGCTACGACGTCACGAACGTCGACGGCGGCACAGGGGAGTGGATCGCGCAGGGGCGCGAGATCGCGACCCCGGCAGCGTGACCGCGCTCACCATCATCGGCAAGCCCGACTGCCATCTCTGCGACGTCGCGCGCGAGGTCGTGGATGCCGTGATCGCCGAGCTGCCCGATGACACGGCTGACCGCATCGAGGTCGCAGAGGTATCGATCAACGACGACCCCGCTCTGTACGAACTGTGGTGGGAGAAGATCCCCGTCGTCCTCGTCGACGGCGAACTGCATGCGCACTGGCGAGTCTCACCCGAGCGCCTGCGCGAGAGACTGGAGAAGGCATGACCATCCGTCACGTCGTCACGTGGAAGCTCGCGAACGAGGATGCCTCGGAGCGCGCTGCTCAGGCCGCCGAGGTCGCACGGCGACTGAACGCCCTCGACGGTGTGGTCCCCGAGCTGCTCTCGATCTCGGCGGGTGCGAACAGCCTGTATCCCGACGCGAATTGGGACGTCACGCTCGTCGCCGACTTCGCGGATGCCGCGGCCCTCGAGGCGTACCAGGTGCATCCGGCGCACGAAGAGGCGGCCGGATTCATCCGGTCCGTCGTGTCCGGTCGCGTCGCGGTCGACTTCGAAGTCTGAGCCGGGACCCGGTACCACAACCGCTGAAACCGAAACGTAACCTCGCAGAGGCGATTATCCACGGTCATCCGCGCCGCGACGTGTTTAGATGTGTTCACCCACCCGTCAGCGGGCGTCCTCGCCCCGTCACACTGGAGCGATCATGACCCGCCGTCGCACCCTCGCCACCGGAGTCGCCCTCGCGGCGTCGTCCGTCCTCCTTCTCGCCGGCTGCGCTGGTGGAACCGATCCTGGTGCCGAGGCGCCGGAGAGCGGCGCGGATTACGGACTCGTCGAAGAGGGCACGCTGACCGTCTGCTCCGACGTCCCCTACCCGCCGTTCGAGGACTTCGACGACAGCACCGAAAGCGGCTTCACGGGCTTCGACATCGATCTGCTGACGGCGGTCGCCGAGAAGCTCGACCTGAAGATCGCCGTGCAGGACACCGGATTCGACGCTCTGCAATCGGGCACGACGCTGCTCGCCGGCACGTGCGACATCGGCGCCTCCGCCATGACGATCACCGATGAGCGCAAGGCGAACATCGACTTCTCCGACCCGTACTAC
Organism: Microbacterium sp. STRO-1N; assembly: GCF_057748015.1. The sequence continues at coordinate 958,262 of NZ_CM173234.1, forward strand.
GACTCGCTGCAGTCCCTGATGGTCCCGGTCGGCTCCGGAATCGAGTCCATCGACGACCTGGCGGGCAAGACGGTCGGCGTCCAGCAGGGCACGACCGGCGAGGCCTACACGACCGAGAACGCACCAGAGGGCACCGAGATCGTGCGCCTGCCGTCCGATGGCGAGCTGTGGCCGTCCATCCAGGCAGGGCAGATCGACGCGATCCTGCAGGACCTCCCGGTCAACGTCGAGCATGTCCGTGCGGACGACGCGTACACGATCGTCGAGGAGTACGAGACCGACGAGTCCTACGGCTTCGCGTTCGCGAAGGACGAGAAGACCGAGCTGCTCGAGGCTGTGAACGGCGCGCTCGCCGAACTGCAGGAGGACGGCACCTACCAGGAGATCTACGACTCCTACTTCGCAGCCGAGTGATCCGCATCTTCCGGTACGACGGGGTACGACGATGGCGATGAAGCGCAGGACCAGGCAGCTCATATACCGCTTGGCGATGTACGCCATCTTCGTCGCCGTCGTCGGCTGGGCGATTCTGGCGACGGACTGGCCGCGCTTCAGCAAGCAGTTCCTGAACCCCGAGGTCGCGGCAGGCCTGTTCCCCGACATCGTCACGGTGGCGCTGGTGAACACGCTGCTGTACACGCTGATCGGATTCGTGGGCGGTGCTCTGCTCGGCATCCTCCTGGCGATCCTGAAGCTCTCCAGCATCCTGCCGTTCCGCTGGTTCGCGACCGCGTGGATCGAGCTGTTCCGCGGACTCCCCGCCCTGCTCACGATCTTCGCCGTCGCGTACATGCTGCCGATCGGACTGGGGATCAAGGTCCCAGGCGGACCGGCGGCGCAGGGAATCATCGGTCTTGTCCTGGTCGCCTCGGCGTACATGGCCGAGGTCATCCGCGCCGGCATCCAGGCCGTGCCGAAGGGCCAGACCGAGGCGTCCCGATCGCTGGGCATGTCGACCACCAAGACCATGTTCTGGGTGGTGCTGCCGCAGGGCTTCCGCATCATCATCCCGCCGCTCACGAACGAGTTCGTGCTGCTGCTCAAGGACACGTCGCTGGTCTACATCGCCGGTACGACGATCATGTCGCGCGAGCTGACCACGTTCGCGCGCGACAGCGCATCGGCGACGGCGAACGGCACGGCACTCGTCGTGGCCGCGGCGCTCTACCTGATCGTGACCATCCCGCTCACGCGCCTGGCAGCGTGGCTCGAACGACGACTGGCGAGGCAGCGATGAGCACGGATCTGATCGACATCCACGCGCCGGCGATCGAGGCTCGCGGCCTCGTGAAGACGTTCGGCGACAACGAAGTACTCAAGGGCATCGACCTGACCGTGTCGGCCGGCGAGGTCGTGTGCGTGATCGGCCCCTCCGGCTCTGGCAAGTCGACGCTGCTGCGTTCGGTGAACCTGCTCGAGGAGCCGACGGGTGGGAAGATCCTGATCGAGGGGATCGACATCCTCGACGAGGACACCGACATCGACAGGGTCCGCACACGTATCGGCATGGTGTTCCAGAGCTTCAATCTCTTCCCGCACCTCAGCGTGCTCGGAAACCTGACGCTCGCGCAGCGCCGGGTTCTCAAGCGATCCAAGCCGGATGCCGAGAAGGTCGCCCGCGAGATGCTCGGTCGCGTCGGGCTCGCCGAGAAGGTTGATGCCTACCCGGGGCACCTGTCCGGCGGTCAGCAGCAGCGCGTGGCGATCGCCAGGGCGCTGTGCATGAATCCGGACATGATGCTGTTCGACGAGCCGACATCGGCGCTCGACCCCGAGCTGGTCGGCGAAGTGCTGCAGGTCATGCGCTCGCTCGCCGAGGAGGGCATGACGATGCTCGTCGTGACCCACGAGATGGGATTCGCGCGCGAGGTCGGGTCCCGGTTGATCTTCATGGATGGCGGCGTCATCGTCGAGGAGGGCGACCCGCGCTCAGTGCTCGCCGACCCGCAGCATCAGCGCACGAAGGATTTCCTCTCGCGAGTGCTGTAGCGTGCGCTGTTCTACGCCGACTCGCGCAGCACGAGCCGGTGGGCGACGACGCGGTGCGCCTCCACCTCCGAATCCGGTTCGCTGAGGGCGACGGCGAGTTCGAGCGTGTGACGGGCGACCTCGTCGAAGTCCACCGCGAGTGTGGTGAGGGTCGGTGCGACCAGCGTTCCGATCGAGAGGCCGTCGACGCCGGCCACGCGGATGTCGCGAGGGACGTCCAGCCCCGCATGCCGGCATGCGGACAGGACGCCGAAGGCCATCAGGTCGTTGAACGCGAGGATCGCATCAGGAGGCGAAGCCCGGCGGATGATCTGGGCGGCGACGGCGGAGGCGTGCTCTGGCGTCGATGCCGCGGCGTGGACGAGCTCAGGGCTGAGGCCCCGTCGTTCGAGGGCGGCGACCATCGCGAGACCCCGCCCGCTCGCGGCAGGCGGCTCCGAGGCATCCAGCACGACGGGTCGGCGCGTGCCGACCGCGGCGAGATGGGCGGCGAGCTCCTCGATCGCATCGGCTGGGTCCAGGAGCACCCCTGGGTGAGGGGAGTCCGAACCGGCGTCGAGCAGGATGAGCGGCGTCGCACTGAAGCGGCTCTCCCATTCAGGGGCCCATTCGCCGAGGTAGCCGACCACGACATCCACCTGCGCCTGGAGTGCGCTCAGCACGCGCTCCGCCGCACCGGACAGCCCGATGTCGACGAGCGAGACGCTCCATTCGTCCGCCGCCGCTCGACGGACGATCGCCGAGGCGAGTTCGGGCGAATACGGGTTGCGGAGATCGCTGACGACGAGCCCGAGCTGACGATCGCCACCGGTGACCAGCCCTCGTCCGAAACGGGACGGACGGTACGCGAGTGCGCTCGCGGCGTCGAGGACCCGGTTCCTGGTCTCGACGCTGATTCCGGGCATGTCGTTGATCGCCCGGGTGACCGTCTGACGCGATACCCCGGCGGCGGCGGCGACGTCGAGGATGGTCGCGCGCCGGCGGGGCGATCCCGATGCGGGATCGCCCGTGCCGCTCAGCTTCGCAGATTCAGCCATGCCACCTCTTCGGGCGTGAGATCGACGGTGAGTCCCCGCATCGACGAGCGGGTCTCCTCGATCGTACGGGGTCCGAAGAGGGGGAACGTGGGGAAGGGCTGCGCCAGCACGTAGGCGAGCGCGATCGCCGTCGTCGGCACACCGCGCTCGGTCCCGAGCTGCTCGGCACGCCGCAGGCGCTCGAAATTGTCGTCGCTGTAGTAGCAGCGCACGAGCTCCGGGTCGCTGAGGTCATCCGGATGGGCGCGGCCCGTGAAGAACCCGCGAGCCTGTGACGACCAGGGCAGCAGCGGGATCTGACGCTCCTCGAGCCAGCGACGCGACGCGTCGTCCGTCACGTGGACGCAGCCCGCCCACGGCACGTCGTAGGCTTCGGCGAGTCCGAAGTGATCGCTGACGACTCCGAACCCCTGCCGCCCGTTGGCCAGGGCGTAGGCGTTGGCCTCGTCGATGCGTTCCGGCGTCCAGTTCGATCCGCCGAACACGCGGATGCGACCCGCGCGGGCGTGCTCGTCCAGCACGTCGACGAATTCCCCGACCGGGACGTCGGGGTTGTCGCGATGCAGCATGTAGATGTCCGCGTAGTCGGTTCCCTGCCGCTCGAGGCTCTCGATCAGCTGGCGCGACACGGACTCCGGGTCGCAGTGCGGGGTGTGCCCGCCCTTGGTGATGACCACGACCTCCTCGCGGATGCCGCGGTTCGCGATCCATCGGCCGAGGCGGCGCTCGAGGTCGCCGTCGCCGTAGATGTACGCCGTATCGAAGACGTTGCCGCCCTGCTCGGCGTACACATCGAAGACCGCCGAGGCGTGCGCCAGGTCCGGCTGGTTGTCGACGCCCATGACGAGGCGGGAGATGCGCTTGTCGATACCGGCGATCTCGCCGTACCGCATCGCGCTCGGCGCGCTGATACGGGACGCGGCGCGGACCGGCGGGATGTCGGCATCCTCGGCTTCGAAGGCATACCGCAGCCCGATGGCCGCACGCCATCGGTCGAGAGTCCGCGCCGTGGCGAGCGTCTCGGCCGAGGTCATCTCTGGGGCATCGGCGCGGCCGTCGCGCAGTGCGGCGATGGTGGCATCCGCCTCGAGCCCGTACGCGTCGGTGGCGTCGATCGTGATCGTCTGGACGCCGTCGGTCGTGGCGACCTCGATCATGGTGTCGCCGGCGGGAACCCAGGGGTCGGCGATGCGGATGCTGCCCCGCTCGCCCAGGATCGTCACGGTGTTCTCGGCCGGCGCCATGACGCCCGTGGTCAGAGTCGCGGTGATGCCGCTGCGGTACGTCGCTCTGGCGACCGTCCACTCGTCGACGCCCGTCGGTCCGATCGTGCCGTCGGCCGTCAGTTCGACCGGCTCGGACGCGTGCACGCCGTCGGCGGCGTCCACGATGGCGGACGCCATCGTGGTGGGATAGCCGCCGACGTCGAGGATCCCGCCGCCCGCGACTGAGGGGGCGAAGAGGCGCCCGCCGCGCTCGCCGACGCGGAACGCGAACGACGCATCGATGTGCAGGACGCGGCCGATGGCCCCATCGCGCACGAGGTCGAGCACCCTGCGGGTCTGCGGGTGGAAGCGGTACATGTACGCCTCGACGAGCGGCACGCCCGCCTGCCGTGCGGCATCCACGAGCGCCATCGTCGTGCCGTGGTTCACGGACAGGGGCTTCTCGCACAGCACGGCCTTGCCGGCGGCGATCGCCTCGAGCACGAGCGCGGGATGCGCGGTGTGCACGCTGGAGACGTACACCGCGTCGACGCGCGGGTCGGCGAGTGCCCCCGCGTAGTCGTCCGCCGTGACATCCGCGGCACCCTGCCCCTGCGCCTCATCGGCGAACGCGCGAGCGCGCGAGCTGTCGGAACTGCCGACCGCGACGAGTTCTCCGGCGCTGGAGGCGAGGCCGGTGAGGAAGCGTCGTGCGATGTTCCCCGGGCCGAGCACCGCCCATCCGCCGGTCCGAGTGCGGGTGTCTTCGACTGCGAGCTGAGGGGTCACCATCGTCCTTTCGAGCAGGTTACGTGAACGTTCACGAGCTTGTCACGATAGTCCTGCAGCGATCTGGCGTCAAGGAGCCCGTGAACGCTCACGAGAAGGGCGGGTGCATCACCTCCCGTCGGCGCCAACGGCGCTCAGCCGCGCGCGTGCACGGCGACCGGCTCCGGTGCGACGGCGATGAGCACGCGCTCGCCGAAGGACGGACGGATGCCGGGGGAGTGCTGGAGCCGCACGAGCTCTCCGGACTCCGTGCGCACGAGAGTCCGACGCATGCTGCCGAGGAACGTGCTCTCCTCGACGAGTGCGGTCGTCGAGGCATCCGCTTCCGAGGCGAAGTGCACGTTCTCCGGGCGCAGAAACACATCGACCGGGCCATCGGCCGGACTCTGCAACGGCAGCCGCTGGCCCCAGACGACGACGTGATCGCCGTCCGCGACGCCGGTCACCACACTGGAGAGTCCGACGAAGGCGGCGACCGTCGATGTGGAGGGCGCCGTGTAGAGCTGCTCCGGCGACCCGATCTGCTCGATGCGACCCGCGTTCATCACCGCGATCCGGTCGGACACCGCGAGGGCCTCCTCCTGGTCATGGGTCACGAACACCGTGGTGATGCCGAGGCGCAGCTGGATGCGGCGGATCTCGTCCCGCAGCTGCACGCGCACCTTCGCGTCCAGCGCCGACAGCGGCTCGTCCAGCAACAGCACCTTCGGTTCGGTGACCAGCGCACGGGCGAGTGCGACCCGCTGCTGCTGCCCCCCGGAGAGCTCGTGCGGATACCGGTCGGAGAGGCCCTCGAGGCCGACGAGCGCCAGCGCGTCGAGTGCGCGCCGTGCCGATTCGGCTCTGCCGACCCCTCGCCTGCGCAGCCCGAACGCGGTGTTGTCGGCGATCCGCAGATGCGGGAAAAGCGAGTACGACTGGAACACCATGCCGATGTCGCGCTTGTTCGTCGGTACGCGGGACACGTCGCGACCGCCCAGCAGGACGGCGCCGGCGTTCGCGCTCTCGAGCCCGGCGAGCACCCTCAGGGCGGTGGTCTTGCCGCATCCGGACGGGCCCAGCAGCGAGACGAATTCGCCTGGCGCGATGTCGAGGTCGACGCCGTGCAGCACCCGCTGGGACCCGTAGTCCTTCACGACGCCCTGAAGCTCGACGCGCGTGCCGTCGCCGGCGTCGGCGAGCAGGAGGTTGTCGGCCGTGGCGGGCAGGGAGTGATCGACGGTCATGAGCGTGCCTTCCGGGTGCCGCGGGCGGCGCGGCCGATGACGAGCAGGAGCAGGAAGCAGAACAACAGAGCGAGGAGAGTGAAGATCGCCGGCGCATACGGGTCCTGCTTCTGCACGACGACCATGGCGGTCTGGAACACCTGCCGATTGAGCAGGGACGCGATGGTGAATTCGCCGAGGACCACGGCGATCGAGATGAGGGATGCCGCCAGCAGCCCCTGTCGAATGTTGGGCACGAGCGCCTTCAGCACCACGGCGGTCCACCCGGCGCCGAGCGAGCGGGCGGCTTCGGCCAGGGTGCGCAGGTCGACGGCATCCATGGATGCCTGGATGGAGCGGTAGGCGAACGGCAGCACGGTGATCCCGTACGCGAAGGCGAGCGTCCACGCGCCGGTGCCCAGCATCCGTCCGACCTGGAGGTATATCGGGGCGAGTCCGACGACCAGGACGATCGCGGGGATCGAGATCGGCAGCAGCACCACGAACTCGAAGAGCGGCTTGAGCCGCTCGAAGCGCAGGTTGACCAGGATCATCGTCGGCGCGAGCACGAGCAGGACGATCGCGACGGTGACGACGGCGAGGAGCAGAGAGTTGCCCAGGCCCGTCCAGATCGGCCGGAGAGTGGCGGTCATGCTCGGATCGACGAGGCCCGCCCAGCGCTCGAGCGAGTACGTGCCGTCCGGCATCCGCAGGGTGTAGAGCAGGGTCGAGATCAGGGGGATCGCAAAGAATGCGCCGACCAGGATGCCGACGATCCAGCGGGTGACGCCGCTGGGCGCCAGCGAGTTCACGCCTGCCACCGTGCGGCACGGCGCTGGATCAGGGAGTACAGGAACATGACGACGCCGACCACGAGGATCATGCCGAGCGCGAGTGCTCCGGCGAGATTCTCGCGCCCCAGCACGGTCTCGCTCGTGAGCGCCGCCCGGATCTGCAGCGGCACGATCTGCGAGCCCTGGCTGGCGAGCGCCGCGGCCGTGGCGTAGGACGAGAACGCGTTCGCGAACAGCAGCAGGAGACTGGCGAGGAACGACGGAGCCAGCACGGGGAAGCCGACGCGCAGCCAGAAACTGGCACGGCTTCCGCCGAGAGTGAGATTCGCCTCCGCCCACTGCGGCTTGAGCCCGGCGAGAGCGGGCATGAACGTGATGACCATGAGCGGCACCTGGAAGTAGATGTAAGGGAGGATGAGCCCGGGCAGTGCGTAGAGCCAGTTGCCGTTAGCGAAGATGTCGAGCCCGAACCCGTCGCGTAGGAACACCGTGATGACGCCCTGGGTGCCGATCGTCGCGATGAAGGCGAACGCCAGCATCACGCCGCCGAACTGCGCGAGGACGCCGGCCACGGCATCCACCGTCGTGCGGACCCCGCCCTGCGGATTCATGCCGAGCAGGGCGTAGCAGACGAGCGCACCGACGACGGCTCCGACGACGGCGGTCAGCAGCGACAGCCAGGCCGAGTTGGCGAACGTGATCAGGACGACCGGATCGCCGAGCGCGGCCACGTTCGCCCAGGTGAACGAGCCGTCGTCGGTGAAGAATCCGGACCCGATCGCGAGCACGGTCGGCACGGCGAGGAACAGCATCACGTAGGCGGCGAAGGGCACCAGCCCCAGCCAGGCGAACGACGGACCCGTGCGGCTGCGGCCGGGCGGTGGAGCAGGGGCGGGGGCGGATGCCGCAGCATCCGCCCCCGCCGTGGCGACGAGCGTCACTGGACGGCCGCTGCCCACTTCTCGCCGAGCAGGGCGCCGGCGTTCTCCGACTGCTCCTCGGTGGGGACGACTGTCTCGGCGGGCGCTTCGGGCAGCGCGTCCGCGAGGTCGGTGTCGATGGTGCCGGCCTCGATCATGGCCTCCATGCGCACCGGGCGGGCGCCGCCCTTCAGCCACAGGTTCTGCACCTCGTCGCTGTAGAGGAATTCCTGCCACAGGCGCGCGGCGGCCGGGTTCGGAGCGTCGACGTTGATGGCCTGGTTGTAGTAGCCGGCGTAGCCGACGCCGTCGAGGACGACGACCTCCCAGTTGTCGTTGTCGGCGGTGTGCGCGGCGTTGAGGTAGTCCCAGTCGAAGACGACCGGGGTCTCACCGCTGGCGACCGTCGCGGTGGTGACGTCGACCTTGAGGAGGTTGCCTGCGCTCTGCAGCTCGCCGAAGAAGTCGATGCCGGGCTGGAAGTCGTCCAGAGTGCCGTCGGACTGCACGGTGGCGAGGCCGACGGCGGCGAAGGCGGCACCGGCCTGCGTCGGGTCGCCGTTGATCGCGACGGATCCCTTGTAGTCCGCGCCGAGCAGGTCGTCCAGCGCGGCCGGTGCGGGGAACTTCGACGAGTCGTACCCGATCGACATGTACCCGCCGTAGTCGCCGACGAACAGCCCCGTGGGCTCCTTGAGCTCCGCGGGGATGTCGTCCCACGTCTCCACCTGGTATGGGGCGAACTGGTCGGTGCTCTGCAGCGCGACGGTCAGGCCGAGGTCGAACACGTCCGGAGCGGTGTCGAGACCCTTGTTGGTCTCGGCGGCCTGGATCTCCTCAGCGCTGGAGACATCCGGCGACTGCTCGTTGATCGTGATCTCGGGGTACTTCTCTGCGAACAGGTCGAGGATCTCGCCGTAGTTCGCCCAGTCGCGAGGAAGCGCGATGACGTTGAGCTGGCCCTCCGCCTTCGCGGCGGTCTCGAGGTCGGCCAGGGTTCCGAAATCGGCGAGCGACGTGGCCGTCGCGGCATCCACTGCGGAGTCGCCTGATGCGTCTGCGGTCCCGGACGCCTCAGCGGCGCACGAGGCGAGCAGCAGTGCCGCGGCGGCGGTGAGGGCGATGCCGCTGGCGATGCGGGCGCGACGGGTGACGGGTGCCATGGGGTTCCTCTCGGGTGTCCGGCGCAGGGTTGCCGGGTTCGGGAGGAACCTATTCCGGCACGGTGACGCGCAGATGCGACCCGAGTGAACGCGAGGTGACGCACGGGTGGCGACGCTCCGACGCTCCGACTCGACGACGAGACCCCCGCTGCGGATGCCGTCAGCGGGGGTCTCGGTGACCTGATCAGCCGTCGACTTCGACGACCTCGGCGTCCGCTGCGTTGCGGCGGACCGAGTCGATCCCGTTCAGCGCCCCCACCTTGGACGAGTAGCCCTGGCCGGTGGCGATGACCTCGCCATTGCCCGCCTTGAGACGGAAGCGGTAGTCGCCGCCCTTGTCCTGATACAGCTCGAACTTGCCTGCCATGAGGCATCCTTCCCCTGGGTGGTGGGAGCCGAGAGGCCGCCCGGGTCACACGCTAGCGGGCGCGGGATGCCGAGCGGAAGAGTCCGCCGCCTCCGCAGGACCTGCTTGACTGTGCGCATGACACAACTGCCGCAGACGATCGATGTGACGGGAATCTCCCTCGACCGGCTGGACGCACCCGAGGACATCGCCTGCTGGAGCGGCACGTTCGACGGCGGCGAGATCACTCTGCTGATCGAGCCGGCGGCCGAGCCGTCCGCTCAGGCTCTGGATGCCGCGGTCGGTGCCATCGCGGACTTCGATGAGCTTCGGTCCGCCGCCGAGCAGTTCCTCGCCACCGAGCTCGCCGGGGACTCTTGGGGACTCGCGGACGATCAGCGTGCGCTGCTCGCCCGGCAACCGGCGCCGTTCGACGAGCCGGAGGTCGTCGTGTGGCAGGACGGCACCTGGATGATCCGGTTCGCCGAGAGCCCTCTCGCGATGGCAGAGGAGTACGGCATCGGCGTGCTCTTCGCCGGTCGCGTGCCGGTCTCGGTGGAGGACCTGTCCGACGCCGACGCGGTGTGAACTCCCGTCTGCGAAACCTCTCCTGAACGGCGAGACCCCGTCGTATCCACGTGGATACGACGGGGCCTCGCAGACAGGACGGGGTCAGGCCTCGGCATCCTCCGGGACGAAGTCGACGCCGGCCTCGGCGCGCTGCTGATCCGTGATGGGTGCCGGAGCCGAGGTCAGCGGGTCGAAGCCGTTGCCGGTCTTCGGGAACGCGATGACCTCGCGGATCGACTCGGTCTTGGTGAGGTGCTGCAGCACGCGGTCCATGCCGAGTGCGATCCCGCCATGCGGCGGGGCACCGAACTTGAACGCGTCCAGCAGGAAGCCGAACTGCTCGTCGGCGACCTCGTCGCTGATGCCCATGACCTCGAACACGCGCTTCTGCACGTCCTCGCGGTGGATGCGGATCGAGCCGCCGCCCAGCTCGGAGCCGTTGCACACGATGTCGTACGCGTAGGCGAGCGCCGAACCTGGGTCGGTGTCGAAGGTGTCCTCGAACTCCGGCTTCGGGCCGGTGAACGCGTGGTGCACGGCCGTCCAGGCGCCGGCTCCGACGGCGACGTCACCGGATGCCACGGCATCCGCTGCCGGCTCGAACATCGGGGCGTCGACCACCCAGGTGAAGGCGAACGTGTCGGGGTCCAGCAGGCCGAGGCGGCGTCCGATCTCGACGCGCGCGGCGCCGAGCAGCGCACGGGAGTCCTTCGCGGAACCGGCCGCGAAGAACGCGCAGTCGCCGGCCTTCGCGCCCACGAGTTCCGCGAGCCCGGCCTGTTCGGCCTCGGACAGGTTCTTGGCGACGGGGCCGCCCAGTGTGCCGTCCTCGTTGAACAGGACGTACGCGAGGCCGCGTGCGCCGCGCTGCTTGGCCCAGTCCTGCCAGGCGTCCAGCACCTTTCGCGGCTGCGATGCGCCGCCGGGCATGACGACGGCGCCGACGTAGTCGGACTGGAAGACGCGGAACGGGGTCTCTGCGAAGTACTCCGTCGCCTCGACGAGCTCGAGGCCGAAGCGGAGGTCGGGCTTGTCGGAGCCGTACTTCGCCATGGCGTCGGCGTACGTGATGCGCGGCAACGGGGTCTGCACCTCGACGCCGATGGTGGCCCACATCGCGGGGATGAGCTCCTCCATCAGGGCGATGACGTCTTCCTGGTCGACGAAGCTCATCTCGATGTCGAGCTGCGTGAACTCGGGCTGCCGGTCGGCGCGGAAGTCCTCGTCGCGGTAGCAGCGGGCCATCTGGTAGTACTTCTCGACGCCGCCGACCATGAGCAGCTGCTTGAACAGCTGCGGGCTCTGCGGCAGCGCGTACCAGCTGCCAGGGTGCAGGCGCGCGGGCACGACGAAGTCGCGGGCGCCCTCCGGCGTCGACTTCGTGAGCGTCGGGGTCTCGACCTCGAGGAAGTCACGCGCGTGCAGCACGTCGCGGATCGCCTTGTTCACGTCGGAGCGCAGGCGAAGAGCGGATGCCGATGACGGGCGGCGCAGGTCCAGGTAGCGGTACTTGAACCGCACGTCCTCGCCGATCGGGTCGCCGCCCTCGAGGCCGGTGGACACCTGGAACGGCAGGGGAGCGGACTCGTTGAGGACGATCACCTCGGCGGCGATGACCTCGACCTCTCCGGTCGGCAGGTTCGGGTTCTCGTTGCCGGCCGGACGCGCCGAGACGGTGCCGGTGACCTTCAGGACGAACTCGCTGCGCAGCGGGTGCGCGATCTCCTCGTCGCGGATGACCACCTGGGCGATGCCGGACGCATCGCGGAGATCGATGAACGCGACTCCTCCGTGATCACGACGACGATCGACCCAACCCGTGAGGGTGACGGTCTGACCGATGTGCTCGGCTCGCAGGGAGCCGGTCGTGTGAGTGCGAAGCACGGAAGATTCCTCCAGTTCGGAAAAGGGAACCCGCCTATTCTACGGGCGCGCGCGGGAAGCGCCGGCGGGTGGGGTTGCGGATGCTTGACGGGTGGCAGATACTTTCCAGATGGAAAGTGATCAGGAGGTCGGGACGCTCGACCGCATCGCCGACCTGCGGGCGCGCGCCGAGCGGATGCCGCGGGCACATGCCGCGCTGCAGTTGGCGTATGCGGTGTTCATGGCGGCCTACGTCGGGGTGCTGCTCGAACTGGCTGCTGCAGAGAGCGGCAGAGGTGGGTTCCAAGGGACGACGATGACGCTCCTCCTTGTGCCGCTGCTCGTCTCCTCCTCACTCATCGGCGGCGCGAACGAACGCTTCCGAGAGCGGTTGCGCCCCACGCAGCTCGACCTGATCGGCTCGGTGGTCTTCGCTATCTTGATCGTCGGAACGCTCGCATGGGCTTTCATGGCGGGTCCTTATCCGTGGTGGATCCCGCTCGTTGCGGCGTTGATCACGTTCGTGGCGTTCGGTCATCGGCCGATCGGTGTCATGCTCCGCTCGAGCTCGGCGTCCGCCTCCGACCCTGCGGGTGACCGTTCGAAGCGGCTGTCCTTGCCGGTACGACTCACGACGTCATTCCTCGGCGTCTTCTTCGGTCTGACGTGCGCGGTCGTGTTCGTGCCGGATCTGGGCTGGCTCGTGATGACGCTCGGCATGGTCATCGTCCTGATCGCGATGTCCGTGCGAAACCTGCCGTGGGGCTTCCTCAACGTCGGCTACGAATGGCGCGTCCCGCAGTGGATCGCGTTTAGCTTCGCCTCACTGGTCATGTTCCTGCTCGCGCTGCTCATCGCTGCGACCGACGTCGTCACGCCCGGCATCGCCGCCGGCGCGGGAGCGCTCGTCGCGGCATCCCTCATCGTGTCCGCCCTCCTCCCCGGACGCAGCCGTGGCGCATCCGCGGCATGACCTCGACGAGGCGCTGCTCACGCCGGTGCGCCTCTCGGTCATGGCGGCCCTCGCCGGCGATGTCGAGCTCGATTTCGCGAGCCTGCGGGACCTGATCGAGTCCGACGACTCGGCGCTGAGCAAGGGCATCTCCCACCTCGAGAAGCTCGGGTACGTCAAGGTCACGAAAGGCTATGTCGGTGCGCGCCCGAGGACCTGGGTGCGCTCGACGGTCAAGGGCCGGCGCGCGCTCGATCGGCACGCCGCCGCCCTGCGGGCGATCACCGGGCAGGCATGACGGACAGGGTGCTCGCTAGACTCGCGGCCATGGACTCGAATCTGATCACCGAGCAGCTCTTCTCCACCGGTTCGGTCGTGACCGGCATCGTGCTGTATCTGCTGTACGCGGTGACGATGTGGAAGGTGTTCGCCAAGGCCGGCTACCCCGGCATCCTGGCCCTGATCCCGATCGTCAACTGGGTGATCCTGGTGAAGATCGCCGGCATGTCCGGGTGGCTCGCGTTGCTCTACCTGATCCCCGTCGTGAACTTCGTGTTCGCGATCGTGGTCGCCATCAAGGAGGGCGCGAACTTCGGCAAGGGAGGGGCGTTCTCGTTCTTCCTGCTGTGGCTCTTCCCGTTCGTCGGGCACCTGATCATCGGGTTCGGGTCAGCCGAGTACCGGAAGGTCTGACCGGGTGCCGGCCGAGCGCCTGCACCTCGTCCGTCACGGCGAGGTGCACAACCCCGACCGCGTGCTCTACGGGCGGCTGCCGAACTTCCGCCTGAGCGATGCCGGCCGTGCCATGGCCAGAGCCGCCGCCGAGTACGTCGTCGGCCTCGACCACATGGTCGCCCAGCTGCGCTGCTCGCCGCTGCAGCGCGCTCGCGAATCCGCCGAGCCGTTCACCGAGATGCTCGGCCTCCCCGCGGAACAGGACGAGCGGATCATCGAGCCCACGAACGTCTTCGAGGGAACGCGGATGCGTCGCGCGCTGCGCGATCCCCGCAACTGGTGGCACCTGCGTCGTCCGGCCACGCCCAGCTGGGGGGAGGCGTACGTCTCGATCGCCGAGCGCATGCGCCAGGCGATGAACGACGCCTGGGACTCCACGGATGCCGGTGACATCGTGTTCGTCTCGCACCAGGCGCCGATCTGGATCACCCATCTGTCGGTCGCGGGTCTGCGTCTCCAGCACGACCCGCGGACGCGGCGCTGCTCGCTCTCCAGCGTGACCTCGTTCGAGCGGGTCGGGGACGTGTGGCGCGAAGTCGGCTACGCGGAGCCGGCCGCTTCCGGTGTCGACCTCGGGGCGGTCTGACGCGCCGATGTCAGCGCGCTGATGCCATCAGGTCCTGGATGGCGCCGACTGCCGCGAGCTGACCCGCCGCTGCCGCTGCGACCACGGATGCCATGATCCCCGGCAGTGCCGCGCGGTGGGCGAGATCGCCGGCGGCGCTCACGCCCGGAAGCGAGGTGCGCCCGAAGTCGTCGACCTCGATCGCGCCCGAGGACAGCATCTGCAGATCCAGCTGCTCGGCGAACGGTGCCCGCTGGCGGACGGCGCCCGCCGCCACGAAGAGTCCGGCGACTGTGGCTTCGCCGTCGGCGGTGCGCACGGCGATCTCGGCATCCGTCCGACCGACGCTTTCGACCGGCGCCGGATGCACGACCGCTCCGGCTTGCGTGAGCACGGCCGCGACAGCGGGGTCGGCCGCGGTGTCGAGCGGGAAGACGACGATCTCGCCCACGATGCGACCGAGCATCCCGATGAGGTGCGCGGTGCGTTCCGTGGCGCCGAGGATGCCGATGCGCGCGCCGCTGAACTCGTGACCGTCGCAGAACGGGCAGGTGTAGGCGCCTCGACCCCACAGCTCGTCGAGACCGGGCACGTGCGGCAGCACGTCGGCCATGCCGGTCGCCAGGATGATCCGGCGCGCCTGCTCGGAGGAGCCGTCGGCGAACTCGACCGTGAAGTCATCCGGCTCGCCGGTGATGCGGGTCGCCGCGGCATCCCTCGTCTCCACGTCGGCGTAGGCGGCCAGCTGGGCCCTGGCGGTCGCGCGGAATTCCGCCGGCGGCGTGCCGTCGTTGGCGATCACATTGTGCATGTGCGCCACGGGGCCGTTGCGGTACTCGCCCGAGTCGAGCACCAGCGCGGAGCGGTGCATCCGGCCGAGTGTCAGAGCGGCCTGCAGGCCTGCGGGACCCGCGCCGATCACGATGACGTCGTACATGAGATCTCCTCTCGATCTTGCGTTCGGGACCAGTCTGTGACTTCATGTCAACATGAAGTCAAGTCCTGCGCGTCCCTGGTCCGTCGGCGAGGTCGCCGAGCGGTTCGAGCTCCCCACGAACGTCCTGCGTCACTGGGAGAGCGTCGGCCTGCTCCGGCCGGAGCGCGACGATGCCGGCCGGCGGCGGTACGGCGAGGACGACATCGTGCGCATCGCGGTGATCCAGCGCAGCAAGGCCGCAGGCATGACGCTCGAGCAGATCGGCGTGCTGCTGGACGATGGCCGCAGGGGCAGGCACGAGGTGCTGTACGCGCACCTGGACGACCTCGACCAGCGCATGGAGGAGATGCGCCGATCGCGCGCGATGACCGAGCATGCGCTGCGCTGCAGTGCCCACGACATCACGACCTGCCCCCGGTTCCGGGCCGGGGTCGAGGACGTCCTCGCTCGGTTCTGAGACTGGCAGAAGGCTCAGAGTACGCATAGAATCCGCCACGTAGACTGGGGCCGTGCCCGATCACACGGTTCTCTCCGACCGCGCCGGCCAGACCTCCCGTTCCCGCTCGCGGGGAATGCTCGGAGCCGCGCTCGCCGCGGTGCTCGCCGTCGGCCTCG